>JAGPGQ010000174.1:1517-6873 GCA_018055925.1 Micropruina sp.
GGCCATCTATGGTTCTGCCTTGTGACGAACGCACTTCATCCGAACTTCCAGCCCATGTTCGACATCGTGCTGGCCCGCAACCCGGGCGAACCGGAGTTCCATCAGGCCGTGTTCGAGGTCATGCACAGCCTGGCGCCGCTGGCCGGGGAACGCCCCGAGTACGCCCAGTGGTCGATCCTGCAGCGGATGTGCGAACCCGAGCGGCAGGTCATCTTCCGGGTGCCGTGGGTGACCGACGACGGTCAGGTCGAGATCAATCGGGGCTTCCGGGTGCAGTTCAACTCGGCCCTCGGCCCGTACAAGGGCGGCCTGCGGTTCCACCCCAGCGTCAACCTGTCGATCGTGAAGTTCCTGGGCTTCGAGCAGGTGTTCAAGAACTCGCTCACCGGCATGCCGATCGGTGGCGGCAAGGGCGGTTCGGACTTCGACCCGAAGGGCCGCTCCGACAACGAGGTGATGCGTTTCTGCCAGTCGTTCATGACCGAGCTGTACCGGCACCTGGGCGAGTACGTGGACGTGCCGGCCGGCGACATCGGCGTGGGCGCCCGCGAGATCGGCTACCTGTTCGGGCAGTACAAGCGGATCACCACCCGCTACGAGTCGGGTGTGCTCACCGGCAAGGGCGTCAGCTGGGGCGGCTCCCGGGCCCGCACCGAGGCGACCGGCTACGGCACCGTGCACTTCGCCGACGCCATGCTGCGGCATCAGGGCGAGGACTTCGGCGGCCGCACCGTGGTGGTCTCGGGCTCGGGCAACGTGGCGATCTACGCGGTCGAGAAGGCGCAGCAGCTGGGCGCCCGGGTGATCGCGGTGTCGGACTCCTCCGGCTACGTGGTGGACGAGGCGGGCATCGACCTGGAGGTGCTGAAGGACGTCAAGGAGATCCGGCGCGGCCGGATCTCCGACTATGCCACCGAGGTCGGCTCCCGGGCGCGGGTGGTCTCGTCCGGCTCGGTGTGGGACGTGCCGTGCGACGTGGCGCTGCCGTGCGCCACCCAGAACGAACTGGACGAGGACCACGCCCGCACCCTGGTCGGCAACGGCGTGCGGCTGGTCGCCGAGGGCGCCAACATGCCGTGCACCCCGGGCGCGGTGAACGTGCTGCGCGACGCGGGCGTGCTGTTCGCGCCGGGCAAGGCGTCCAACGCCGGCGGCGTGGCCACCAGCGCGCTGGAGATGCAGCAGAACGCCAGCCGGGACGCCTGGGACTTCGAGACCACGGCCGGGCGGCTGGAGCAGATCATGTACGACATCCACGACCGGTGCCTGAACACCGCCGAGGAGTTCGGCAGCCCCGGCGACTACGTGGTCGGCGCCAACCTGGCCGGCTACATCAAGGTGGCCGACGCCATGGTGGCCATGGGCGTGATCTGAGCCTCATGCAGCGGGCCAGCACCGGCATCCCCGGCCTGGACGTCACCATCGACGACCTGCGGATCGGCGACAACGTCGTCTGGCAGGTCGAGTCGGTGGCCGACTTCCAGCAGGTCGCGGAGCCGTTCGTGGCCCGGGCGCTGGCCGACGGCCGGCGGGTGATCTACCTCAGCTTCGGCCGGCGCCCCCCGCTGCTGGCGGATCTCGCCGGCGTCGAGGTGCGGGTGATCGACCCCGGTGAGGGGTTCGAGCGGTTCGCGATCGCCGTGCATGCCGTGCTCGCCGAGATCGGCCGGTACGGGTTCTACGTGATCGACCCGCTCAGCGACCTGCACCTGGCCTGGCGCTCCGACCTGATGGTGGCGAACTTCTTCCGGGCCACCTGCCCGTACCTGTTCGAACTCGACACGATCGCCTACTTCCCGCTGCTCCGGAACCGGCACACCTACGCCACGGTGGCGGCCATCCGGGAGACCACCCAGGTGCTGCTCGACCTGCACCGGATCGACGACGCGCTGTACGTGCAGCCGCTGAAGGTGTGGCAGCGGCACTCCCCCACGATGTTCTTCCCGCACCGGCTGAGCGGCGGCCGCGCGCTGTCGATCACCTCCTCGGCGGCCACCACTCAGTTGTTCGCGTCGCTGGCCCGCCGGGTCGACCGGCCCGAGGTCTGGCACACCGTGGTGGACGACGCCTGGACGGCCCTGTCGGGCACCCCGGACGAGCAGGAGACCGCCCGGCAGACGCTGCTGGAGGTGATGGTCGGCGCCCGCGGCCGGATGGCCGAGCTGAGCCGGCGCAGCCTGCGGCTGGTCGACCTGCTGGCGGTCGCGTCCCGGCTGATCGGCACCGGCCGGATCGGCGGCAAGAGCCTCGGCGTGCTGGTCGCCCGGGCGATCCTGGAGCAGGAGCCGTCCGGTGGGTTCGCCGGCCGGCTCGAGCCGCACGACTCGTTCTTCATCGGCAGCGACGTGTTCGTCACCTACCTGGTGAGCAACGGCTGGTGGCCGCTGTGGACGGCGCACAAGGCCGACGGCGGCGCCGCGGCGGCGGCCGAGCTGCACCGGTCGATCCCCACCGGCGAGTTCCCGCGGACCCTGCGCGAGGACTTCCTGCAGGTGCTGGAGCACTACGGCCAGGCGCCGATCATCGTCCGGTCGTCGTCGTTGCTCGAGGACGACTACGGCAACGCGTTCGCCGGCAAGTACGACAGCGTGTTCTGCGTCAACCAGGGGACGCCCGCCGAGCGGCTCGCCGCCTTCGAGGACGCGTTGCGCACGGTGTACGCCAGCGCCGTGGGTCCGCAGGCGCTCGCCTACCGGGCCGACCGCGGCCTGCTCGACCTGGACGAGCAGATGGCGATCCTGGTGCAGCGGGTCTCCGGCGACCTGCACGGCGAGCTGTTCTTCCCCCTGGCCGCGGGGGTGGCCAACTCGTCCAGCCTGTACGTGTGGGACCCGAGCCTGCCCGACCGCGGCATGGCGCGGGTGGTGGCCGGCCTGGGCACCCGGGCGGTGGACCGCACCGGCGGCGACTACGCCCGGATCGTCAGCCTGGCCGATCCGGCCGCCTCCCCGATCGCCCCCGACGAGCGGGGACGTTGGTCGCAGCGCCGCGCCGACGTGCTCGACCTGGCTTCCGACGAGCTCCGGACGATCCCGGTGAACGAGTTGCGCGCCGCGCTCGGCGACCCGGACTGGGCGCTGCTGGCCGAGCCGGACGCCTCCGCCGCCCGGCGGATGCGGGAGCTCGGCCGCTCCGGCAGGGTGCCCGAGCTGGTCGCCTGCAACCGGTTGCTGGCCGACGCCGGCCTGGCCGACCTGTTGCGCGACCTGCTCGCAACGCTCGCCGCCGCCTACCGGCATCCGGTCGACATCGAGTTCACGATCAACACCGACCGGGACGGCGCCATGGTGCTGAACCTGGTGCAGTGCCGTCCGTTGCAGACCCGGGGCGTGGGCGGCCCGACCGGCACCCCCGCGGTGATCGAGGACCGCTGCCTGATGGCCGCCCGCGGCAACTTCATGGGCGGCAACGTCCGGCTGCCGATCGACTGGGTGGTGTTCGTCCGCCCGGAGGCCTACCTGCGGCTCGGGCAGCAGGATCGCTATGCCGTCGCCCGCCGGATCGGGGAACTGAACCGGGCGTTGCCGGGATCCGCCCTGCTGTTCGGCCCCGGACGCTGGGGCACCACCATGCCGTCGCTCGGCGTGCCGGCGCACTTCACCGACCTGAACCGGTTCGTCGGGGTGGTCGAGACCACCTACGCCGCGGGCGGGTTCCGTCCCGAACTCTCCTACGGCAGTCACTTCTTTCAGGAACTGGTCGAGTTCGGCGTGTTCTACGCCGCCGTGTTCGACGACCGCGGCGATGTCCTGTTCAACCCCGGGCTCGTCCTCGGGCGGCAGAATCGGCACGCCGAGTTCGCCGCCCCGGACGCGCTCGCCGAGGTGATCCAGGTGGCCGCGACCCCGGGCCTGATGCTGTACGCCGACGTCACCGAACAGCGGGTGGTGGCCCAGTGGACGGAGCCGGGCGCGATTTGAGCGGTCTTCACGACCACTGATAAGGTTGCCAACTGTGCCCGTCACTGGGCGCACACTGTGCCCGCTACCGGGCGCACTCACCCAGGACACAACTACTGAAGGTTTGCAGTGGCGAACATCAAGTCTCAGATGAAGCGCATCAAGACGAACGAGAAGGCTCGTCAGCGCAACAAGGCCGTCAAGTCGACGCTGCGCACCCACGTGCGCAGGTTCCGCGAGGCCGCGGCCGCCGGCGACGCCGAGAAGGCGCAGACGCTGGCCCGGGCCGCCTGCCGCGCGCTCGACAAGGCCGCCTCGAAGGGCGTCATCCACAGCAACCAGGCCGCGAATCGCAAGTCCGCGATCGCCGCCCAGGCTGCCGCGCTCTGACCTGACCAACCTTCAACGCCGCTCGACTCGTCGAGCGGCGTTCGCGCGTCCCGTGACGAACCTGAGCGAATTGCACCTTTCCTGAGAATGTGGTTAGGTTTCCTCAGAAAATTCAGTCGACCGTGACGGGAAGCCCATGAACCACCACAAGCGCCTGGCGGTGACGTCCGTCTCGGCCGTCGCCTCGCTCGCCGTGAGCGCCGGACTCATCGTCGTGGCGGCCCCCGCCCGAGCCGACTCGGCTCCGGCCTCGACGGTGCAGGCCCGGACGGCTCCCGCGGGCGTCACCCAGCCCGTACCCAAGCCGAAGGGCCCCAAGGCGAAGGTCGCCGGCTACAAGAAGCTCACCAAGAAGGCGAAGAGGGTCGCCAACAAGGTGCGCAACGAGTGGCGGCAGATCAAGCGCATCGGCGGCTGGCGCGCCGGCAGCCGTTGGTCGGGCGATCATCCCGGTGGCCGCGCCGTCGACGTCATGATTCCCAAGTGGAAGACGAAGAAGTACAAGGCGGTCGGCTGGCGCATCGCGAAGTTCTTCGCCAACAAGAAGAACGCCAAGAAGTACAAGATCCACTACGTGATCTTCCGCAAGAAGATCTGGACCGTGCAGACCCCGCGCTGGCGCTCGATGGCCAACCGCGGCGGCGCGACCGCCAACCACCTCGACCACGTCCACATCTCCGTCAAGCGCTGAGCGTTCGCCGGGATCGAGACGCACGACCCCCCACCCATGGCGCGGAACCCGTCCGAGCGATACTCCCCCCTTCGCCGGACGGGTTCCGCCCTCCTTTGTAATCTCGTGCCACAGCCACCGACCTTCGCCCGCTGCGCGACGCCCGGACGACGCCTCGCCACGTTCTCCTCAGTCACCACACGACCCGGCATGACTCCCTCGTCGGCCTCGCGAGGCATCCGACCGGACGCCGCCCGCCAGGACGAACGTCGATGGCCGCGGCACTAGCGCCCCTCAACCGCCGCGCCGGGCTCGTGCCCGGCAGCCGATCACCCGCAGCACCAGCATGTCGAGCGCGAACGCGGCATCACCCGAGGCGCCTTTGACCTCGGCGTCG
>JAGPGQ010000174.1:6973-8183 GCA_018055925.1 Micropruina sp.
CGATGGCCGCGGCACTAGCGCCCCTCAACCGCCGCGCCGGGCTCGTGCCCGGCAGCCGATCACCCGCAGCACCAGCATGTCGAGCGCGAACGCGGCATCACCCGAGGCGCCTTTGACCTCGGCGTCGGCCAGCGCCGTCGCCCGGATCGCCTCGGCGACCGCCGGCTCCGTCCAGCCCCTGGCCTGGCGGTTCAGGTCCTTCACCTTCCAGGGCGGCACCCCGATCCGTTTCGCCAGCTCGAACTCGCGCAGCCGCTCGTCCCGGACGCCGAGGTACTTGCCCAGGTTGCGCAGGCCGGACGCCAGGGCGCTGGTCAGCAGCACCGGGGCAACACCGGTCTCGAGGGCCCACCGCAGACTGCCCAGGGCCGCCTCGCGGTTGCCGTCCAGGCAGTGATCCGCCACCGCGAACCCGCTCACGTCGGCGCGCCCCGCAAAGTAGCGCTGCACGTCGGGCAGCGTGAGCACCGGCCGCTCGGCGTCGTCCAGCAACTGCACGACAGCCGCGGCGACGGCCCGTAGGTCGCTGCCGACGGCGGCGACGAGCGCCTCGGCGGTGGCCCGGTCGATCCGTCCGCCACGCTGCCGGACCTCGGCCGACACGAACTGCGGCAGCTCCCATGCCTTGACCGCCTTCGCCTCGACGATCTCGGCGCCAGCCTTGCGGACGCGGTCGAGCAGGCCACGACCCTTGGCCCCGCCCTCATGCACCAGGATCAGGGTGACCTCGGCCGGCGGCGTCTGCACCAGGGCGACCAGGTCGTCGAACAACTCGGCCGGCAGATCGCCCAACTGCTCGATGACCGCGACGGCCGCGGTGGAGAACAGCGAGCCGCCGGTCATCTCGGCCAGCGCCCCCCGATCGAGCTCGGCAGCCTGCACGTGGGTGACGGTGGCGTCGGGGCGCTCGGCGACGGCCCGGTCGATCAGGGCTCGCACGGCTCGCTCCGCGAGCAGGGACTCCGGGCCTTGGATCAGAGTCGCGGTGGCGAACGTCGAGGTCACGTGGTTCAGCATGCCAGGCCACACCGACATCCGGTCCGGGCAGCCACATGCGACCCGGGCGGAGCGGGCTCAGCGCTGCGTCGTCACGGTGAATGTCTCTCCCACGCGGCCGATGGCGATCGAGCCCTGGGTGTCGGTCCGGGCGACCCGCATGCCGAGTTGCTGCACGGCCCGCTGGGTCGAGACCGCCGGATGCCCGTAGTCG
>JAGPGQ010000175.1 GCA_018055925.1 Micropruina sp.
GCCCAGGGTGACCAGTCCGGGGTCCAGGGCGTTCACCAGTCCCGCGATACCGCGTCCCAGTTCGGCGGCCAGGAACGTCACGACCTCCCCGACTGTCGGCGACTCGTCCGGGTTCGCGTACAGCCGATGCAGCCAGGCGCGCGGGTCGCTCCCGGGCCGCAGGCCGGTGCGGCGGGCGATCTCCAGGACGTCGAACGGGGTGTTCCAGCAACCATAGGCGCCGCAGGGACAGACGGTCCCGGGGTCGCCGAACGGCAGGTGCCCGAACTCGCCGTGCATGCCATGCGCGCTGGGGGCCGGTCGTCCGTCGGTCACGAATGCGCCGCCGACGCCGACCTCCACCACGATGTGCAACAGCGTGGCCGAGTCGCCCGGATGCCAGCGCGCCTCGGCAACGGCGGCCATGGTCGCGTCGTTCCCGATCAGCACCGGGACGTCCACGGCCGAGATCAGGGCAGCACCGTCGACCTCACGCCAGTCGAGCATCGTCACGGTCAGCCGGCCGTCGAGCGCGAGCCCCGGGATCGCGACGCCCACCCCCACGGCGCGGTCGCCGAGTGTGCCGGCGAGAGACCCGACCTTGCGGCCGAGTGTGGCCAGCAGGGCCTCCGGGTCCGATCCGTCGTGCCGGTCTGCCTCCCGGACCTCGATCGCGCCCGCGGCATCGCAGACACCGAGCCGCCAGTCGCCGTGCCGCAGATCCAGCACGACTGCGACCGGGCCGTCCGGATGGCCGTGCAGCGTGGTGGTCGGGCGCCCGGGGCCCTGTTGGGCGGCCGGCCGCTCGGAGAGCAGTCCGGCCCGCGTGAGCCGTTTCACCAGGTCGGACGCCGGGCCGCTGCGCAGCCCGAGGGCGCCCGCCAGCTCCGTCCTGGTCATCGCCTGCCGGCGGCGCAGCATGGCCAGCGCGTCGGCGGCGGAGCGCCAGTGCCGTGCCTGCGGGGATGCCATCCCGGCAATTTAATCGCTAAACGAGTAAATTGCCAGGCTGGTCTTCGAGGCGGCCCGGACGCCGTTGCTGCTCGAACTGCACCGCAGCCTGCCGCTGGCCGACGCCGGCTCGTCCAGCCACCCCGACCCACGGCCGGACCACCGCCGGATCGTCCGTGCGATCCGGAACCGCGATCCGGTCAAGGCCCGGGCGGCCGCCGTCCGGCACGCCGAGCGCGGCCCGTCCGCCGGCGCAGTGGCGGCGCAATCCCTGGCGAGCGTCACCGAGCACCCGCTGGGACGCCGGCTCGCGCCACCGCCACCGCCACCGGACCGGATCGCCTCGGCCGGGTGAGAAACAGCGGCCAAAACGCCGATCGAGCCTGTCGAGACCCCTCAGGGTTTCGACAGGCTCGACCAACGAGACCGGGAGTCGGTCAGGGAACCACCACGACCGGGACCGGTGACAACCGGACGATCTTGGACGCGCTGGAACCCAGGAACACCTGCGAGAGCTGATGCGTCGAGGAGGAGCCGACGACCAGGATGTCGCCCGCCTGCCACGACAGCGTCTGGATGGCTTCCTTCCAGCTGTCGCCCTCGGCCAGCAGGAGTTCGACGTCGTCGCCGTCGAAGCCCTGCGAGGCCAGGAAGTCGGCGGCCTCCACCTGGGCGTTGGTCACCTGGTTCACCCACTGCTGCAGGATCTGGTCCTCGGCGTGGCTCACCGTGGTGGTCGCCATCCGCCGCGGCCTCACCACGAAGGTGACCACCCGCAGTTGCGCGTTCACCCGCCGGCAGATCCTGGCGACCTTCTCCAGCAGCGACCAGGCGGTGTCATCGTCGCGGAAGCCGACCGTCACCCGGGTGATCCGTCCGCCACCGCAGTCGTACCCGCGCGGGGCGATCGCGATCGGGACGTCGGAGGAGTGCACCAACCGCGAGGTCTTCGAGGTCAGCGACACCTGCCCGTCGGCGGTGTCCTCCCCCGATCCGACCACCAGGATCGACGCGTCCAACTCCGTGGCGCGTTCCAGCAGCGCCTGCGGTACGGACCGTCCGGTGATCCAGCTCGCGGTCGCCTCGACCTCGGGCTGCTCGCCGAGATGACGCATCGCCAGATCGGCGCTGGCCTCCCCCTCGGCGGCGGCCCACTGCTCGAACTCCCGGTCGGTGTCCCCGGCCAGCGGGTTGCCCCAGCCGCGCGGCACGACCGTGACCGCGTGCACCTGGTCCGACTCGGAGCGGGCGAGCTGGCAGGCCAGTTCGAGCGCGCTCCCGTCGTCCTTGTGCGGGCTGTACCCGACGACGTAGGTCATTCGTCCTCCTTGCGGCCACGCGTCTCCGCGATCTCATCGTCCGCGACGTAGTGGTTGAGCGTTGCGTGCTTGCGGCCGTAGAACCAGTAGAAAGTGAACACCACGACCAGCCAGCACCCGAAGATCAGCCAGGTGCTCCAGTGCAGGCCCCACAGAATGTAGGCGCAGGCGACCACGGTCAGGATCGGCACCAACGGGTAAGACGGAACCTTGAACGGACGGTCCAGGTGCCCGTGCGTGCGGCGCAGCACGATGACCGAGATGGCCACCACGGAGAAGGCGACCAGGGTGCCGATCGACACGGTGTCCCACAGGTAGTCGGCGGGCACGAAGCCGGCGATGCAGGCCACCGCGATCGAGACCACGATGGTGTTGAACGTCGGGGTCATGGTCTTCGGGTTCACGTTCAGGAACCGCCGCGGCACCATGCCGTCGCGGGCGATCGCGAACAGCACGCGAGTCTGGCCGTACAGGGTCACCAGGGTGACCGAGAAGATCGAGATCACCGCGCCGGCGGCCAGCACGGTGCTCCAAATCGGGCTCCCGGTCACGTCGTCGAGGATCTTGGCCAGGCCGGCGTTCTGCGCGTCCGGCGTGTCGAACCACTCGACCGGCTTGGCCGCCAGGCCGGCGATCGCCACCAGGAGGTAGATCGCGGTCACGATGAACAGCGCCCCGATGATGGCGCGCGGCAGCGCCCGCTGCGGATCCTTCACCTCTTCACCGGCGGTCGCCACGGCGTCCAATCCGATGAAGGAGAAGAAGATCGCCCCGGCCGCGGCACTGATGCCGGCCGCGCCGTACTGGAAGAAGTTGGCGAAGTGGTCGGCCTCCCAGGCCGTCATCGCGATGATCGAGAACAGGATCAGAACGCCCACCTTGATCAGCACCATGATCGTGTTGACCTTGGCGGACTCGGACGCGCCCCGTAGCAGCAGGAACATGCACATCAGCACCAGCACCACGGCCGGCAGATTGATGATGCCGCCGGTCGCCTCGCCGTCGAAGCCCGGCACGAACGAGACCGACAACGCGGTCGGCAGCTCGAATCCGAACAGGTTCTGCAGCAGCTTGTTGAAGTAGCCGCTCCAGCCGACCGCGACCGCGGAGGCCGAGACGCCGTACTCCAGCAGCACGCAGGCGGCCACACCGACCGCGGCCAACTCACCGAGCGCGTGGTAGGAGTACGAGTAGGTCGAGCCGCTGACCGGGATCGCCGAGGAGAGCTCGGCGTAGCACAGGGCCGACAGGCCGGCCGCGATGGCCGCGACGACGAATGAGATCAGCACCGCCGCGCCCGCCTTGGGCACGGACTCGCTCAGTACGAAGAAAACGCCGGTGCCGACGGTGGCACCGACGCCGAACATGGTCAGTTGAAAGGTGGTCAGTGTCCGGGGCAGTTCCTCGCCGCTGTGCAGGTGGGACTTGAAGACGATCGGCTTGCGCCGCAGTAACTGCTCCTTGAGGGGGACGACGGGCATATCAGGGCTCCTGCCTTGACTCTCGTGCGCCAGCCGGACACCGTCGACGACCGATCGCTGTGGTTGTGTACATCCTTGCGCCTTCCGAATGAAGTCAACTAGGCAGACCATGGCGTTCATCGCCGGGTTAGTCAATGCCGACGCGTGGAATTGTCCGGCGTTCAGCCGGTTCCGGGAGCATAGATCGGCTCCATCCAGGTGCGCGCGGAGAATTCTCCCGGGTGCGGGAGACGCCGGTCGGGGACGACTGACGCATTCCTGTAACACAGCGCCTCCGGGTGCCCCGCTACGATGCGAAGCCAGCCCGTCCCGCGTCCTCCGAGGAGCCGATGAACGTCACCACCTGGTCGCTGCAGATGTTCCGGCCCGGCGCGCGGCCCCCGCGGCGGTTGCCGGACGGCGTCCGGCTCGACCGGGCCACCGGCATCGACCCCGAGTACGCCCGGTTCCTCTACGGCCTGATCGGCGGCCCCTGGCACTGGACCGACCGGCTGGGCTGGAGCCGCGAGAAGTGGACGGCCGAGCTGTCCGTCCCGGGCACCGAGTTCTGGATCCTGTACGACGCGGGCGTCCCGGCGGGCTACGTCCACCTGCAGCCCGCGCTCGAGCCGGACGGCACGCACGTCGAGATCCGCTATTTCGGGCTCGCCGCCCGGGCGATCGGACGTGGCCTGGGCGGCCCGCTGCTCGAGCACGGCATCGACGCCGCCTGGACCCTGCCGGAGCGGTCCGGACTGCCGCCGGTGACCCGGGTGTGGGTGCACACCTGTTCCCTGGACGGACCGGCGGCCCTGAACAACTACCGGTCCCGCGGGCTGGTGGTCTACGCCGAGGAGGTCACCGACGAGAACGTGGCCCCCGAGCCTCCCGGTGCGTGGGCGGCCACCGGCGGGCCGCCGTCCGGCTCGACCGGCTGAACCCCGGGCGACCACCCTCGCGGACTACCCGCCCGGCCGCCGCCGGCTGGGTTACCGTGGGACCCGACGATCGACCTGGGGGGCTGCCGCGTGACCTCGAACATGAACGACGAGATGGTCCCCGCCACCGAGGCCGAGGGACGCAGTCTCGATCTGGTGCAGCGGCTGATCGTGTCGATGCTGATCGGCGGCATCGTCGCCAAGCTGGTCGGGCTGCTCTGCTACTACCTGGCCGCCCGGGGCCGCTACGAACTCCCCTACGACTCGGTGGTCGGGCTCTGGGTGATGAGCGGTGTGCTCGGCCTGGCCGGCACCATCGCGCTGCTCAAGCTGAACCGGCGGCCCGTGCTGCACCCGGCGCTGGTGCTGGGCGTGCTGCCCACCGCCATCGCCTGGTACTGGGTCCTCGGCTCATGACCCTGCCGCCGCTGCTGCCGGCGACCGGTGCGCTCGACGCCGACGACCTGCAGCGCTACTCGCGGCAGGTGATCCTGCCCGAACTCGGGGTGGCCGGCCAGCGCCGGCTGGCCGCCGCCCGGGTGCTGGTGATCGGCGCCGGCGGGCTCGGATCCCCGGTGCTGCAGTACCTGGCCGCCGCCGGGGTGGGCACCGTCGGGATCGTCGACTCCGACCGGGTCGAGCCGTCAAACCTGCACCGCCAGGTGATCCACACCCCCGCGACCATCGGGCGGCCCAAGGTGGACTCCGCGGCCGCCGCGCTGCGCGCGCAGAATCCCGCGATCGCGGTGCGCACCCACGAGCTGCGCCTGACCTCGGCCAATGCGGCCGGCATCGTCGGGGACTACGACCTGGTGGTCGACGGCTGCGACAACTTCCCGACCCGCTACCTGGTCAACGACAGCTGCGTCGCCGCCGGCCTGCCCCTGGTGTGGGGCTCGATCCTCGGCTTCGCCGCCCAGGTGTCCGTGTTCTGGGACGCCGCCCCCGAGGGACGAGGGGTGCAACTGCGGGACGTGTTCCCCGAGCCGCCCACGCCCGGAAGTGTGCCGTCGTGCGCCGAGGCGGGCGTGATCGGGGCGCTGTGCGCCCAGGCCGGCTCGGTGATGGCCATGGAGGCGATCAAGCTGATCACCGGGATCGGGCAGCCGCTGCTCGGGCGGATCCTGGTGATCGACCTGTTGCAGGGACGCTGGGACCAGCTGCCCGTCCGGCGCCGTGACGGCGCGGCGCCCGAGCCGCCCCCGGTGACCGCAAGCACGCCGCCGTCCGGGCCGGCGTGCGCCGTCCCGGCTCCCGCTGCCCTCACTCATCGCCTGCCGGACGACGAGGACGCCTTCCTGCTCGATGTGCGCGGCCGGGACGAGTACGCCGCCGAACGGGTACCCGGCTCGCTCAACGTGCCGCTGCCGGAGTTGCTCGCCGGCGCCCTCGACGGGCTGCCGGCCCAGGGACCGATCCTGGTGATCTGCCGCAGCGGCTCCCGGGCCGAGATCGCCGCCGAGTCGCTGACCGCGCGCGGATTCAGCGATGTCCGGGTGCTCGCCGGCGGGCTGGCGGCGCTGGCCGGCGCGGCCACGCGACCGGGCTGATCGCCCCGCGTCAGCGGTCGTCTCGCCCGCGTCAGCGGCCGTCCGCCAGGTCGCGCTCGATCTCGGCGTTGCGGCCCGCGCGGGCCAGCCCGAGCAACATCGCCGCCGGACCGCCCAGGGCGGCACCCAGCATGACCGGGCCGACCCACCAACCACCGGCGGTCGGCCGGGTGACGGCGCCCGCGGCCACGACTCCGGCCGCCTGGCCGGCCAACGCCAGCGCACCGGCGCGGACCGGGCCGGGACGATGCCCGGTGACCGCCCACAGCGCCAGGCCGGCCGCGGACGCGGTGACCGTGACGTCGATGGCGGCGGCGGCGCGCCGGCCGATCCAGCGATCGGGCCGGCCGGCGGCGTCCCAATGGCTCGGCAGCCGCTCCGGCAGCCGCGGGCCCCGGACCAGGTAGTGCACGGCGGTCGCCCCCGCGAGCGCCAGCGGGACCGCGGCCGCCGACCGGAAGGCCCGCGCGGGGGTGGAGTCGAAGGGCACCGCCTCGGCGTCCGGCTCGATCAGGCCCAGCCGGACGGCGAGCGCCCCCAGGTTGAGGTCCCAGCCCAGCCCGACGGCCCGCGGCAGCAGCGTCCGCTCGTCGCCCGGGTTCCACCAGGTCTCGGCGACCCGGGCGAACAGCCCCCGCAGCCGGAGTCCCGGCGGCCCTCCGGGACGGGCGGCGGCTCCGAGCAGTTCCTCGGAACTGAGCCGGGAGAGCACGTCCTCGACCTGCGCCGCGGTGGCGTCGGCCTCGAGCCGGTCGCACAGGTGCGCCGTCAGGTCGCCGAGCACGTCCCCGCGCAACCCCCGCGGCACGTTCTCGCCCGCGGCGTCCAGGAAGTCCTGGGCCGTGGCGCGAGCCTGTGGTGACGTCAACTCCGCAAGTGAACGGATCATCGCTCGACTCCCTTCAGGATCGCTTCGACCGCCCGGGTCACCTCGCCGAACTGGCCGGTCATCGCGGCCAGTCGCCGTCGGCCCGCGGCGGTCAGCGTGTAGTACTTGCGCGGTGGCCCGGCGAGGGACTCGCGCCAGGTGGTGCGCACCAGGCCGGCCTTGGCCAGCCGGGCGAGCAACGGGTAGACCGTGCCCGGCGAGATCGCCAGCGCCGGCCGGTCGGCGAGCTCGTCCACCAGGTTCGAGCCGTACCGCTCACCCTGCGCGAGCAGGCCCAGAACCGCCAGCTCGAGCACACCCTTGCGCAGTTGCGAACCCCACGCCCCGTCCTTGCCCGCCATGCGTACATGGTATTACCTGCTACCTTGCATAACAAGGAACCTGGATGAAGCCGTCGGCCGGCCGCCGGGAACCGGATCTCGGGAGGCACCCGCGGTTTGGCGTAGACTGAGGATCGTTGATCCATCAATCGATCCCCAACTCACCTCTTCAGGAGTGCTTCGCCCGTGGGCAAAACCGTATTCATCGACTTCGACGGAACCTTCGCCGATCATGGGGTGGCACCCCGGCGGCATGTCGAGGCGGTGCGAGAGGCGCAGGCGCGGGGACACCGGATGCTGTTGTGCACCGGACGGGCGCGGTGCATGGTGACGCCCGACCTGCTGGAGCTCTTCGACGGGCTGGTCGGATCGGCCGGCGCCTACGTCGAGGTGGACGGCCGGGTGCTCGCCGACCACCGGTTTCCGCCGGAGCTGGCCGAACGGACGATCGCGCTGCTCGACGCCAACGACGTCGGCTACGTGCTGGAGGCTCCCGGCGGCCTGTACGGGCCGGCGGACGCCGCCGAACGCGCCCGGCGGGCGCTGACCGTCACGGCGGCCGGCGACGACTCCTCAGGCGAGGAGACCGTCGCCCGGCACATCGAGGAGGCCCTGCAACTCGACGGCGCCGCGAACGAGCAACTGTTCGCCAAGGTCGCCTGCTTCGACGCCGCGGTACCGCTGCGCGAGGTGGCCGCCCAGCTGGCGCCCGAGGTGGGTTTCGTCCCGAGTTCGCTCGCCATCCTCGGCGACCGGGCCGGGGAGTTCCAC
>JAGPGQ010000176.1 GCA_018055925.1 Micropruina sp.
CCCGTCGAGCAGCCGGTCGTGGACGAGCAGACGGGCGAACCGGACTCGCCCGACGCCGCCGATGACCCCGACGACACCGAATCGGACGACGGCACGCGTCGTCGGCGCCGCCGCCGGGGCGGCCGCCGCCGGCGTCGCGGTGGCGGCGACAACGCCGACGCGGGCGCCGCCGGCTCCGAGGACGACGAGTCCGATGGCGACCATGGCGACGCCGAAGGCAGCGGCGACGCCGAGACCGACGGTTCGGCGGCCGAAGGTGCCACCCCGACCCGGCGTCGACGGCGGCGCCGCCGCCGCGGCGAGGACACCGCCGGCTCCGAGGACGACCCGTCCGACGTGGTCGTGCGGGTGCGGGAGCCGCGCCGGTCCAAGGTCAGCGACGAGGTCACCGGCATCGATGGCTCGACCCGGATGGAGGCCAAGCGGCAGCGGCGTCGTGAGGGCCGCGCCGCCGGGCGCCGGCGCTCGCCGATCCTGTCCGAGTCGGAGTTCCTGGCCCGGCGCGAGTCCGTCGAGCGCAGCATGCTGATCCGGCAGAGCGACGACTACACCCAGATCGCGGTGCTCGAGGACGGCGTCCTGGTCGAGCACTACGTCGATCGTGCCTCGGCCGTCTCGCTGATCGGCAACGTCTACCTGGGCAAGGTGCAGAACGTGCTGCCGTCCATGGAGGCCGCCTTCATCGACATCGGCCGGGGACGCAACGCCGTCCTGTACGCCGGCGAGGTCGACTGGGACGCGTTCGGCGTCACCGGCGCCGACCGCAAGGTCGAGAAGGTGCTCAAGTCTGGCCAGAGCGTCCTGGTGCAGGTCACCAAGGACCCGATCGGCGCCAAGGGCGCCCGGCTCACCGGGCACGTCTCGATCCCGGGCCGCTACGTGGTCTACTCGCCGAGCGGTCAGCTGTCGGGCATCTCGCGCAAGCTGCCCGAGAAGGAGCGCACCCGGCTCAAGGGCATCCTCGACGAGGTGGTCGGCGAGAGCTCCTCGGTGATCGTCCGGACGGCCGCCGAGGGCGCCACCGAGGAGGAGCTGGTCCGCGACGTCAACCGGCTGAAGGCCCAGTGGGAGGTCATCGCCAAGAAGGTGAAGGCCGGCAAGTCCCCCGAGGCGCTGTACGCCGAGCCCGACCTGACCGTCCGGATCGTCCGCGACCTGTTCACCGAGGACTTCGGCAAGCTGGTCGTCGACGGCAACGGACAGGGTGAGGACGCCTGGGACGTCGTGGACGCCTACGTCAGCCACGTGTCGCCGCACCTGAAGGAGCGGCTGACCCACTGGAAGCGGGACGAGCAGGGCGACGTGTTCGAGGCCCACCGGGTGGACGAGCAGATCGCGAAAGCGCTGGAGCGCAAGGTGTTCCTGCCCTCCGGCGGCTCGCTGATCATCGACCGCACCGAGGCGATGACCGTGATCGACGTCAACACCGGCAAGTTCACCGGCACCACCGGCAACCTCGAGGCCACCGTCACCTCCAACAACCTGGAGGCCGCCGAGGAGATCGTCCGCCAGCTGCGGCTGCGGGACATCGGCGGCATCATCGTGATCGACTTCATCGACATGGTGCTGCCGGCCAACCGCGAGCTGCTGCTGCGCCGGCTGGTCGAATGCCTGGGCCGCGACCGGACCCGGCACCAGGTGGCCGAGGTCACCTCGCTCGGCCTGGTGCAGATGACCCGGAAGAAGATCGGCACCGGTCTGGCCGAGGCGTTCACCGTGACCTGCGAGACCTGCCACGGACGCGGCTACCACCGGCACGACACCCCGGTCGACTCCCAGGCCCCCGCCGACGGCGGGGAACGCGAACACCGCCGCCGCCGGCGCCACTGAGCCCGCCGGTCGTTCGGCGTTCGAGGTCCCGGGTCGAGCCCGGGACGACGGGAAGTGTCATCCCGGCGTACGCCGGGATCTCCGGCTGGCGGTTCGGTGTTCGAGGTCCCGGGTCGAGCCCGGGACGACGGCGCCCGTCATCCCGGCGAACGCCGGGATCTCGGCCCCAGATCCCCGGGGGACGACGGGAAGCGTCATCCCGGCGCACGCCGGGATCTCCGGCTGACCCCGCGGGTGTCCGGGGGCGACGGGGTGAATCAGGCGGACGTCCGGTCGCTGTGCTCGGCGAACTGGGTGCGGTAGAGGTCGGCGTACAGTCCGCCACGGGCGAGCAGTTCGACGTGGGTGCCGCGCTCGACCACCCGGCCGGCGTCGATCACCAGGATCTGGTCCGCGTTGCGCACCGTGGAGAGCCGGTGGGCGATGACGATCGACGTCCGGTCGGCCAGGGCGGCGTCCAGGGCGCGTTGCACCGCGGCCTCGCTCTCACTGTCCAGGTGTGCGGTGGCCTCGTCCAGCACCACCAGCCCGGGACTCTTCAGCAACAGCCGCGCGATCGCGAACCGCTGCTTCTCGCCACCCGACAGCCGGTGCCCGCGGTCGCCGACCACGGTGTCGAGCCCCTCCGGCAACGACTCGACCAGCTGCCACACCTGCGCTGCCCGCAAGGCCGCCTCGACCTCCTCGGGTGTCGCCGACGGCTTGGCGTACAGCAGGTTCGCCCGGATCGTGTCGTGGAACAGGTGCGCCTCCTGGGTGACCACGCCCACCCGCTGGTGCAGCGAGGTCGACGTCGCGTCCCGCAGGTCGACGCCGTTGAACCGGACCGATCCGTCCGTCGGGTCGTAGAGGCGCGCCACCAGGGAGGTCAGCGTGGTCTTGCCGGCACCGCTCGGGCCGACCAGGGCGACCATGTGGCCCGGCGACACCGCGAACGACACGTCGTGCAGGATGTCGTCCCCGCCGCGACGGTCACCGACGGCGGCGCCCTCCAGCGAGGCGAGCGAGACCTCGTCCGCCGCCGGGTACCGGAAGGTGACCCGGTCGACCTCGACCTCGACCGGCCCGTCCGGGAGGTCGACGGCATCGGGCTTGTCCGCGACCAGGGGCGGCAGGTCGAGCACCTCGAACACCCGCTCGAACGACACCAGGGCGGTCATCACGTCGACCCGGACGTTCGACAGCGCCGTCAACGGCGCGTACAGCCGGGCCAGCAGTGCCGCCAGCGCCAGCAGGGTGCCGACGCTCAGCACGCCGTTCACCGCCATCACCCCGCCGAAGCCGTAGACCATCGCGGTGGCCAGGGCCGCGACCAGTGCCAGCGCGACGAAGAAGACCGACCGGTTGACCGCCAGCCGGACGCCGACGTCCCGGACGCCGGCGGCGCGCTCGGCATACTCGTCGTCCTCGCGGCGCGGGTCGCCGAACAGCTTCACCAGCAGGGCGCCGGCCACGTTGAACCGCTCGCTCAGCCGGGTGCCCATGTCGGCGTTGAGCACCATCTGGTCGTGGGTGAGCGTGGCCAGCCGTCGCCCGATGATCCGGGCCGGGATCAGGAACAGCGGCAGCAGGAACAGCGCCCCGAGGGTCAACTGCCATGACAGCGAGGCCATGGCGACCACGATCACCACCAGGCTGATCGCGTTGCCGACCAGGTTCTGCAACACCGAGGTGAACGCCTGCTGGGCCCCGATCACGTCGCTGTTCAGCCGGGTCACCAAGGCGCCGGTCTGCGCCCGGGTGAAGAACGCGATCGGCTGCCGCAGCACGTGTGAGAACACCTCGGTGCGCAGGTTGAAGATCAGGCCCTCGCCGATCCGGGCAGAGAACCAGCGCTCCACCAGGGTCAGTGCCGCATCGGCCAGCGCGAGCACGGCCACCAGGGCGGCCAGGCCGATCACCAGGCCGACGTCGCCGGGAATCACCCCGTCGTCGATCAGCCGTTGCAGGATCAACGGGGAGGCGACCACCAGCACCGAGTCGATGACCGTCAGCGCCAGGAAGGCGGCGATCAGCCGCTTGGAGGCGGCGGCGTAGGAGAGCACCCGGCGACGTGTGCCCGGCGCCAGTCGATGCTCCCGCACCGAGGCGTCCTGCGTCATGGAATTCATGACCTGCCAGCCGCTCATGCTCATGGCACAACTCAACCACCGGGCACCGACAGGGATTCCCGGGCCGGTCCCGGGAGCCACGCCGGGCACCGGCGTTCGTCCGAGTCGAACCCACCAGCAGCGCTCGCGATGAGCGCGGTCGGGGAGCGGGCGGACGTCCGCCCCGGGCGTCCACCACCTCGTTCGCCGAACTCTTGCGGCGGGTGAATCTATGCGCTTAGAATACTCTCGTCAACCCACGGAGGTATCAACGATGAGCCCGACGGCAAACCCCGAATCGGCACAGAGCGCCGACCTTCACCTGGAGACCCGCGAGGGGAGGCGGAGTTTCTGGTCGGCGGTGGTGTCCATCTGGCTAGGGACGACGATGGAATACGTCGACTTCGCGCTGTACGGGCTGGCGGCCGGGCTCGTGTTCAGCGAGATCTTCTTCCCCGAGCAGACCCCGCTGATCGCGCTGCTGTCCTCGTTCGCCACCTACGCGGTCGGCTTCCTGGCCCGCCCCGTCGGTGCGATCATCCTGGGCCGGCTGGGCGACAAGCACGGACGCAAGCTGATCCTGATCATCACCGTCGCCCTGATGGGGCTCTCGACGACCGCGATCGGGCTGATCCCGAGTTATGCGCAGATCGGCATCTGGGCGCCGATCCTGCTGGTCGTGCTCCGCATCTGCCAGGGCTTCGGCGCCGGGGCCGAGCTCTCCGGCGGCGCGGTGATGCTCGCCGAATACGCGCCCACCAAGCACCGCGGCCTGGTGGCGTCGCTGATCGGCGTGGGCTCCAACAGTGGCACGCTGCTCGCGTCCTCGGTGTGGCTGCTGGTACTGATGCTGCCCCGCGAGGACGTGCTGGCCTGGGGCTGGCGGATCCCGTTCCTGGCCTCCGTCCTGGTCGCCGCGTTCGCCCTGCTGCTGCGCCGGACGATGGACGAGAGTCCGGTGTTCCGGGCTTTCCAGGAGACCAAGGCGGCCGAGCTGGAGTCCCTGGACGACGCCAAGGCGGCCGGGCGCACCGCGAAGTCCGGCGGCTGGAAGGCGTTCTTCATCATGTTGGGCCTGCGGATCGGTGAGAACGGCCCCTCCTACATCGCCCAGGGCTTCCTGATCGGCTACGTGGTCAACGCGCTCGCGGTGGAGCGGACGGTCCCGACCACCGCGGTGCTGGTCGCCTCTGTCCTCGGCTTCGCAGTGATCCCGTTCTCGGGCTGGCTGTCGGACCGGTTCGGCCGCCGGATCGTCTACCGGGTGTTCTGTGCCCTCCTGGTGCTGTACGGCATCCCGGCCTTCGCGCTGCTGCAGTCCGGTGAGCCGTTCATGGTCGGGGCGGTGATCGTGGTCGGCATGTGCCTGGGCTCGCTGGGCATCTTCGGCGTCCAGGCCGCCTACGGGGTGGAACTGTTCGGCGTCGAACACCGCTACTCGAAGATGGCGGTGGCCAAGGAGCTTGGGTCTATCCTGTCCGGTGGCACGGCCCCGATGATCGCGTCCGCGGTGCTGGCGGCCACCGGTTCGTGGATCCCGCTGGCGATCTACTTCGTCATCATGGCTGGCATCGGACTGGTGACCACCTTCTTCGCCCCTGAAACGCGCGGCCGCGACCTCACCCTGCTGGAAGACGCCGTCTGAGATCGGAATGAAGACCATGGGCAAACGGCCTACCCAAGGCGAGGTGGCCCGGGTCGCGGGCGTGTCGACGGCGGTCGTGAGCTACGTGCTCAACAACGGCCCGCGGCCGGTCTCCGAGGACGCCCGGCGCCGCGTCCTGGCCGCGATGGCGCAGACCGGCTACCGGCCGAACAACATCGCTCGAGCCCTGGCACACGGGCAGAGCTCGGTGTTGGGCCTGGTGGTGCCCGATCTGGCCAACCCGTTTCTGGCCCAGCTGGCGCAGGGATTGGCGCGGGCGTTCTCGGCCAGCGGCTACTCGCTGCTGATCGGCGACTCCGGGGACGACGCCGACCGCGAGGTGGCCGTCCTCGAGACCGTGATGAGCCAGCAGGTCGCCGGCCTGGTCTGGTACGGCGTCGATCAGCCCCTGCCGGTGGACATCATCGAGTCCACCGCCCTGCCGGTAGTGCTGTTGAACGCGCCGAGCGGGTCCGAGACGGCGTCGGGGGAGGGGCGGCTGATCAGCGTCAACACCGACGAGCGTGGGCACGCCGACCTGGCCACGACGCACCTGATCGAGCACGGACGCGGCCGTATCGCCCACCTCGGCGGCCCGGCCGGACGCCTGAACGCCCGCGAACGGGCCCGGGGCTGGACGGACGCCCTGCGCCTGGTCGGGCTGGCGCCGGCCGGGCGGTGCGCGGCACCGTTCACCCGCGAGGGCGGCTTCGACGCCGTCCCCGCGCTGCTCGAACTCGACCCCGACGCGGTGCTGGCGTCCAACGAGATGCAGGCGATCGGACTGATCGCCGGGCTGCACCGGGCCGGCGTCCGGGTGCCCGACGACATCGCCGTGGTCGGGCTGAACGGGACGGCGAGCGCGCGGTTCACCGTCCCGGCGCTGACCGCGGTGCACCTGTCGATCGAGCGGCTGGCCGTCGACATCGCCGACGCGCTCGCCCCGGGCTCGACGCGCACCACGATCGAGACCGATGCGACGCTCGTCCTCCGGGACAGCTGCGGATGCCGGTCGGGCATGGAAGGCGACCGGCCATGAAACTGATCATCGACTGCGATCCCGGCAACGGCATCCCCGGCGCCAACGTGGACGACGCCATCGCGCTCGCCTACGGCGTCCGGCAACCGGTTTTCGACGTGCGGGCCATCTGGACCGTGTTCGGCAACACGTCGGCCGCGGAGGGCCGGGCCGCGGCCCGGTCGCTGCTGGCCTCGCTCAGGTCGGAACTGCCGGTCCGGCGCGGATCCGAGGAGCCGCTGGACGGCCGGCGCGGGCACTGGCGTTCGATCCTGGACGCCCCCAGCCAGGATCCGGCCGTCTACCGGCTCTGGGGGCCGGGGCCGCCGCGGCGCGACGGCGCGGCGGCCCCGGGCGCCGACCCGCTGCCGGGCCTGATCGAAGACCTCGAAGATGCCGGCGAGGACGTGATCCTGGCCTGCCTGGGCCCGCTGACCAACGTCGCCCGGCTGATCCGGGACGCGCCCGAGGCGCTGGCGGGCGTCCGAAGCATCCACCTGATGGGCGGCTGCCTGGGCATGGGGGAACTGGTCGACACCAACTTCGCCGTCGATCCCGGGGCGGCGAGGCTGGTGCTGGGGGCCGGCATCCCGCTGACCGTCGTGCCGCTGGACGTCACCCGCACCACCGAGCTCTCCGGGGCCCGGTGGCGCGCCGTCCGCGACCTCGGCCACGCCGACCTGGACGTCATCGGCTCCTGGCTGGAGCCCTGGCTGGCGCACAGCGACCGGACACGACCTGTGGACGGCATGTGGCTGCACGACCTGGTCGTGCTGGCGGCGCTCGCCGAACCCGGCCTGGTGACGCGCGAACGCGCCCGGGTGGCCGTCCTGGACGATCCGGCCGGCAAGCTGGTTCGCGATCCGGACGGTGTCGGAGTCGACCTGATCACCGGCGTGGACAACGACGCGCTGATCGAGGCCTGGGTGGCGGCGATCCTCTCCCACGCCCTGATCGGCGAGTGAGTTGAGCCGGGCGTCGTCAGTCCGGCCGGGAGGTCACTGAGTCCCGGACGGTTCCGGCCCCGGGCAGCCGGGACGGTGGCGGCGCGGGCAGAATGAAGTGCGTGACGGGTGCTCGATTCTGGCCCGGGGTGGCCGGTCCGCGGGTCAGCCGATGGCTGGACGCGGTCAATGCCCGGCACCCGTGGAACCACAACGACTACTTCCACAGCTGGATCCTGGCCAATCTTCCCGCCGAGCGGACGAGCGCGCTCGATGTGGGTTGCGGACGGGGCCGCCTGGTCGCCACGCTGTCACCGCATTTCGACCGGGTGCTCGGCACCGACATCGACGGGCCGATGCGTGCTGCGGCGCGCCACCGCTGCGCCGGCCTCGGCAACGTCCGGGTTTCCGGTGAGCAGCTGGCCGAGCTCGACGGGCCGTTCGACCTGATCACCATGGTGGCCGTCCTGCATCACCTCGACGTCCGCGAGGCCCTGGCAGGCGTCCGACGGCTGCTGGCGCCGGGCGGCAGATTCCTCGCCGTGGGCCTGGCCAGGCCCAGCAGCGCCGCCGATCACCTCTGGGACCTGTGGTCGGCGGTGACCAACCCGGTGATCGGCTTCGTCCATCACCCCTGGCCGAGCCCGG
>JAGPGQ010000177.1 GCA_018055925.1 Micropruina sp.
CCGTCCGGCAAGTTCGTCACCATCTACCCCGACGACGACGGCCAGCTGGCGGAGCTGCTCACCGAACTCGAGGAGGCCCTCGCCGGCCAGCAGGGCTCCTACATCCTCAGCGACCTGCGCTACGGCGAGGCGCCGGTGTACGTCCGCTACGGCGGCATCATGGCGCTGCACTACCCGGACGAGCGCGACCGCCCGGTCTCGGCGGTGGTCGCCGGGCCGGCGCTCACCCTGACGGCGGACGACCGCAAGCCGCGGTTCAGCATCCCCGACGGCGTCGAGTTGCCCGAATGCCTGCGGGCTGCCCACGAACGCTCTCGGCAGGGCACCGAGTCCCGGCTGCGGGACTTCAAGGCGGTCGCCGCGCTGCACTTCAGCAACGCCGGAGGGGTCTACAAGGCGACCCTGCCGGACGGCACCCGCCGGGTGCTGCGCGAGGCCCGCCCGCACACCGGGCTCGACGGCCGCGGCCGGGACGCGATCACCCGGCAACGCGACGAGGAGACCACCCTGCGGGAGCTCCAGGGCATCCCCGGCGTGCAGCGGCTGATCGACTCCTTCCAGGCGTGGGAGCACCGCTACCTGGAACTGGAGTACGTGGAGGGCCGCACCCTGTCGGCCTGGGTGGTACAGCACAGCGCCTACGACGTGCGTGACGGCGGGGCCCGCAAGCGGGCCTTCGCCGAGCGGGCGGAGGGCATCGTCCGCCGGCTGGTCGACACCGTCGCCCGGATCCACGCCGCCGGCTGGTGCATCGGCGACCTGCACCCGGGCAACGTGATCGTCACCGAATCCGACGACGTCGTGATCCTCGACCTGGAGGACGCCACCCGGATCGACGCCGAACGCGCCGTCGGCTTCCGGGTGTTCGAGTTCTGCGGCCCCGAGGAGCTCACCGCCGAACAGGCCGACTGGTACGCGGTCTCCCGCTCGATCATGCTGATGTACGTCAGCGACTGGGAGCTCGAGGTGATCGCCCCCGCCTTCTGGGACGAGGCGATGCGCCGCGTGCGCCGCGAGTTCGGCGACGCCAACGCCGACCAGCTGGACGAGGTTCTGGGCCGCTTCCCGCACCCCGCGCGGCACCTGCTGGCACCCAGCGAGACGGTCGGCCTGTGGCCGTCCCGGCCCGACGCCGAGACCGCGATCCAGGCCCTGGACGAGGGCATCGAATGGTCCCGGCAGTACTCGGCGACCGGCTCCTTCCCCGGCGACTGCCTGCAGGAGGGCGACGTCACCGAGAGCTTCGGCTTCGGCCGGGCCGGCGTCACCTGGACCCGGCTGCGGCTGGGCCGTCCGGTGCCAGACGGCGACCTGGCCGCCCTGATCCGGGCCGCGGACGACGCCGAACCCGAGGCGACGCCCGGCCTGCTGACCGGCCTGGCCGGCATCGCCCTGGCGCTGTCGGACGCCGGTCGGCACGACGCGGCCGCCGCCGCGGCCGGACGGGCCCTGGTGGGGGCGCAGGCCCGGCACCGGCTCGACCTGTTCGGCGGCCTGGCCGGCGTGCTGCTGGCCGGTTTCGAGGTGGCCCGCGCCGCCGGCGACGACGACCTGCTGAGCCGGGTGCTGGCCACCTACGAGCGCCTGCATCACGGCCTGCGGGACGGCGGCTCGGGGCTGGCCTCGCTGACCCACCGCCGGGGCCTGCACTTCGGCCTGACCGGGCTGGCGCTGACCGACATCGCCGCCCACCTGGCCGGCGGCGACCCGCGTCCGCTCGACCGGGCGATCGAACGGCTCGCCGACGAGGTCGGGGCCTGCTTCGTCACCTCCGACGGCGACATGATGGTCCGGGACGTGGACAACAACCGGGCGCTGCCCTACATCGAATGGGGGAGCGCCGGCGTCTGGGCGGTCGTCCAGGTGGCCGAGCGGCTCTCCCGTCAGCGGCTGCTGGACGACGACCAGCGCACCGCCTTCGCCCGGGCCTGCTCCGCCGACTTCTACGTCTATCCGGGGCTGGACCACGGCCGGGCCGGCGTGATGGCCGTGCTGTCGGCGGCCGGGGACGACCAGGCCGCCGAGGTGGAGCGCCAGCGGGACTTCCTGCTGGACACCGTGCTGCACCGCGACCGGATGGCGTTCAGCGCCGGCGACGGCTTCCTGCGGCTCAGCTCCGACCTGGCCACCGGCGCCGCCGGCGTGGCCCTCGGCCTGCACTGCGCCCACCGCCGGCGGCCGTTCGACTGGCTGCCGCTGTCCGCACCCACCGCCGGCCTGCTGAACAGCCTGCCGATCCCCGCGGCGGACGGCCTGGCGCCGGACGAGCTGCTGACGGAGGTGAGCAGCCATGGGTGACGCGCTCGAGCTGCAGGACGCCGACCTGGTCGAGACCCCCGCGGACCTGTACCGGTCGACCAACAGCGTGTACGCGTGCGCGCTGGCCAGCCGGCTCAGCATCGGCTGCTGAGCCCCCGAACCCCGCGTCCTCTGCTGCGGCAGCGCGTAGAGGCACGTGAGCCGAGACCAGACCCGAGAAGGAGGTGATCACCATGGCCGAGATCCTGAACCTGCAGGAGGAGCACCCCGATGTGCCCAACGAGGAGAAGGCGTCGAAGCGGAGCTGGGGCTTCTGCCACAACAGCTACCAGTCGTACGCGTTCTGCCTGGCCAACTGAGCCGGCGTTCCGCCGTCCCGACGATCCACCGAGGAGGTGAACAAATGGCCGAGATCCTGAGCCTGCAGGACGCTTTCGACAACACGCCCGAAGAGGAGAAGGCGTCGCGTTGGTCCATCGCCGCCTGCCACAAGAGCTACAAGTCCTTCGTGGCGTGCTGGGTCAAGTGACCCGGACCCTGCCGAACCCACTGCCACCACCGAGGAGGTGAAACAACATGGCCGAAGTCCTGAACATGCAGGAGCAGCCGCAGGAGTCCCCCCAGGAGGAGAAGAAGTCCAACATCAGCCTGCGGATCTGCCGCAACTCCTACATCTCCGTGGCCCTCTGCTTCGTGAAGCAGTGATCGTGGCCCCGCCCGCCCCCGGAAGGAGGTGAACACCATGGCCGACATCATCGACCTGCAGGACGGCGCGCCCGAGACTCCCGAGGAAGAGAAGGCGTCGAACGTCTCCTACGCCGCCTGCAAGAACTCCTACCGCAGCGAGTTCTTCTGCTGGAGGTGGTGAACCCACCCGATCCCCGGCCGATCCGGACAGCGCCTATCTAGCCGGCCGGACCGGGGATGAGTCCCACCCGACCGCCGCCGTCATTCCGTTCCCGGAATGGCGGCGGCGGCGCGTCCGGCCACGGCCCGGCGCCGTGTGTCCGTCATCCCGGGCTCGACCCGAGGTCCCCAAGCCACACCCCGTGATCGCCCGTCATCCCGGGCTCGACCCGGGATGTCGAACCAGGGACAGCGGGAGATCCCGGCGTACGCCGGGATGACGAGGAGACCGGGAAGGGCCATTTCCCACCCGGTCAGAGCCGCCTAACCATCGGGCACGGCCACTCCGATGCCGTTGACCACGACGATTCCGCAGACTTGACTGGGAACCACGAAAACGCCGTTCACCGGCAATGTTCCACCAACAGGAATAGCCGGCCGAACCACCGCCAGAAATGATTCCGAACGAAACCAGGAAGAGGTGCCCGACATGGCCGATGTGGTCGATCTCCAATGCCACGAACCGGATTCGCCCGACGAGGAGAAGGCGTCCAACGTGTCGTACATGGCCTGCCACAACTCGAACAAGAGCCAGGCCTGGTGCTGGCGCTGGTAGCCCGCGACCGCCGGTGATCCGGCGGCCCCCGAACCCACCCGACGAGCGAGGAGCCCTTGATGGCCGAGATCCTGAACCTGCAGGCCGACGACGACGAGCCGCTGCCCACCCCGGGCGACGAGAAGGTCTCGATGGTCAGCTACCTGCAGTGCCACCACAGCGGGGTCAGCTACGTGCTCTGCCAGATGCTGGGCCGCCGCCGCTGACCCGTCCCCAGGGGTCGCACGACCAGGCGAACCCCGGACCGACACGAGAAGAGGGAGCCGCGCCGATCGGCGCCTATCCGATCGGAGCGAACTCCCTGAACATGCTCCATGGTGCCACGACACTGGCCGGAAGTGAACCCGACCCGGGCCGACCGGCCACGTAGAACGACTCCACCCCCTCCACCCACCCGCAGAGAAAGGTGACCGCAGATGGCCACGCAACTCACTGAGGCCGACCGGATCGGCGAGCTGCTGGCCGATCCGCCGGCCCATCCGCTGAAGCGCCTGCTGGCGATCCTGCGGTCCGACCGGCGCGCCATGGTCGTCGCCTTCGTCGGCACCGTGGTCGCCTCGCTGGCCGCGCTGGCCCAGCCGGCCCTGACCGGGGCCATGGTCACCGCGCTGCAGAGCATGGACATGGAACGGCTGGTGCTGATCGGCGGTCTGCTGGTCGGCGCCGCGCTGATGTCCTCGCTGCTCACCGCCGGGGTGAACCTGGTGGTGGCCTATTCGGGCAACCTGCTGGTCCGCCGGTTCCGCGACGAATCCGCCGCCATCGCGCTGAAGGTGCCGGCCGAGAAGCTGGTCGAGCATCCCGCCGCCGACCTGGTCTCGCGCTGCTCGATCGACTCGGAGAAGATGGGCGACGTCTTCACCCGCGGCCCGATCCAGGCGCTCGGCAGCCTGGTGCTGGTCTTCGGCTCACTGGCCCAGATGATCCTGATCGACCCGATCCTGACCGTCTCGGCGGTCGGGCTGTGCGTGCTGTCGTTCGCGGTGATCGTGATCGCCTCCAACCGGCTGACCGGCATCTCGTTCGAACGGCAGGAGGCCCAGGGCGCCTACGTGGCCGAGGTCACCCGGGCCCTGGACGCCGTGTTGACCATCCGGGCGTTCGTCGCCAACAGCTTCGCCATGGGACGGCTGGCCGGCACCAGCCAGCGGCTGCAGGACGCGTCCAACCGGTCCGCGCGCGCCCAGGCGTTCATGGAGCCGCTGGTCTCCGGCATGGTGCAGGCCACCCTGCTGGCGATCGTCCTGATCGCCTTCGTGCGGGTCCAGTCCGGCGCGCTGCCGGTGGACTCCCTGGTGGCGTTCTTCCTGTACACCATGATGCTGATCGGCCCGATCGCCGGCTCCACAGAGACCGTCATGCTGATGGCCGAGACCCTGGGTGCGCTGGCCCGGCTGGTCGAGCTGCGCTCGGTTACCGCCCGGCTGCCGATCCTGGAGCTCACCCCGCAGGAGCGGGCGGCCCTCGATCTCGAGGCCTACGAGCGCGAACCGAAACCCGATCCGGACGTGATCGAGGGCGCGATCAGCTTCCGCAACGTGTCGGTGCGCTACACCCGATCGGGGCAGGGCACCCGCGAGCACGCGATCAGCGACGTCTCGTTCGACATCGCGAAGGGTTCCTGGGTGGTGCTCACCGGCACCTCGGGCTCCGGCAAGTCCACCATCCTGGCCCTGATGGAGCGCTTCCTGGCACCCAGCCAGGGCCTGATCCTGGTCGACGGCATCCCGCTGCAGGCCCGCGACGAGGACGTCTACCGGGGCCAGGTCGGCTACATCGAGCAGGCCTGCCCGCTGTTCGCCGGCACCGTGCGGGACAACCTGCTGCTGGGCCGCGACGACATCACCGATGACGAGTGCTGGGCGATGATCGACCAGGTGGGCCTGCTGGAGACCATCCGCGACCGGTCCGAGGGCCTGGACGCCCCGGTCGGCGAGTCGGCCTACGCCTTCTCGGGCGGTGAACGGCAACGCCTGGCCATCGCCCGCACCCTGCTGCGCAAGCCCCGCATGCTGCTGCTGGACGAGATCACGTCCGGCCTGGACGTGCTCAACCGGGTGCAGATCATGGAGTTGATCCGTTCCACCATGGGCGGCATCACCACCCTCGCCGCCGGCCACGGGCGCTTCGGCACCGACTGGGCCGACCAGGTCCTGGTGATGGACCAGGGCCGCCTGGTCGAGAACGGCCGGCCGGCCGAGGTGTCGGCCCGCTCCCGCCTGTTCCGTTCGCTGATCGCCCAATAGGAGGGCCCCGTGGAGCCATCGCCGGATTTCGCCTGGGTGGACGACATCGATCACGATCGCCTGCTCGCCGAACTCGCCGCCCACGGCCTGGAGCTCGGTGCGCGGCCGGACGCCGCGGCCGGCCCGGAGCCCGATCCGGACGGCGGCTTCCAGCTGATCCCGCTGGGCGACGTCTGGCTGCGCCTGGAACCCGACCGGCAGGGCCGGCTGTGGGGCACCTTCGTCCCGGACGCGCTCACCCCGGGAGTCTCGGACGGGCGACCGCCGATCCGGATCGACGACGACTCCGACGACCTGGCCGGCTGGATGACCGCCCGCTCCGACATCGACGGCAGCGGTCGCCGCTGGGTGAGTGTGCTCCGCCGGCCCGAGCGCGAGGCCTACGTGGCGCTGCTCTACGACGCCGAGGAGGGCCGGCCGGCCCGCCGGCTGGTGGTCAAGGGGGTCTATCCGGACGTCAGCCTGCTGGACGACGGCGGACGGCTGGCCTTCATCGAGCCCGACCGCGAGATCCGCGGCGGCCAGCGAGCCGTGGTGGCCCGTGCGGACGCGGACGCGTTCGAGGGCTCCCGCACCGAGATCGCCTACTCGGCCGACGGTGGCTTGGGCATCAAACCCTGTTCGGTGCGCCGGTTCTTCAAGCTGAGCCGCGGCATCCGGTCCGAACGGGTGTGGGATCTGGTCGATCTGCACCAGGATCCGCCGCGGCCGATCCATGTGCCCGGCAGTCCGCACGATCCCAGCCTGTTCGACGTGGCCCTGCTGGACGGCCGTCCGGTGCTGGTCCAGCTGTTCAACGGGGACGGTTCCTGGACGCTGCAGGCCAGCACCATCGAGAACGGCCAGATCCTGCGCAGCTGGGCCTGCGCGACCGGCATCGGCCGAGCCCGGGAGATCACCTCCGGCACCGGCTACGCGGTCGTCCGGGTCAGCCGGGACGGCGAGGAGACCCTGCACCGGATCGGCATCGAGGGATTCTCGTCCGGCCGGGAACCACTGCTCAACGTGCCCGGCCTGCTCGACCTGCGAGCCAACCAGGTGACGCCGGCGGTCGGCTTCGCCGCACTGGAGATGAGCGGCGGGCTACCGCCGTTCGACTGGTACTTCGACAACGACGGCGACTGCCGCAACGACCCGGCCGAGGCCGCTCGGCAGGCGACCGGCGTCGCCCGGGCGGCCCGGGAACGCTGCCTCTCGGACGACGGCTACGCGTTCGACATGGACATCCGCTGGGCGAGCTCGGCGGGGGAGCGGTTCACCGGTCCGGTGATCCTGATGCTCTACGGCGCCTACGGCCTGGACCTCGACCTGGACAGCGACCCCGACCTGAGCTGCTGGCTGGAGCGCGGCTTCGCGGTGGCCACGCCGCACGTTCGCGGCGGCGGCCCGGAACAGCGGCACCTGGCCGGCACCCGGGCGAAACGGGACCGGTCACTGGCTGACACGGCCGCCGCCATCCGGCACCTGCGCGCCGGCGAGGGCCGGGTCACCGCCACCGAGATCGTCACCCTGGGGGCGTCGGCGGGCGGCTTCCTGTCAGCCACCACGATCAACACCTGCCCCGGCCAGGTGGACGTGTGCATCGTGGTCAACGGCTTCGTCGACCCGCTGACCAGCCTGCTCCGGGAGGACACCCAGACCAGGGCCAGCGACCAGGACGAGTGGGGCGACCCGCGTCGCAACGTGAACGACCTGGAGACCCTGCGCCGGATCTCGCCGGTGGACAACCTGGTGGCCGGGCACGGCGCCGAGGCACTGGTGATCGTCTCCGCGTGCGACGTCCGGGTGAACCCGCGGCAGGGCCTGAAGTGGTTCCTGCGCTACCGGTCCCTGGGCGGCCCGGCCGAGCTCTGGTTCGACCCGCTGGGGGCGCACGACTGCTGGGGCGCCGGCATGCCGCGCACCGCCCTGGTCGACTGGACGGCCGCGGCCCTCGAGCGCCGCCGGGCCCGCAGCGCCGCCTGATAGTGCGCCAGTCGAGCTGGTTGCGTTTGTTGCCGGCGGTGGGAGGGGCCCGGCGTCCCTGCCCGCTTACGCTCGCCCCTTCTCTCGTTGGGAACTGCCGAGCCCGCTGTGTCGATCGCGCGATCGTCACCTACTGGCGGGTGACAACACTGCTTTCGGCCTATTTCCCGAAAGCATCTGAGCGTTTCTGAAACCAGATGCCGATCGCGCGATCATCAACACCGCGGGCAGGGGGGTCGG
>JAGPGQ010000178.1 GCA_018055925.1 Micropruina sp.
GCGGTGCCCTTGCGGAGTTTCACCAGGGAGGACGCGTTCACCCGGCTCGGCTTGCAGGACGCCGAATCGCCCTTCACCCGAGCGGTCTTGCTGCTGGCCGGCAGGTAGGGGCGCGGATAGCTGAACTTCTTCTTGAGCGAGCCCGTGGTCAGATAGTGGCCGATCGTCCCGTCGGTGGTGTTCAACAGCTTGGCGGTCAGCGGCAGCTTCCCGGTCGCCCGGCCACGCAGGTACAGGGTGCCGAGCCGTTCGCCGAGCCCGTCGGCGATGGTCGACGACTGGTCGTATCCGCTGCGGTCCTTGGCCAGGTACTGCGCGTCCTGCAGGGCGCGGAACCGCTGGTCGCGGGTCGCATGCTGGTTGATCCAGCTGGTCACCCGGTCGTTCCAGCGCAGCGTCGTGGCGTCCTTGACCGTGCCGTGCAGGTCGTTCTTGCCCGAGCTCTTCCAGCGGGACGAGAACGCGCTGAGCGCCGCCGCGGCGTCGGGCTTCCGTTCGTCGCTGGTGTAGGCGTGGGCCGGTGCGACGGTCAATGTGAGGGTGGACGCCACGAGCCCGGCGGTACCGGCCAGCAGTCGTCGGCCGGCGGGGCGCGTCGAGGCGTTCCACCGGTTCGTCCGGGCGGATCCGGCACCGACTGGCTTGCCGGTCATCCACAGGCTCCCTTCGCGGGGTTCTGAACGGGCCATCCTCAGGATGGTAACCCGGCCGGTCCAGAGGGGCGGGTGACGATGTACGAGATCCCGTGCGTGCAGCCCGCCGATTGGCCGAGTCGTAGTCCCGGCGAATGCAGGGATCGCGGGGCGTGCGTGGTCAGGTGATGGGCCGGGTCGTCATCCCGGCGAACGCCGGGATCCCGGGTCGGGCCCGGGATGACCAGCCCCACGTCATCCCGGCGATGAGCTGAGTTGGTCGTCCCGGCGGACACCGGGATCTCGGGGCGTGCGTGGTCGGGTGGTGGGCCGGTCGTCATCCCGGCGAACGCCGGGATCCCGAGGCAGGTGCGACCCGGCGATGGGGCAGCACCGCGGATAGTCGTGGGACACCAATCTCATTGGGTACTCGGATCCGAGACGCAGCCGGCCGATGGCTGGCATCGCGCCGGGTCGAGAGCCACCGTGAACATCGGAAGGGAGTGCGCTTGATGAGCAGGTCGGTCGAGGTCGGAGTGGGTCCGGTCAGCCGGGAGCAGGTGGTGGCGGTCGCGCGGCATGGCGCGACGGTGCGGATCTCCCCGGCTGCGAGGGCGGCGCTGGCCGCCACCCGCAGCCACATCGAGGCACTCGCCGCCTCGGACGATCCGGTCTACGGGGTGTCCACCGGTTTCGGTGCGCTCGCCACCAGGCACATCCCGTCCGAACGGCGCGCGGACCTGCAGCGCAGCCTGATCCGTTCGCACGCCGCCGGATCGGGTCCCGAGGTCGAGCGAGAGGTCGTCCGGGCGATGATGCTGCTGCGGTTGTCGACGCTCTGCACCGGCCGGACCGGGGTGCGTCCGCTCGTCGCCGAGACCTACGCCGCCCTGCTGAACGCCGGTCTCACCCCGGTCGTCCACGAATACGGTTCGCTCGGCTGCTCCGGCGATCTGGCCCCGTTGGCGCACTGCGCCCTGACCGTGATGGGGGAGGGGTTCGTCCGGGACGCAGAGGGCGTTCGCCGCGGGTCGGCCGAGGCGATGCGCGCCGCCGGGATCGAGCCGGTGACCCTGGCCGAGAAGGAGGGCCTGGCCCTGATCAACGGCACCGACGGCATGCTCGGCCAGTTGATCCTGGCGCTGCACGACCTCGGGCGGCTGCTGACCACCGCCGACATCACCGCCGCGATGACGGTAGAGGCGCTGCTCGGCACGCCGCGGGTGTTCGCTCCCGACCTGCAGGCACTGCGTCCCCAGCCCGGCCAGGCCGCGGGCGCGCGGGTGATCGCCGCCATGCTCGCCGGATCGGGCATCGCCGCCAGCCATGCGAACAACGCCGATCACGAGTACCCGATCGTCCAGGACGCCTACTCGCTGCGCTGCGCACCGCAGGTGAGCGGCGCCGCGCGCGACACCGCCGGGCACTGCGCCTGGGTCGCCGACAACGAACTCGCCTCGGCGATCGACAACCCGGTGGTCACCCTGGACGGCAGGGTCGAGTCCAACGGCAATTTCCACGGCGCCCCGGTGGCCTACGCCCTGGACTTCCTGGCCATCCCGGTCGCTGATGTGGCGTCCATGAGCGAACGCCGCACCGACCGGCTGTTGGACGCCAAGCGCAGCCACGGGCTGCGTCCGTTCCTGGCCGACGACCCCGGGGTCGACTCGGGTCACATGATCCTGCAGTACACCCAGGCCGGCATCGTGTCCGAACTGAAACGCCTTGCCGCGCCGGCATCCGTGGACTCGATCCCGAGTTCGGCGATGCAGGAGGACCATGTCTCGATGGGTTGGGCCGCGGCTCGCAAGCTGCGCCGTGGACTCGACGGGTTGGGCCGAGTGCTGGCGGGCGAGGCGTTGAGCGCCGCCCGTGCACTCGACTTCCGGGAGTCGGCGCCGGCCCCGGCGACCGCCGCCGTCCGCGACCGGATCCGGCAGGTGGTGGCGGGCCTGGGACCCGACCGGTTCCTGGCGCCCGAGATCGAGGCGGTCGTCGACCTGGTTCGCGCGGGTGCCCTGATCGAGGCCGCGGAGACGGTGACCGGCCCGCTGGAGTGAAATGCCGACACCTGGGCGTCACCTGCGTTGACCAACGCGAACAAGGATCCAGATCGAGCAGGGTGTGACCTGCCCGATCTGGATCCTTGTTCAGAGCCCAGACGTCCGGGGTTGATGAACCGGAATAGGAACCGTCCCCTGAACGGGAATGGGGACGGTTCCCTGAACGGGAATAGGAACCGTCCCCGGCTGTTCGGATCGACCGCACGCGTGAAGGCCGCTGCGTCCCGCGACCGTCCGACTACTGCAGCCGGCGGGTGATCTCGCGGGCGCCGTCCACCAGATGCCGGATGAGTTCGGACGGGTCGCGCAGGGCGACGCGGGAGCGCCAGGTGCAACTCAGTGCTGCCACCGGCTGGCCGTGCAGGTCGAAGATCGCGGCACCGGCGGAGCGCAGCCCGGCCGCGATCAGTTCGATCTCCTCCGACCATCCCTGGGCCCGTTCCACCGCCAGCGCGGTCTGCAGTTCGGCCAGCGAGCGCGGGCCGCGGCCCGTCCGCGAGACGAAGTCCCCGGGCTTGCTGTAGAGGGCACGCACCTGCTCGGCGGGCAGCTGGGCGAGGATCGCGCGCCCGTTCGCGGTCAGGTGAGCGGGCAGCAGCACCCCGATCGCGGTCACCAGGGGAGGTTCGGCCTCGCTCTGCGTGGCGGGATATTCCTTGAGCAGGTACATCGTGTTCCCGCCGCGCAGAATGCCTAGATGGACGGTGATTCCCGCCGCCGACGCGATCTGCCGTAAGACCGGCCTGGAGAGGCGTTCCAGCTGGTCGTGCATGGTGAACGCCGAGGCCAGCTGGTAGGCGGAGGCACCCAACGCGTAGCCGCGCGCCTCCGGCACGTAGACGGTGAAACCGCGCTCGGTGAGCACGGTGAGGATGTGGTACACCGACGAGCGCGGCAGGTCGAGGTCGCGGGCGATCGTCGAGGCCGGCACCGTCCCGGTGCGCTGCGCCAGGTAGGTGAGCATGTCGAGAGCCCGGCCGACCGCCGGCGATGTGCTGGACTCCTTGGCCATCCCACCCCACTTATCCACAGGCGGCAAAATAAATCGTCCACTCGGGTACGGACGTCAGTATGGTCCCCGGCATGATTCGCGTCCTGCAGGTGGCGGTCGTCCTCGTGGCGGCCTGTCTGGCCACCGCCGGCTGCACGGTTCCCGGCAGCCTCCCACCACCTGGCCCGGCTGAGACCGGTTCCGCCGCCACACCCAGCCCGCCAACGACACCTTCGGCCACAGCACCATCCGGCACCGATCGCGTCGCGTCCGAGTCGGCGAGACTGGCCGGAATCGACCTGACCGCTCTGCCCGAACCGGTCGCGACCGGACGGGTATCCGCCCGCGTGCACGACGATCCCGACGCCACGATGGAGGTGGCCCTGCATGCGTTGCGGCGCACTGGAAAGGTGTTGGTGGCCACCTTCTCGTTCCGGGTTGTTTCCGCGGGTTCCGGTGAGGGGTCGGCGACGCTCTACGGCTATCTAGGTGAACTCTGGAGCCCGCACCTGGTCGATTCGGTCAACCTGCGCCGGCATCGCGTGCTGAGCAATCGGAACGTCCCCGCCCAAACCCAACCGGTCCATTCGCAACGATTCCGGCCCGGGCAGACCTTCTACGCCTACGCCATGTTCGCCGCGCCGCCCGAGGGCGTGACCACGATGGACGTCCAGCTGCTGACCGGCCTGCCGACCGCGGTGGGGGTGCCGATCACGTGAGCCGGCTGACGAGGGTGTTCGCCGGCCTGGCGGTGGCCGTCCTGCTGACCGGGTTCACACCGCCCGACCCGGACTCCTTCACTGAGGGCGAGCTGGCCGCGAGCATCGCAACGCTCCAGCGCAACGTCGACGAGGTCGAGACGACCGGCAGGCAAGGAGCGGACGAGGTGATCACGCTGGCGTCCGACATCCTGTTCGCCTTCGGGAAGGCCTCGCTCAGCGAACCGGCGGAGCGCCGGATCGTCCGACTGGCGCGCGAACTACCCCGCCGGGCGCGGGTATCGGTGTCCGGCCACACCGACTCGATCGGCCCGTCGGCCGCGAACCGCCGGCTCTCGTCGGCGCGGGCGGGGGCCGTGGCGGTCGTGCTGGCGCGAGTCCGGCCGGACCTGCGGCTGGAGGTCCACGGATTCGGCGAGACCCGTCCGGTCGCACCGAACACCTCCGGTGGCATTGACAACCCGGACGGCCGGGCCAAGAACCGCCGCGTGGAGGTGCGCTTCCGCGCCTGAGGATGTCTCGGATTCCAGACGAGCCGCCGATGGTGGCAGACGTGCGCGTCGCGCCGTCCGATCCTGGAGGGGAGAGGAGCTGCCATGACCACCACGTCCGGACCCCGCCCGGTGCGCGCCCCGCGCGGCCACGACCTGCACGCCCGAGGTTGGCAACAGGAGGCCGCGCTGCGGATGCTGATGAACAATCTCGACCCCGAGAACGCCGAACACCCCGACGACCTGGTGGTCTACGGCGGTACCGGTCGAGCCGCGCGCTCGTGGGAGGCGTTCGACGCCATCGTCCGGACCCTCGAGACCCTGGCCGACGACGAGACCCTGCTGGTGCAGTCCGGCAAGCCGGTCGGGGTATTCCGCACCCACGAGTGGTCGCCGCGCGTGCTGATCGCCAACTCGAACCTGGTCGGCGACTGGGCGAACTGGGAGCACTTCCGCGAGCTCGAGGCCGCCGGCCTGATGATGTACGGCCAGATGACCGCCGGCTCGTGGATCTACATCGGCAGCCAGGGCATCCTGCAGGGCACCTATGAGACCTTCGGCGCGGTCGCCCGCAAGCGCTTCGGCGGCACGCTGGCCGGCACGATCACGCTGACCGCCGGGCTGGGCGGCATGGGTGGCGCGCAGCCGCTCGCGGTCACCATGAACGACGGCGTCGCGCTCTGCATCGACTGCGACGAGAGCCGGATCGACCGACGGATCGAGCACCGCTACCTGGACGTCAAGGCGTCCGGCCTGGACGACGCGATCGCCCTGGCCAACGAGGCCAAGGCGGCCCGGCGTCCGTTGTCGATCGGGCTGCTCGGCAACGCTGCCGACCTGGTGCCCGAGTTGCTCCGGCGGCATTCGGCCGGCGATATCACCATCGACGTGGTCACTGACCAGACCTCTGCGCACGACCCGCTGGCCTACCTGCCGCTGGGCTACGACTTCGCCGAGATGAAGGCGCGCGCCGCGGTCGATCCCGAGGGCTTCACCCGCGATGCACAAGCGGCGATGGCCGCGCATGTGGCCGCCATGGTCGGTTTCCAGGACGCCGGCGCCGAGGTCTTCGACTACGGCAACTCGATCCGCGACGAGGCCCGCAAGGGCGGCTTCGACCGGGCGTTCGCGTTCCCGGGGTTCGTGCCGGCCTACATCCGTCCGCTGTTCGAGGAGGGGCTCGGCCCGTTCCGCTGGGCGGCGCTGTCGGGCGACCCCGAGGACATCCGCAAGACCGACGCCGCCATCCTGGAGTTGTTCCCCGAGAACGAGCACCTGAAGCGCTGGATCACCATGGCGCAGGAGAAGGTGTCCTTCCAGGGACTGCCCGCCCGGATCTGCTGGCTCGGCTACGGCGAACGCCACCGGGCGGGGCTGAAGTTCAACGACATGGTGGCCGCCGGTGAGATCGGCCCGATCGCGATCGGCCGCGACCATCTCGACTCCGGATCGGTCGCCTCGCCCTACCGGGAGACCGAGGCGATGCTCGACGGCACGGACGCCGTGGCCGACTGGCCGCTGCTGAACGCCCTGATCAACACCGCGTCCGGGGCCTCGTGGGTGAGCATCCACCACGGCGGCGGCGTCGGCATGGGCCGCTCGATCCACGCCGGGCAGGTGTGCGTCGCCGACGGCACCGACCTGGCCGCGCAGAAGCTGGAGCGCGTGCTGACCAACGACCCGGGCATGGGGGTCATTCGGCACGTGGACGCCGGCTACTCCCACGCCGCGGACGTGGCCCGCGAGCGCGGCGTCCGGATCCCGATGCTGGAGGGCTGATGGCGACGACGCTGGTCGACAACATCGGGTCGCTGGTCACCAACGACCCGGCGTGGGGCGGGCTGCTCGGGGTGCTCCAGGACGCCGCGGTGGTGGTCGAAGAGTGGGCGGATTCCACCCCGGCAGACGGTGGTGAAACCCGCCCGCTATCGCAGGTTGCCCGAATCGCCTGGGTGGGCCCTCGGGCCGATGCCCCGGCCGCCGACAGCCGGATCGACGCCGGCGGGCGCGCGGTGCTGCCCGGCTTCGTGGAGAGCCACAGTCACCTGGTGTTCGCCGGTGACCGGGCGGAGGAGTTCGCCGCCCGGATGGCGGGGGAGCGGTACGCCGCCGGCGGCATCCGCAGCACCCTGGCCGCCACCCGGGCCGCCTCGGACGCCGCGTTGGGCGCGAACGTCGATCGGCTGATGGGCGAGTACCTGGCGCAGGGCACCACCACCGTCGAAATCAAGTCCGGCTACGGGCAAAGCACGCCCGACGAGCGACGCAGCCTTGAGGCGGCGGCCCGTCACACGCCGTTCGGCACCCTGCTCGCGGCGCATGTCACCCCGCCCGAGTACGCCGGGCGTCCGGACGACTACGTGGCGATGGTGATCGACGAGATGGTCCCGGCGTGCGCGCCGCTGGCGTCCTGGATCGACGTGTTCTGCGAGCGTGGCGCCTTCGACGAGGATCAGTCCCGGGCGGTGCTGACCGCCGGACGACGGGCCGGCCTCGGGGTGCGGGTGCACGGCAACCAGCTGCACCAGGGGCCGGGCATCCAGTTGGCCGTCGAGCTGGGGGCGGCGTCCGTCGATCACGTCTGTCACACCGACGATGCCGACATCGAGGCGCTGGCCGCGTCCGCCACGGTCGCCACCCTGCTGCCGGCCGCCGACTTCTCCACCCGGAACCGCTACCCGGACGCCCGCCGGCTCTGGGACTCCGGAGTCACCGTCGCGCTGGGCGCCGACTGCAATCCCGGGACGTCGTACACCACGTCCATGCCGTTCGTGATCGCGCTCGCCGTGCGCGAACTGCACCTGACCCCGGACGAGGCGGTCTGGGCGGCGACTGCCGGCGGCGCGCGGGCGCTGCAACGCGACGACATCGGCGTGCTGCGAGCCGGTGCGGGCGCCGACCTGATCATGCTGGACGCGCCCAGCCACCTGCACCTGGCCTACCGCCCCGGCGTGCCGCTGGTACACAAGGTGATGAAGGCGGGGCAGTGGCGATGATCGACCGCGCCTCGAGTGCCTGGACGGGCCGCGACGACGGCCCCGGCGCCGAACACGCCCGCTGGCACCACATCGTCGAACCCCTCTCCAGGGACGTGCTGACGGGCGTCGGCCGCCAGCCCAGCCCCGCTGTTCAGTGGGACGCTGGACAGACACAGATCCCGGGGCAAGCCCGGGATGACGAAGGTCGGCAGGCTGACCGGGGCTTCCGTTCCGAGCCCGCTCGTCATCCCGGCGTCCAGTCGGACTCTGGAGGGACGCAG
>JAGPGQ010000179.1 GCA_018055925.1 Micropruina sp.
CCCGATGGACGCCACGGGCTACGGCGAGTCCAGGCCGGTGGCGCCGAACGCCATCAAGGGCGAGGACAATCCGGCCGGCCGGCAGCTCAACCGCCGGGTGGAGATCTTCGTCCGGGCCTGACCGGGGAGGACGCGGCGGCCGCGGGTCAGCCGGCCGGGCCGGGGTGTCCCGCCGGTGGCCGTCCCAGCAGTTCGTCCAGGCCGCGCTCCACCGTCTCGTACACCCCGGCCCGGCGCAGGGCGGTCGCCAGGCGCTCGTTGAGCCCGCCCGGGGTGGCGTGCTGCCGGGCCAGCTCGGCGAAGTCCGCGCTGTGGGCGAACCCGGCGGTCGCCCCGGCGAACACCGAAGCCAGGAGTCTCCGGGACTCGTCGGCATCGACGCCCTGACGCGCCAGCCAGGCGCTCACCGTCTCGAGGTAGGTCAGGTGGGCCGCGACGGTGGCGCTGGCCACCGAGGTGGCGTCCAGCAGCCGCTCCGAACTCAGCACCAGCGATCCGCCCAGCTCGTCGAACAGCCGCTGCGCCGCCGAGCCGGCCGGGTAGACCGGCGTGAAGCCCTGCCGGGACGACACGGCGGTGGCCGGAATGCCGCGGGAGATCTCGGCGACCGGGCCGATCAGCTCTGCCAGTTCGGCCGAGGTGAGGGACGCCATCACGCTCACCACGCGCTGGCCGGCGTCCATCGGGGACGACACGCCGCGCGTGCGCAACGCGTCCACGACCGAGGCGGCGCGCCGCTCGGAGAGGCCCTGGTTGTAGCTGTCGGTGCCGATCGCGTCGGTGTGACCGGACACCTGGATCCGGTTCCGGCCGACCTGCTTCAGCGCGGCGGCCACCTTGTCCAGGGTCTGCGCCGCGTCCGTCCGGATGTTGTCCTTGTCGAAGTCGAACAGCACGCCGTCGGCGAGGGTGATCACGAAGCCGCAGACGTTCGTCTTGGGCAGCAGTTGCACCACCGGCGGGAACTTGCCCAGTGGCGGCACCTTGGGCAGCGGATCCGCCGGCACCGAACCGGAGAAGGTGGGCCCGACCACGGTGGCGGTGCCCGTCCCGTCGTTGCTGATCGACACGGTGCCGTCCACGTACGTGCCGGAGCCGTCGCCGGAGTTGGTGATCGACACCCCTCCGGACACGTAGGTTCCGGAGCCGTCGCCGCTGTTGGTGATCGACTCGCTCTTGCTGCGGTAGGTGCCCGCGCCCTTGCCGTCGATGGTCATCGAGATGTCGGGGTCGACGTAGGTGCCGGAACCGTCTCCGGAGTTGGTGATGGACATCTTGTTCCCGACGTAGGTGCCGCCGCCCCTGCCGTTGCGGGTCACCGACTCGCGGTCGCTGACCGAGGTCTCGGAGCCGTCCCGGCCGCGGGTGTAGCTGCCGTCCGGGCCCACATAGGAGCCGGAGCCGTCCCCGTAGAGCACCAGGCCCGAGTCGGCATTGGTGTACTCGCCGTTCTTGGTGCAGCGGACGGCGGTGATCTTGACGCCGGGGATGTCCTTGATCTCGACCTTGAGCTTGTCGCGCAGCTTCTGGCCGGCGGTCGAGACCCGGGAGACGTCGGGCAGGCTGAACAGCGGGATCGCGGGGAACTGGCCGACCGCGTAGCCGGGGACGGCGTTCTCGGCGCCGGGTTGGGCACTCCCGGTCGGGGTGACCTCACCGGTCGGGGTGGTCTCCGGGGCCGGTTCGGTGCTCGGCGCGGACGGTTCGGGGCTGGGCGACTCGGACGGGCCGCTCACGGTGATCGTGCAGCCGGTGAGCAACAGCGCGCCGGCGACCAGGCCGGCGGCCAGGCGGAGCTGGGACATCAGGGTTTCCTTTCGGGATGCGGGGTGCGGACGGGCAGCCACAGCGACACCGAGGTGCCGACGCCCATCCGGGAGTCGAGTTGGACGCGGCCGCCGTGCCGTCCGATGACGGAGCGGACCAGGGCCAGGCCGAGTCCCTGGCCGGGAATGCCGCGGGCGGTGGACGCCCGGGACAGTTCGTCGAAGACGCCGGGCACCTCGTCGGCTGGGATGCCGGCGCCGGTGTCGGCCACGACGACGGCGACCCCGCCGTCGGCCTCGGCGGCCCGGATCTCGATCCGGTCGCCCGGCCGGGTGTACTTCACCGCGTTGTCGGCCAGGTTGTGCAGCGCCAGGTACAGCAGGTCGGGATCGGCCGCGATCGCCGGCAGCGGCCAGGGTGCCTGCGGCAGATGCAGCGACCATTGCCGGGCCAGCCCGGCCGGCGTCGTCGAGCAGACGTCCCGGACGTGCACCAGCAGCTCGCCCAGATCGACCTGCTCGATGTCCAGGTCGCGGTGCTCGACGTCGGCGATCTTGCGCAGCGAGGTGAGCAGGGCGCCGAGCCGGGCGGACTGGGTGCCGATGGTCTCGACCGCCTCGGCGGCGGCCGGGCTGTCGCCGGGGGCGGCCCGCCAGGCGTCCAGGGCCAGGTTGGTGGCCATCACCGGGTTCTTCAGTTCGTGGTCGATCCGGCCCAGCAGCCGGGCCCGCTCCGCGCTCAGCCGCGCCTCGACGGCATCGGTCGCCTCGGCCACGCGACGGTCGCCCTCGGCCAGCAGCAGGGCGCGCCGGTGGGCCAGCCAGGCCGCCGCACCGGCGCCGGCGACCACGACGGCGGCGACCAGGAGCACCAGCAGGGCGGGCGCCAGGCTGATCACCAGCCGGGTGTCGGGAACGACCAGCCACACCACCAGCGCGCTCAGCGCGCCCACGGCGGCGGCCACGGCCGCGATCCGGGCCGGGGTGCTCATCGTCCGCCCCCGCTGACCTCGACGAGGAACGCGTAGCCCACCCCGGGAACCGTGCGGATCCAGCGCGGAGCGGCGGCGTCGTCGCGCAGCACGCGACGCAGTTCGGCGATCCGGTGGTCGATGGCCCGGGTGCCGACCGGGTCGTCGTAGCCCCACACCACCTCGAGCAGCCGCGGTTTGGACACCACCTCTCCGGCGTGCGTGATCAGCTGGTCGAGCAGGGCGAACGCCTTGGGCGTCAGCGCCAGCTCCCGCTCCTCAAGCCACACCCGGCGCGCCGCCCGGTCGAGCCGCAACGCCCCGGCCCGCAGCGTGGACGCGGTCGCCAGGGTGGCCACGCCGGCCGCGCTGCGGCGGAGCACGGCCCGCACCCGGGCGATCAGCTCGCCGGCGTCGAACGGCTTGTTCAGGTAGTCGTCGGCCCCCTCGTCCAGGGCTCGGGCCCGTTCGGCGGCCTCCCCGACCGAGGTGAGCAGCACCACCGGCACGGTGTGACCGGCACGACGCAGCCGGCGCAGGGTCTCGCGTCCGTCCAGGGTGGGCATCATCACGTCGAGCACGATCACGTCGACACCGCCGGCGGCCACCGCCAGCAGGGCCTCGGGGCCGTCCTCGGCGACGACGACGTCGAAGCCGTCCCGCTCCAGCACGGGGGCGAGCCCGCCGGTGATCCCGGGGTCGTCGTCGACCAGCAGCAGCCGGGGACGGGCCGGCCCGGAGTCAGTGGGCATAACCGTCGACCAGCACGGCGTAGGACTCGTTCGAGGCGGTGCAGCTGCCCTTGACCACCTTGGTCTGCAGCAGCACCTTCTGCTTGCCCTCGACCAGGAACCGGATGGGCAGCAGCGCCGGGGTCGGGTCGCCACCGTCCAGCTGCAGGTTGAGCACCGGCTCGCCGTCCACCTGGATCAGCACGTGGACGACGATGTCGTCCGGCACCGCGGAGCGCAGTCCCAGGTTGCCCTGGACGACCTCGTGCCCGCCGACGCCGAACTCGACCTGGTCGGTGGCGCCCTCGCAGCCCGCCCACAGCGACAGCGCCTTGTCGTAGGTGGTGCCGCTGCTGTCGCCCTTGATCCGGGCCGAGGTGAGTTCCGCCCGGCGGGTGGACGAGGTGATCAGGGTGTCGATGCTCACCCGCATCCGCCGGCGGGGAGGCCACGGTCGGCGCGGCCGTGCCCGGTGCCGCGGACGGGCTGGATGCCGGCGCCCCGGATTCGGACGGGCTGGACGCGGGCGCCCCGGACTCGGACGGCGGCTGATTGGCCACGGTGACGGTGCACCCGGTGGCGATCAGCAGGGCGGCGATTCCGGCGGCGAACCTGCCGGCGAGGGTGACGGGGTGTGACATCTCGACCTTTCGTGGAATGACTGCGGCTCCACGCTAGGGGTCGGGCGGCCCGCCGCGGGTGGCGGTGGCGTCGCGGACGGGTCGCAATCCGGCGACACCGGGTCGCCGTGGCCGGAACCACCACAGGCCCGGAGGGATCTCCGGGCCCGACAGAGGGCGGGGTGTAGCGTGACAAACGACACAGAGCGTGCACGAATCTGGCACGGGCGCGCCAGATGGCCTAGTCAACATGACGTTGACTAGGCCAAACACCGGGTGGCAGGTGTAGGATTCGAACCTACGTAGGCGATGCCGACGGTTTTACAGACCGCTCCCTTTGGCCGCTCGGGCAACCTGCCGTGCTTGGCGCGAGGATCAACATAGCAACTCTGGGCCGCGGCGGACGAATCCACCAACGTGAGGAGTGCAGCATGGCCGGGGACAGCTCGTTCGATGTGGTCAGCAAGTTCGATCGGCAAGAGTTGGAGAACGCGGTCAACATGACCGCCAAGGAGATCCGAAACCGGTACGACTTCCGCGGCACCGACGCCGCGATCAAGGTGGCCGGCGACGTGATCGACATGGAGGCGTCCGGCGAGGAGCGGGTGAAGGCGGTGCTCGACGTGCTGCGGACCATGCTGGTGCGCCGCAAGATCGACCTGAAGGCGCTGAAGCCGGACGAGCCGCGGGTCAGCGGCAAGATCTGGAAGCTGACCGCCACCATGCAGCAGGGCATCGCCGGCGACGACGCCCGCAAGATCGCCAAGCTGATCCGGGACTCCGGCCCCAAGGGCGTCCGGACCCAGGTCCAGGGCGACGAGCTCCGCGTCTTCTCGAAGAAGCGGGACGACCTGCAGGCGTGCCAGCGGCTGATCAAGGAGGCCGACTACGACTTCCCGGTGCAGTTCGCGAACTACCGCTAGACGCGGCGGGCTCGGCGAGTCGGACGAGGCCGGCCGCGAGTAGGCTGTGCGCGGTGACCGACCCGCCCCGGAGCCCGGACTCCCCCTCGCGTCCCTGGGTGCTGCCGCAGTTCTCCGCGGCGTGGCGCAGCGAGGATCCGCAGACCATGACCTTCGCCCTGCCGGGCGGTGACGACGAGGTCAGCCAGCGCCATGCGCGGGCCGTGGTCGACGTGGCCCTGCGGGTGGGCGAGGCGCTGCTGGTGTTGGGCACCGCCGCCTCGGACGCGGCCGCGACGGCCCTGCGGGTGTTGCACACCTACGGCGTGACGTCGGCCCAGGTGGATGTCACGTTCACCTCGATCACGGTCTCGGTGCACCGCGGTCTGGAGGAGGATCCGCTGACCGTGATGCGGGTGGTGCGCCAACGCCGCCTCGACCACTCCCGACTGCAGAACGTGCAGCGGCTGATCGACCGGGTCACCACCGTCCATTCCTCCGTGCGGCCCAGCATCGACGAACTGCGGGACGAACTCGTCCATGCCCTGCGGGCACCGCGTCCCTACCGCACCTGGGTGTCCACCCTGGGTGGGGCGCTGATGGCCGCCGGCATCGTCGTGACCCTCGGTGGCGGCCCGGTCAGCATGCTGCTGGCGGCGCTGTCCGCGGCGGTCGTCACCGAGGTGGTCGCCGCGCTCGGCCGGGCCGCGTTCCCGACCTTCTACATCCAGGTGATCGGCGCCGCGATCCCGAGCGCGCTCGCGGTCGGCCTGGCCTGGCTGCAGCTGCACGACCGCAGCGTCAACGGCACCGACTCGCCGTCCCTGGTCGCCATCTCGGGAGTCGTGGTGCTGCTGGCCGGCATGACCGTCGTGGGTGCCTCGCAGGACGCGCTCGACGGCTACTACGTGACCGCGTCGGCGCGCGGCCTGGAAGTGGTCGTGGTCACGATGGGGATCGCGGTCGGCATCGGCCTGGTGATGACCCTGGCCATGCGGGCCGGGCTTCCGGTGACGATCAGCCCGCAGATGACATCGTCGGACGCCCTGCTCGCCGGCCTGGCGGCCGCCGTGCTGGTCGGCGTCGGCTACGCCTTGTCGACCCGGACGGCGCTGCGCACCACCGTGCTCGCCGGGCTGGCGGCACCCCTGGTGTTCGCCGTCCACCTGCCGATGACCGGGCTCGGACTCCCGGTCGGGTTCGCGGTCGCGGTGCCCGCGGTGCTGGCGGGTGCGCTCGGCTTCGCCGCCCAGCACCGGCTGCAGGTGCCCGAGCAGGTGATGACCTCGGCGGCGATCATCATGCTGATCCCCGGCCGGGCGGTCTACCAGGGCCTGGATCAGTTGATCGCGGCCGGTGACGTCAACGCCGGCCTCGAACAGCTGCTGGGCGCGCTCGGCACCGGACTGGGCCTTGCCGCCGGCGTCTCGGTGGGCAGCTTCCTCGCCCGCCGGATCGTGGGCCTGGACCAGATCGCGCGCCGGGTGCTGCGCGGACGGCAGCGCACCGACCGGGTGGAGTGAGGCGGCGAACTCGCCCGGACACTCCCCCGGCCGATCGGGATCCCTCAAGGCCAGGCACGGCCGGGTTGGGATGACCCGGCACCCCGGGGTGGCCGGCGGAGGCTGCGCCGGCTCCGAGATCGCCGTCCGGCGCGACGATTCGCCCCGCCACCGAGTGCGGGTCCGGTTCCTTCCCACCGATGACCCGACGCGCTAAAGTCACGCGTGGGCGGTGGGGCTCGCCCGCATCAGCGAACAGTCGCTTCGGCGGCCAACGGTCCCTACCTCGTGTGCAGTCCGGCTGCCGCGATGGTGGGGAGACCGCTCGTCCCTCCCTCATCGCCCGTCCGGGGTGCGCATCGGGGCCCTCACCGTGGGGGCCCGGCAGCGCGAGAGGGGCCGGCGATGGCTTTCGAGATCGAGCAGGTACGAGCACTCGAGGTGCTGGATTCCCGCGGGCGTCCCACCCTGAGCGTGTCGGTGCGGCTGGCGGACGGCACCACGGCCGAGGCCGGCGTCCCGTCCGGCGCGTCGACGGGTTCGCGGGAGGCGGTGGAACTGCGCGACGGCGACCCGGCCCGGTTCGGCGGCGCCGGTGTCACCCGGGCGGCGGAGAACGTCAACACCGAGATCAACGCCGCGCTGGCGGGACGCCGGTGGCCGGGCCTGGACGCGGTCGACGCCGCGATGTGCGACCTGGACGGCACCCCGAACAAGGCCCGGCTGGGCGCCAACGCGCTGATCGGCACCTCGATGGCGCTGGCCCGGGCGTTGGCCACCTCGGCGAGGACCCCGCTGTACCAGTGGCTGCCCGGCCTGCTGCGGCCGCGCCGGCTGCCCGTCCCCTGCTTCAACGTGCTCAACGGCGGCGCCCACGCCCCCAACCCGCTGGACTTCCAGGAGTTCATGGTGTGTCCGCTGGGCGCGACGTCGCTGCGCGAAGCCGTCCGGGCCGGCGCCGAGGTGTACCAGGCGTTGCGCACACTGCTGGCCGCCGGCGGTCACGCCACCGGCCTCGGCGACGAGGGCGGCTTCGCCCCCAACCTGGCCGAACCCGAGGAGGTGCTCGCGCTGATCGTCGAGGCGATCACCGCCGCGGGCTACCCGACGGGCGCCGAGGGGGTCGGCATCGCGCTCGACCCGGCGGCCTCGGAGTTCTTCGACGACGGTGGCTACCGGGTGAACGGCGTCCGGCTGTCCAGTGCGGACATGATCGCCCGCTACGGCGAGATGATCGACCGCTTTCCGATCTGGAGCATCGAGGACGGGCTGGGCGAGCAGGATCAGGAGGGCTGGAAGCAGCTGACCGCTGAGCTGGGCGGCCGGGTGCAGCTGGTCGGCGACGACAATTTCTGCACCAACCCGGCGATCATCGCCGCCGCGATCGCGGACGGCATCGGCAACGCGGCGCTGATCAAGGTCAACCAGATCGGCACCGTGACCGAGACGCTCGAGGCGATGCGGATCTGCCACGGCGCGGGCTACGGCCAGATGGTCTCGCACCGCTCCGGCGAGACCCCGGACACCTTCATCGCCGACCTGGCGGTCGCGACCGGCTGCGGCCAGCTCAAGACCGGGGCGCCGGCCCGCGGCGAGCGGGTG
>JAGPGQ010000180.1:0-1195 GCA_018055925.1 Micropruina sp.
GAGCATGGCGTCGTTGGAGTCCATCAGGTTGGTGAAGTAGGCGTGCGTCTCGTCGTCGGCGATGCCCTCCTGGTGGTCGACGCAACCATCCAGGGTCACGTTGATGCTGAACGTCAGAAGACCCATACGGCGACTCTAGGCGTCCGCTCGGGCCGAGGTCAGTTCTTGGCCGGTTCGATGCCGTCTCGGTCGGCCCACTCCAGCAACGCGTCCAGCCGGAACGACACGTCGTCGATGCCGGCGTGCAGGTCGCCCAGATCGGCGAACCGGGCGGGCACCGACGCCATCGTGAAGTCGCGCGGGTCGAGGTCGTCCAGTTCGTCCCAGAAGACCGGGGTCGAGACGGTGCCGGTGGGGGTGCCGCGTACCGAGTAGGCGCAGGCGATGGTGTGGTCGCGGGCGTTCTGGTTGTAGTCGACGAAGATCTTCTCGGGGTCGCGGTCCTTGCGCCACCAGACGGTGGTGGCGTCGGCGCAGCGCCGTTCGACCTCGCGGGCGAACGCCAGCGCCGCCCGCCGCACCTCGCCGAAGCCCCACTCCGGCTCGATCCGGACGTACACGTGGAACCCCTTGCCACCGGACGTTTTCGGGTAGCCGGTGATGCCCAGTTCGGCGAGCACCTCCTGGGCCGTGTGCGCCACCCGGCGGACGGCCGGGAAGTCGGCCTCGGGCATCGGGTCGAGGTCGATGCGCCACTCGTCCGGTTGTTCGACGTGGGCGCGGCGGCTGTTCCAGGGGTGGAACTCGACCGTCGACATCTGCACCGCCCAGATCACCTGGGCCAACTCGGTGACGCACAGCTCGTCGGCGGTCCGTCCGAACCTCGGGAACCACAGTTCGACGGTCTGCATCCAGTCGGGCGCCCCGCGCGGCAACCGCTTCTGGTGCACCTTCGGCCCGGCCAGGCCGTCCGGGAACCGATGCAGCATGCACGGCCGCTCGCGCAGCGCCCGGACGATGCCGTCGCCGACGGCCAGGTAGTAGTCCACCAGGTCGCGCTTGGTCCACCCCGTCTCGGGGAAGTAGACCCGGTCGGGGTTGGTCACCCGGACGACCCGGTCGCCCACCTCGATCTCGACCGCAGGACTCGGCATTCCCCGACGGTATCCCAGGTCACGTCGCCGGGGCATCGGACGGGTCGGCGTCCGGCTCCTCCACGTCGTCGTCCTCGGGTTCGCCGGGCACGATCAGGACG
>JAGPGQ010000180.1:1295-8085 GCA_018055925.1 Micropruina sp.
CGGCGCATCGACAGCCCGGCGACGCCGTCCTCCTCGGCGATCGCGGTGGCCGCCCCGACGATGCGCTCGATCGTGAGCCGGTGGCGCGGTCCTCGCCGCGGGGCGGGGATGCCGTTCCACAGCAGGTCGAGGGTCGGACGGGGATCTTCCACGGTCACTCTGGTGCCTCCGGCTTCCGGCGCGTACAGTAAAACTCCGAACAGTGTAATGACTTTACCGGAGGGGATCATGTCCGACACGCTTACCGGGCCGCGGCGGATCGCCGCGACCGTCGTGATCGTGACCGTGGCGTTCGCCGGCACCGGCCTCGCCGTCCGCTCGTTCGCCGGTGGCGAGCCGGCGGCGCGGGCCGTCGGTGTGGCGGTGCTGCTGACGGTCACGGCGGTGCTGCTGTGGCTCGGGCTGCGCGCCACCGGCACGCCGGTCTCGGCGCTCGGCCTGGACGCCCCCCGCGGTGCCGCCCGGGCGGCGGCCGGTGCGCTCGCCGGACTCGGCATCGTCCTGGCCGGGGCCGCCCTCGTCCTGATCCCGGCCGCCGTCGCCGGGGTCGGGAACGCCGGCTGGCCACCGTCCGCGACCCTGCTGACGATCCTGCTGGTGCTGGCCGGCTCGGTGCTGCCGGAGGAGGCGCTGTTCCGCGGATTCGTCCAGCACGCGCTGGGCACCCGGTTGCGCGGCAGCGCCGTCGTGCTCGCCCAGGCGGTGCTGTTCGCCGGCACGCTGGCCGTGGTGCAGGGCAACCTCGCGCTGCTCGGCGAGGCGTTCCTGCTCGGCGTCCTCCTCGGCTTCGTCCGGCAGCGGTCCTCCGGGCTCTGGACGGTGATCGGCGCACGGACGGGCCTGGTCGTCGCCGGCATGCTCACCGCCGGGATGGGGCTGCCACCGGCCTGGGCGGTGGCATCGACGCTCGCCACCTCGGTCGCCGCGCTCGTGCTCGTGGTCCGCCGACCCCGGAGGAAGAGCGTCCGCGCCGGTGCGGATCTGCCCCCGCTGCCGCGTCGATCCCTGGAGCAGCGCGGGGTGCTCTACGACGTCGGGTCCTCGTACCTGCCGGGCCAGCACTCCCGCGAGCGATGGCGGCCCGAGGTCGTCGCCGACGAGCTGCGGGTGATCGCGGACGAGCTGCACTGCACCGCCGTCACGATCTTCGGCGAGGACCTCGGCCGGTTGGAGGAGGCCGCCCGGCTGGCCCTGGACCGCGGGCTGTTCGTGTGGCTGCAACCCCGCCTGGTCGACGGGTCGCAGGACGAGATCGTGGAACGGCTGGCGCGGGTCGCCGCGTTCGGCGAGCGGTTGCGGGCGGAGCATCCCGGACGGGTCGGGCTGAACGTCGGCTGCGAGCTGACCGTCTTCGCGAGCGGGATCATCCCGGGACGCACGTTCGGTTGGCGGCTGGTCGTCCTGGCCGCCGGATTCCTCTTCGGGCCGGTGTTCGACCGGCGGCTGAACCGGTTGCTGGCGCGGCTGGTGGGAACCGCGCGGCCGCTGTTCGGCGGACCGCTCACCTACGGCTCGGGAACCTGGGAGGGCGTCGATTGGGCGCCGTTCGACCTGGTCGGGGTGGACTACTACTTCGACGCCTCGACCGACGGGGACTTCCGCGGCGGCCTGCGGGCGCTGCGTCGCTGGGGAAAGCCGGTGCTGATCACCGAGTTCGGCTGCTGCTCGTACCGGGGTGCGCGGGAGCGCGGCGGCAGCGCCGCCGACATCCTCGACTGGCGCGACCTGGACGATCGCCGGGTCAAACCCGGATACCAACGGGACGAACAGGTGCAGGCCGACGTCATCGAGGAACTCCTGGACATCTACGAGACCGAGGACCTGCACGGCGCCTTCGTGTGCATGTTCATCGAGGGCGACTGCCGCTACAGCGACGACCCGGACCGCGACCAGGACAAGGCCAGTTACGGCATCGTGCGGCCGCCCACCCTGGAATCGGGACTGTCCGCCGACGACGGGCACTGGGAGCCGAAGGCGGCGTTCCACGCCGTCGCGCGCCGTTTCGACGCCGCCCGTGCCGACGTCGGCCCGGTCAGCTCAGCGAGCCGTCCGGATTCACCCGGAACACGTCCACCTTCACCTCGAGGCTCGAGTTCGACGCCTCGGTGTAGACGACGCCCTTCAGCGGCGACACGTCGCGGAAGTCGCGTCCCCAGGCGGTCACGATGTAGCGCGAGTCGGCGAAGTGGTCGTTGGTCGGGTCGAGGTCGATCCACTCGCCGCCGGGCACCAGCACCGACGTCCAGGCGTGCGAGGCGTCCGAGCCCTCCAGCTTCGGCTGGCCGGGCGGCGGAGTCGTCTCGACGTAGCCCGACACGTATCGCGCCGGCAGCCCGACCGACCGCAGGCAGCCGGCCGCCAGGTGCGCGAAGTCCTGGCACACGCCCTTGCGCAGGGTGAGCAGCTCGGGCAGCGTCGTCCTGACGGAGGTGGCCCCCAGCTTGTACTCGAAGTCGCGGTAGATCGTGCCGTACAGCGCCTGCAGCGCCTCACCCAACGGACGCTGCGGCGGCAGGATGCCCAGCGCGTACTCGGTCACCTCGGGACCCAGCTCCACCAGGTCGGACGGCAGCAGGTACTCCGCGTGCTCCAACGGGTCGGCCTCCTGGGCGACCAGCGCCGCCGCCTGGGCCACCGTGGTGGTGTTCAACGCGTCCAGGTCGGGACGCGGCCAGGCGACGTCGAGCACCGACGTCTTGCCCACCACCAGCTGCCGGTGGGGCGTCCGGATCTCCAGGTAGGCGCTGTGATTGCCGAAGTGATCGACGTGTTCCCCGAACACGTCCGGCTGGGGGGACACCTGCAGTTCATGGCTCACCACCCGCTGCGACCAGGTCTCGACCGGACGCAGGAAGCCCCGCTCGTAACAGGCCTCGACGTCGTCGTCGTAGGTGTAGATGGTGGCGTGCCGGACGCGGTAGCGCCGCGGCGCGTAGTGGTCCGGCGCGGGACGTTCGTCGACGGTCATCAGGTCACCTGCCAGGGGGTGGCCCAGTCGGTGCGCAGCGTGTGCCGCGGCGCCTGCCGGACGAAGTGCCGCGCGGCCAGCTCGTCCGACAGCTGGCGCAGTTCCTCCTGCAACCGGTCGAGCAGGCTGCCCAGGGCGTCCCGGTCGCCGAGCAGCACCGGCAGGTCGACCGCCTCCAGCCGGGCGACGATCGCCAGCACCCGGGCCACGGACGCCTCGTCGCCGAGCGACCGCAGGTCGGCGGCCAGCGACTCGGCCTGGTTGAGCACCGACCGCGGGTTGACCCGGTCGAGCAGCAGCAGGTCGATCGCCGACTCCATCTGGTCCAGCGGGCCGGTGCCGGCGGCCGCCCGCCGCCGGTGGGTGATGATCGACTCGCCGGCCCGCAGCACCCCCTCGGCGACCAGCGGATCGACCGGTTCGTCGCCGGCCGGGCACAACGAGTGCCGCAGCAGGGCGACGGTCAGCTGGGCGCGCTCCATCCGTCCACCGGCGTCCAGGAACGCCCAGGACTCGTCGCGCACCATGCTGTGCGCCATGATCCCGGCCAGGGCCAGCAGCGACTCGAGCACGTCCGCGAGCAGCGGCTGCAGCTGGTCGTCGGCGTCCGGGATCTGGCTCAGGGTGTGCTGCAGCCGGCCGAGCACCGACCAGGTGTCGACGCTGAGCACGTCCCGGACGTGGTGTGCCGCCTCCACCAGCCGCTCCGCGCACCACAGCACGGTGCCGGCCCGGTCGGCGTCCAGCACCCGGTCGCGCAGGTAGCCGATCGGGGTCTCGTCCGGTTGCGGCAGTCCCGAGACGGTCAGGTTGCCGACGATCCGCAGCAGCTCGCGCATCGCCCGGGCGCCCGGCGTCCCGGGGCGGCTGCTGTGGTCCTCGGCGAAGTCGTCGGCCACCTTCAGCAGCCGGGCGGTGCCCTCGGCGCGTTCGGCGTAGCGGGCCATCCAGTACAGGTTGTCGGCCACCCGGGGCGACAGGCCGGTGGCCTGCGCGACCGGTGGGACGCTCAGCCGGCGCTCGCCGGTGGGTGCCCCGGCGGCCGGTTCGGTGCCCGCGGAGATCACCCAGACGTCCTTGGCGAGGGCGCCGGAGTAGTTCGAGACGGTGTACTGGTCGGGACGGGCGGCCACCCGGCCGAGGCCGCCGGGCAGGAACACATAGCCGTCGTCCTGGGCCACGCCGAAGCTGCGCAGCACGAACCGGCGCGGCTCCAGCCCGGCCCCGGTCACCACCGGCGCGGTCGACAGCGGCAACGGCTCCTGCCCGCACCACAGCCACGGCTCGGCGCCGATCCGGCGGGTGAGTTCGGCGCGTTCGTCCGCGCTCAGCAGCCAGCCGTAGCGGACGGGGCCGTGCGCGCGGGAGATCGGCTTGATCACCAGGCGTTCCAGCCGGCCCAGCACGTGGTCGCGGGCCGCCGGTTCGCCGCACCACCAGGTCTGCGGCGCGGTCAGCAGCGGGTCCTCGCCGAGCAACCGGCGGCAGGCGTCGTCCAGGAACGGCAGCAGGCCCGGGTTCTCCAGCACGCCGGCGCCGATCGGGTTCACCACCGCGATCCGGCCCTGCCGGGTGGCCTCGATCAGCCCGGGGATGCCGAGTTGCGAATCGCCGCGCAGTTCGAGCGGGTCGGCGAACCAGGCGTCCACCCGGCGGAGCACCACGTCGACCTGTTCCAGCCGGCTGCCGGTGCGCAGCCAGACGGTGCCGTGGTGCATCACCAGGTCGTCCGCCTCGACCAGCGGGAAGCCCAGCAGGGTGGCCAGGTAGGCCTGCTCGAAGGCGGTTTCGCTGCCCGGCCCGGGGCTGAGCAGCACCACCCGCGGCGGCTCGGTGACCGACGGGGAGGCGTCCTGCAGGGCACCCGTCATGGCCTGGAAGAACCCGCGCAGCCGGGCCAGGTCGGTGACCCGGTGCAGTCCCGCCATCACCCGCGAGATGATCCGCCGGGTGGCCATCGCGTAGCCGGGGCCGGACGGGGCCTGGGTGCGGTCCGAGATCACCCGCCAGCCGCCGCCGGCGTCCCGGCCCAGGTCGGTCGCCGAGATCACCAGCTGCCGTCGGCCGGGGGCCGCGATCCGGTCGGTCTGCCGGACGAAGCCCTCGTGGGCGAGCACGGTCTCGGCCGGCAGGACGCGCTCCCGGATCATCCGCCGATCGCCGTAGATGTCGCTGAGCAGCAGGTCGAGCAGGATCGAGCGCTGCCGCAGGCCCGCCTCGAGGGTGCCCCATTCGGTGGCGCCCAGCACCACCGGGATCGGGTCGATCGCCCAGGGACGGCCGACGCCGCCCGAGGCGGTGGTGCCGTACGTGATGCCCTCGTCGTCAGCGAACTGCCGCGCCTCCGCCCGCGCCGCCCGCAGCCCGGCCAGCCGCATCGCGTCCACGGTTGCGGCCAGGGACGCCTGGTCGGTGCGCAGCCCGGACGGGGTGACCAGCTCGTCGACCGCCCCGTCGGCCAGGCGGGCTCGATAGGCGTCGAGCACCCCGGACTCGGTCGAAACGGCGACGGACATGGGCCCCACCTTAGGGGGCCGGCAGTAGGGGTTCCGGCGGGCGGTACGTCCGCAGGACGCGGACGGTGTCGGACCACGGCCGGCCGGGGGTGCCGGCGATCGCCGCGCGCAGTTCGTCCGCCCGGACGCCGGCCGCTGCGGAGCGCTTGGCGGCGCGGGCCGCGACCGTCAACGGACGTCCCGGCGCGCCCTCGGGAACGTCGACCCGGCCCAGGGCGGTGTCGCCGTCCGAGAACTGCACCAGCACCCGCGACCAGCGGTCCCGGACGCCGCGCGGCGGCTCCTCGGCGGGCGGCACGTGCTCCCGGCTCACCCGCTCGGCCAGCCGGGCCGCCGCCGGGTCGGCCGGCCCGCCGCCCAGCGTGGTCAGGTCGAGGGGGAGCCCGAGCAGCCCGAGCGCAACCAGGTACTCGGCGCTGAACCGGCCCTCCTCGCCGGTGCGCGGGTGGCGGTGGATCAGCGCGTCGTCGGCGCCCGGGCGCATCCGCAGCACCACCCGGACGATGTCGCCCGCCGGCCGTCCGCCGACGGTGCCGGCCAGCTGCTGGGCCGCCTGCACCGGGGCGATGCCGGCCGAGCAGAACGGCCCGGTCTTCACCCACAGCCCGTCGGCGACCAGCGACCAACGACGGCCGAAGTCGTCGAGCAGGGTCGTGCGGGCACGATCCGGGTCGGCGTCGTGCACGGCCAGGAAGCCGGACGGCCCGCCGAGCACGTCGTCGGCGGCGGTCAGCCCGAGCCGCGCCCAGGCCAAGGCGTCCACGGCGGCCTGCGCGGCCAGGCCGGCGGCCAGCGGCTTGGCCTCGGTGCCGAACTGCACCCGCAGGGCCGCCGAACTCTGCGCGGCCATCGCCAGTGCCCGGACGGCCGTGTCCGCGTCCGTGCCGGTCAGCCGGGCGGCCGCGACGGTGGCGGCCAGCGCCCCCACCGTGCCGGTCTGGTGCCAGCCGCGCCGGTAGTGGCCGGTGGGCAGCGTGCGGGCCAGCCGGGCCATCGCCTCCAGGCCGACCACGTACGCGGCCAGCACGTCGTCACCGGACGTGGCGGCCGGCGCCACCGCGAACAACGCCGGCAGGATCACCGCGGACGGATGCCCACGCACCGGGTCGCTGACGTCGTCCACGTCCAGCAGGTGCGCCTGGAAGCCGTTGGCCAGCGCGGACCGGCCCGGCGACAGCTCGACGCCCGGATGCCCGACCACCCAGCCGCCGGAGCCACCCTCGGCGCGCCCCCAGGACAGCAGGCGTCCCACCGGCGCTTCACCGGCCGCCATCAGGCTGGAGACCAGCAGATCCTCCAGCGGCGC
>JAGPGQ010000181.1 GCA_018055925.1 Micropruina sp.
CTTGAGCCGCCGGCCGAGACCCCGGCCGGCGAACGACGGTGCCACCCCGGCGACGTAGGAGTACACGGAGGTGCTGCGGGGACCACCGGCGAGCCCGACGGTGACCCCGACCGTGTGGTCGTCGGGGGTCACGGCCGCCAGCACGCAGCCGCCGGCATGCTGCAACGCGGTCATCAGGTCCGCCGGGAACGGCGACTCGGACGGGGCCAGTCCCCAGATCTCGGCCAGCAGATCGGCCGCGGCCACCCGCCCCGCATGGGAGGTCACCTCGGCGATCCGCACCTCATCGGGCTCAGCGTCCATGCGCCCCAGCATGCCCGAACGGGCCGGGCCGCGGCGACCGGTCGGCGGGCGGCCGTCCGTGGCGCACGCCCGTCCATTGAGACATAGACTGCCCAACCGTGAGCAAGAGCTTCGAGGAACTGTTCGCCGAACTGCAGCGCAAGGCGCAGGAGCGTCCCGAGGGGTCCGGCACCGTCCGCGCCCTGGACGCCGGCGTCCACGCGATCGGCAAGAAGATCGTCGAGGAGGCCGCCGAGGTGTGGATGGCCGCCGAATACGAATCGCGCGACGCCGCCGCGCTCGAGATCAGCCAGTTGCTGTACCACGTCCAGGTGCTGATGGTCGCCCTCGGGCTGGACCTCGACGAGGTGTACGCGCGGCTTTGAGTAGAGTCGACCGAGTGTCAGAACGCCGCCCGCTGAAGATCGCCGTGCCCAACAAGGGCTCCCTCTCCGAGGCGTCCACCGAGATGCTGCGCGAGGCCGGATACCGGCAACGACACGACAGCAAGGACCTGGTGCTGCTCGACGAGGCGAACGAGGTCGAGTTCTACTACCTGCGGCCGCGCGACATCGCCGTGTACGTGGGGGAGGGCACCCTCGACCTGGGCGTCACCGGCCGCGACATGCTGCTCGACTCGGGAGCCAACGCCGAAGAGGTGCTGGCGCTCGGCTTCGGCGGCACCCGGTTCCGGTTCGCCGCCCCCGGCGGCGCCGCCTGGACGACCGCCGACCTGCAGGGCAAGCGGATCGCCACCTCGTACGCCGGCCTGGTCCGCAGCTACCTCGACGACCACGGCATCCAGTCGCGCCTGATCAGGCTGGACGGCGCCGTCGAGTCGTCGGTCCGGCTCGGTGTGGCGGACGCCATCGCCGACGTGGTCGAGACCGGCAGCACGCTGAAGCGGGCCGGGCTGGAACTGTTCGGCGACGCGATCATGACCTCCGAGGCGATCCTGATCCAGCGCGCCGATGCCGAGCCGCCCGAGGGGCTCGACCGGCTGGTCCGCCGGTTGACCGGGGTGCTGACTGCGCGCACCTACTACATGGTCGACTACAACGTGCCGCAGACCGCGCTCGACGCGGCCTGCGAGGTCACCCCGGGCCTGGACGCGCCCACCGTCTCGCCGCTGGCCAAGCCGGGCTGGGTGGCGGTGAGGGCGATGATCCCGCGGGCCGAGGCGCCGCAGATCATGGACCGGCTGTGGGACGTGGGTGCAGACGCGATCCTGGTGACGGACATCGTCGCCTGCCGGCTGTGAGCCGATGAGCAGCCCGATGGTCTACCGTCCGATGGCATCGCTGCGGATGGGCATCTCGCTGTCGGTCTCGCTGGTGGCGGCCTCGTTGCTCGGCTGGTTCATGACCCCGCCGCACATCCGGGCGATGTTCACCGTGCTGCAGATCCTCACCCTGCTGCTGTTCCTGGCGATCATGATCGGCATGGCGCTCGGGCTCGGGCTGAGCTATGTCCGCGCGGACGACGAGGGCCTCATGTTCCGCAACGGCGTCCGTACCCGGACCGTCCCGTGGTCGCAGGTCACCGCCTTCCGGTACCGCGTCCACGACCCGTGGGCGTTCGTGCTGCTGCGGGGCCAGCCCGATCAGTATCCGCTGATGGGCATCCAGCGCAGCGACCGGCAACGCGCCGAGGAGCACGTGGCCGATCTGCGCAGCCGGCTGGAAAAGGCGTACCGGACCGAGGACGTCCGCAAGGCCGCCGAGGCGGACGAGAGCGACACCGACGGCACGGACGCGCCGTCCTGACCGGGTTCGTCCGGGATCAGGGGTTCGGGCGGTTCTCCGGCAGCAGCAGCGTCTGCTCGGCCTCGTTGCGCGGCGGAGTCGGACGGTAGGTCGGCGGGTTGGGTGCCGGCGGCGTGGACGGGTTCAACGGCCTGGACGGTGTGCTGCTGGTGTCGGGCTTGCGCTTGCGCGGCCGGTTCGGGATCAGCCGGGACAGGATCAGCAGGAACGCCGCCACCCCGAGCAGGCTCACCCCGATCGTCTCGAACAGCCCGAACTGCAGTCCCTGCCACCATAGGGCGAGCGTGTTCCAGCCGTCGATCGCCGCCTGCGAGAGACCGGCCAGCCACAGGCCCAACGGCAGCAACGCGATCCCGAGCCAGGCCACCACCGCCTTCCAGGGAGCCCGCGACCACAGCAGGATCACCAGCAGCAACCCGAGCGTGGTCGACCCGATGGCCACGATCATCACCCATGTCGACAGGTCCATGCGGGCCAGCGTGCCAGCAATGCCCGCCGGCCGCCACAGACCACCCCGATGAACAGGCGACCCCGACGAGAAGTGTGGTTGGCTGGACGGGTGAAGACGTTGGGTCGGGTGAACTCCGCGTGGGCCGGTGATCACGGCGAACCGGACGCGGAGGTGCGTGCCGCGCTCGTCGAGGCCGCCCGGACGTCCGAGCCCGAGGCCTATCTGGCCGCGGTGGCGGCCCTGTGCGGCGCCCGGTTGCTGCTGCCCATCGTCGCCGACGGGGACGAGTCCGGCGACGGCCCCGATCCCGATCGCCACGCCGAGATGTCGGCGGTGCTGATGACCTCCGCGTCCGGGGCGTCCGGGGTGATCGCGTTCACCGGCCTGGACGCGCTGCGCGCCTTCGACCCGGGTGCCCGGCCCGTCCCCTGCACTCTGGATGAGGTCGCCGTCACCGCCGTCGAGGCGGGTGCGGCCGCGGTGGTGATCGACGTGGCCGGACCGGGGATGCTGATCATCGAGGGTGAGTTGATCGGCGCGCTGGCCGCCAAGCAACGCCTGGTCAGGCTGGAGGACGGCTGGGGCTGGCTGAGCATCACCCAGGTGTGACCGCGCCGTCAGGTCATCCCGTCGTCCGCCGGGATCCGGTGACGAGAATCCGGCCAGAACACGGACGCGTGGAGCCGGCGTCGAACGCCGAGATCGAGGGCCGTGTCGGTGAACGATCTCGCGATCGATCGCCGGTGGCGGGAAGGACGCGACGCTTTCGCGAAATAACCCGACAGCAGTGACCGGACCTGCCACCAGTGCCGGATCTCGCGATCACCGGACCCGCCATCAGTGACGGATCGCGCGATCGAGGAACCGTGAGAGTGCCGATTCGGTGCGCACCCGGCGGCTGGGCTACAATGTCAGGCGTCGACCGGCCGTGTCCGGCTGGTCCTCGCGAAGTGGAGCCCGACTCCCACCCGTCCGTCCGTGAGGATGCCGGGTCGACACAGGCCTGGTGCGGCGCACCCGGCCTGATCTTTCGGGCCTCCGCGTCGGCGGGGGCCTTTGTCGTTGCGGTCGACCACACACACGCACCAACCCTGGAGGAAACATCAGCGAACCACGGATCAACGAGCGCATCCACGCCAATGAGGTGCGCTTGGTCGGGCCCGGCGGCGAACAGGTCGGCATCGTCCGGCTCGAGGACGCGCTGCGGCTGGCCCGCGAGGCGGACCTCGACCTGGTGGAGGTGGCCCCGATGGCGCGGCCGCCGGTCACCCGGCTCATGGACTACGGCAAGTTCAAGTACGAGGCTGCCCAGAAGGCGCGCGAGAGCCGTCGCAACCAGACCAACACGGTCATCAAGGAGATGAAGCTCCGGCCCAAGATCGACAGCCACGACTACGAGACCAAGAAGGGTCACGTCGTGCGCTTTCTCAAGGGCGGCGACAAGGTGAAGATCACCATCATGTTCCGCGGACGCGAGCAGAGCCGTCCCGAACTCGGCTTCAACCTGCTCCGCCGGCTCGCCGAGGACGTGGCCGAGGACGGCTTCGTCGAGTCGGCGCCCAAGCAGGACGGCCGCAACATGCTGATGGTGCTGTCGCCCACCAAGAAGAAGTCCGAGGCGCGGGTCGACGCCGAGGCACAGAAGCAGGCCAGGATGGCGCAGCGCGCCGCCGACGCCGAGGCGGAACGTGAGGCCGAGGCCGAGCATCGGGCCGCCCACCAGAGCGGCCCGCAGACCAAGCGGCGCCGGGGTCCGGCGGACAACATGGACCCGGACATCGACCTGTAAAGACCACCTCACAGCCCGTGAGACCCACGACAAGAAAGCGAGCGGCACGATGCCGAAGATGAAGACGCACTCGGGTGCCAAGAAGCGGTTCCGGCTGACCGGTTCCGGCAAGCTGATGCACCGCAAGGCGGGCAAGATGCACCTGAACGAGCACAAGCCCACCACCCGCACCCGGCGGCTGGACGGCGATGCCGTCGTCGCCAAGGGCGACGCCAAGAAGGCCCGCAAGCTGCTCGGCTCGTACAAGGCCCGCTGACCCAGACCAACCCGCGCAACCGCGCGAGGTCCGGCCGGTGCCGGACCGATCAACACAAGGAGTAGATCCACCATGGCACGCGTCAAGCGTTCGGTGAATGCCCACAAGAAGCGTCGCGAGGTGCTCGAACAGGCCTCCGGCTACCGGGGTCAGCGGTCCCGGCTGTACCGCAAGGCCAAGGAACAGCTGCTGCACAGCTACACCTACAACTACGCGCACCGCAAGGACCGCAAGGGCGACTTCCGCTCGCTGTGGATCCAGCGGATCAACGCCGCCGCCCGCGCCGAGGGAATGACCTACAACCGGTTCATCAGCGGCCTGAAGGCCGCCGGTGTCGAGGTCGACCGCAAGATGCTCGCGGAGCTCGCCGTCAACGACGCGCCCGCCTTCGGCAAGCTCGTCGAACTGGCCAAGGCCGGCGCCTGATCATCAGTCCCGGCGTACGCGCGATGCCGCGGGGTTCCGCGGTGTCGCGCTGATCCGCCGTCCAACGAAAGCGTCCACATGGTCCCCGAACGTCTGGAACTGCCCGAGCCGTCGAAGGCCGTGCTGCGGGCTGCCCGGGCATTGCTGCGCCGCAAGCAGCGTCGCGAGACCGGGACGTTCCTGGCCGAGGGACCGCAGGCCGTCCGGGAGGCCCTCCGGGTGCCGGGCGTGGTCGAGGCGGTGTTCTTCCGCTGGGCGGCCGTGCGCGACCACCTCGACCTGCTGGGCATGGCCCGGGAGTCCGGGGTGGCGCACTACGCGGTCAGCGAGCAGAACCTGGCGACGCTGTCCGACACGGTGACGCCCCAGGGCGTGGTGGCCGTGTGCCGGGCGCTGGACGTCCCGCTCGCCGAGGCGGTGGACGAGTCCACCCAGCTGGTGGTGATCTGCGCCCAGATCCGCGATCCGGGCAACGCCGGTACCGTGATCCGCTGCGCCGACGCGTTCGGTGCCGACGCGGTGATCCTGTCGTCCGATTCGGTCGAGGTGTACAACCCCAAGACCGTCCGGGCCAGCGTCGGCAGCGTGTTCCACCTGCCGCTGGTGGTCGGGGTCGACCTGGCCGAGGCGATCGACGCCTGCCGGGCCGCCGGCCTGCAGGTGTTCGCCACCGACGGCGAGGCGGCCACCGAACTGCCCGACCTGGCCGAACGGCTCGGACGCCCGACCGCCTGGGTGATGGGCAACGAGTCCTGGGGCCTGCCGGTGGAACACCTGCAACTGGCCGACAGCACCGTCGCGGTACCGATCTACGGGCAGGCCGAAAGCCTCAACCTGGCCACCGCCGCGGCGGTGTGCCTGTACGCCAGCGCCAGCGCCCAACGCACCGCCGACTAGTCGCCCGCCGGTGCGCGGGCGCTCGACCCAACGGAGACCCTCCATGCCAGACCAACCGCAGGATGCGCTGCGCCCCGAGGCGATCGACGCCCTGGTCGGCGACGCCCTCGCCGCCATCGAGTCCGCCGGCTCGGTGGCCGCCCTGAAGCAGGTGCGGCTGGCCCACACGGGGGACCGTTCCCCGCTGGCGCTGGCCAACCGGGCGATCGGCAGCCTGCCGCCGGCCGAGCGGAAGGACGCCGGGCAGCGGCTCGGCGCGGCCCGCGGACGGGTGCAGCAGGCGCTGGCGGCCCGCGGCGCCGTGCTGGAGGCGGCCGAACTGGAGGCCGCGCTGGCCGCCGAGGCGGTCGACGTGACGCTGCCCGTCCAGCTCGTCCCCGAGGGTGCGATCCATCCGATCACCGGGCTGATCGACGCCATGTGCGACGTCTTCGTCGCGATGGGCTGGGAGGTGGCCGAGGGTCCCGAGCTCGAGGCCGAGTGGCTGAACTTCGACGCGCTCAACATCGGCCCGGACCACCCCAGCCGGGGCGAGTCGGACACCCTGTTCGTCGAACCGCTGGAGAACCACCTGGTGATGCGCACGCACACCTCGCCGGTGCAGATCCGGACGCTGCTCAACCGCGAATTGCCGGTCTACGTGGTCTGCCCGGGCAAGGTGTACCGGGCCGACGAGTTCGACGCCACCCACCTGCCGGTCTTCCACCAGATCGAGGGACTCGTGGTCGACAAGGGGATTTCGCTGGCCAGCCTGCGCGGCACCCTGGACCACTTCGCCCAGGCGATGTTCGGCGAGGGCATCCGCACCCGGATGCGGCCGCACTACTTCCCGTTCACCGAGCCGAGCGGCGAGGTCGATCTGGAGTGCTTCGTGTGCCGCGGTGCGTCCGTCGGCAACCCGGATCGTCCCTGCCGCACCTGCAAGTCGGAGGGCTGGATCGAGTGGGGCGGCTGCGGCGTGGTGAACCCGCGCGTGCTGCGGGCCTGCGGGGTCGACACCGACGTGTACTCCGGGTTCGCGTTCGGCATGGGCATCGACCGCACCCTGATGTTCCGCAACAACGCCGCCGACCTGCGCGACTTCGTCGAGGGCGACGTCCGGTTCAGCCGCGGCCTGAAAGGAGTGGCGCGATGAGGGCGCCGATCAGTTGGCTGCGCGACCGGGTGGCGCTGCCCGAGGACCTGACCGGACGCGACCTGGCCGAGGTGTTCACCGGAGCCGGCCTGCAGGTCGAGACCGTCGAGACGATCGGCGACGGCGTCGGTCCGCTGGTCGTCGGACGGGTGCTCGACTTCGTCGACCAGCCGCAGAAGAACGGCAAGCTGATCCGCTGGTGCCACGTGGACGTCGGCCCGGCGCAGGCCCCGGACGTCCCACCCGCGCCGGTCGAGGACCGTCCGGTGCCCGCCGGCGTGCGCGGCATCATCTGCGGCGCGCACAACTTCGCGGTCGGCGACCTGGTGGTCGTCGGGCTGCCCGGCACCGTGCTGGCGGGTGGCTTCACGCTGAGCTCGCGGAAGACCTACGGGCACATCTCGGACGGAATGATCTGTGCCGAGGATGAACTCGGCATCGGCACCGATCACTCCGGCATCATCGTGCTGCCGCCGGACGCCGGCCTGTCGCCCGGTGACGATCCGGCGGCCTTCCTCGGTCTGGGCGACGAGGTGCTCGACATCGACGTGTCGCCCGACATGGCCTACTGCATGTCGATCCGTGGCCTGGCCCGGGAGGCCGGGCAGGCGCTCGGGGTCGCGTTCACCGATGTTGTCGACCGTCCCGTCCCGGACCCGGTGACCGACGGTCACCCGGTGCACCTGGACGACCCGGCCGGCTCGCTGTTCGTCGCGCTGACGGTCACCGGGGTCGATCCGGCCGCCGCCTCGCCGCGCTGGATGCAGCGCCGGCTGACGATGGCCGGCATGCGGCCGATCTCGCTGCCGGTCGACGTCACCAACTACGTGATGCTCGAGGTGGGGCAGCCGCTGCACGCCTACGACGCCCGCAAACTGGCCGGACCGATCCGGGTGCGCAAGGCGCGCCCGGGGGAGACCATCGTCACCCTGGACGACATGGCGCGGACGCTTTCCGCCGACGACCTGCTGATCGCCGACGACTCCGGCCCGATCGGCATCGCCGGCGTGATGGGCGGGGCCACCAC
>JAGPGQ010000182.1 GCA_018055925.1 Micropruina sp.
GGCAACAGCGGGTCGGGGACGAGCAGCCCGCTACCGAGGTCGGCGATCAGCGGCAGCCCGTGCTCGTCGGCCAGGCCGCGCAGCGCCGCGAGGCCGACCTCGGCCGTGAAGCCCTGGATCCGGTAGTTGCTGGTGTGCACCTTCAGCAGGCAGCCGGTGCGCTCGGTGACCGCCCGGGCGTAGTCGGGGAGGTGGGTGCGGTTGGTGGTGCCGACCTCTCGCAGCCGGGCGCCGGTGGTCTGCATGAGGTCGGGCAGCCGGAAGCCGGCGCCGATCTCGATCAGTTCCCCGCGGCTGACCACGACCTCCTTCGTTCCCGCAAAGGCGGTGACGGCCAGCAGCACGGCGGCGGCCCCGTTGTTCACGATCAGGGCGTCCTCGGCCGCGGGGCAGGCCCGGCGCAGCGCGTCCCGGGCGCCGGTGCCGCGCGCGCTGCGTCGTCCGTTGTGCAGGTCGAGTTCGACGTCCACGTAGCCGGCGGCGTCCCGCACGGCTCGGACGGCGGCGTCCGAGAGCGGCGCCCGTCCGAGGTTGGTGTGCACGATGACGCCGGTGGCGTTGAGCACCGGGGTCAGCGACCCGGCCCGGTGGGTGCGCACCGCCCGCTCGACCTCGCCCGGCACGTCGGCGACCGGGAGCCGTCCCTCGCGGGCCGCGGCCTGGGTGTCGGCGACGATCGTGCGGATCACCGTGTCGCTGAGCCGGCGTCCGGCCTCGATCACGGCGGGAAGGGCCAGCAGGGCATCGGTCCGGGGGATGCCCCGGCGCGGATCCTGATCGCCCATGACCACCTCGCGCTCGCTACCGGACCTGGCGTGGCGGAGGCGGACGGGAATCGAACCCGCCAGACCGAGGTGCTCGGTCTCACCGGTTTTGAAGACCGGGGGGCCCACCAGGAACCCTCACGCCTCCGCCGGGAACCCTACACCGTCGCCCGGACGGGATCCGGGTGGCGGGGATAGTCTCGGCGCATGCAATCCGTTCGGGAGACGACGCGCTTGACGGGGTACGCACACGGCGGCGGCTGCGCCTGCAAGATCCCGCCCGGCGAGCTGGAGGACGCCGTCCGCGGCCTGGTCGGGCAGACCGCGCCGCAGGTGCTGGTCGGCCTGGACGACGGTGACGACGCGGCCGCGGTGCTGGTGCGGGACGACCTCGCGGTGCTCACCACCGCCGACTTCTTCACCCCGGTCGTCGACGACGCCTACGACTGGGGACGGATCGCCGCGGCCAACGCGCTCTCGGACGTCTACGCCATGGGCGGCACGCCGGTGACCGCGATCAACCTGGTCGGCTGGCCGCGGGAGGTGCTGCCGATGGAGTTGCTCACCGAGGTGCTGCGCGGCGGCCTGGACGTGGCGGCACAGGCCGGCTGCCCGGTCATCGGCGGGCATTCGGTGGACGACCCGGAACCGAAGTACGGCATGGCCGTGACCGGCATCGCCGACCCGGCGCGACTGTTGCGCAACGACGCCGCCGAGGCCGGGCTGCCGATCACGCTGACCAAACCGATCGGCGTGGGCGTGCTCAACAACCGGCACAAACGCACCGGCGAGGCCTTCCCCCAGGCCGTCGCGCTGATGACCGAGCTCAACCGGGACGCCTCCCGCGCCGCCCTGGACGCGGGCGCCAAGGCTGCGACGGACGTCACCGGTTTCGGCCTGCTCGGGCACCTGTTCAAGCTGTGCCGGGCCTCCCGCGTGGGAGCCGTGATCGAGTCGGCCGCCGTCCCGGTGCTGGACGGGGTGCGCGCCTCGCTCGCCGAGGGCTACGTCTCGGGTGGCTCGCGCCGCAACCTCGACTGGGTGCGGCCGCACCTGCGTCCGGATTCATCGATCACCGAGGACGACCTGCTGCTGCTCGCCGACGCCCAGACCTCCGGCGGCCTGCTGGTCGTCGGCGAGGTCCCCGGCTACCCGGTGATCGGCGAGACCACGGCCGAGGCCGGCATCCGCATCCGCTAGGGCTCGGACGCCCCGCGGCAGAGATCCCGGGGCAAGCCCGGGATGACAAAACCCCTCGTCATCCCGCGAATCCCCTCGTCCCGGCCCCGTCATCCCGGCCCCCGCCTTCCGTCATCCCGGCCACCCGCCTTCCGTCATCCCGGCCACCCGCCTTCCGTCATCCCGGCCACCCGCCTTCCGTCATCCCGGCCCCCAGCCTTCCGTCATCCCGGCGAACGCCGGGATCTCCGACATCGGGATCACGGACACCAACTCGACGCGCACGGGGGTGAGTGCGGGCTCGACCGACAAGTGGCCGGCGGCACCGAGCTCGTCCACGTCAGGTCCCGGCGTGCGCCGGGATGACGGGGGCTGCTCGTCCGTCCTACCCGGCGGTGGTGATGGAGTCGTCGGTGACGCCGGCCTCGCGCCGCTTGGCCAGCCGGTTCTTCTGCGGGACGACGGTGTAGCGGGGATCCTCCGCGGCATGCAGCCCGGCGTGCAGCACCCCGAAGCGGGTCAGCGCGGACGCCGTCAGCAGCGACACCCCGGACAGCACGGCGACCGTCCGGTTGCGGCCGCCGACCAGCGCGGCCAGCCCGCCCGCGGCCGCGAGCCATTTGCTCCAGGTCAGCATTCTTCCGGGCGCACCCTCGTGCAGGGGTTCGGCGGCGACCGGGTCCATCGTCCGCTCCATCAGCTCGGACGCCACCAGCTCGGACGCCGAACCGATCACAGCCAGGGCCCGGGCCGGGCCGGCGTCCGCGACTCCGGTGGTGATCATGCCCAGACCGCCGGCGGCCAGGCTGGCCGAACTCACGAAGACGAACGGCAGGTATTCGCGGGCGTCGTTCCAGGTCGGGTTCGCGGTGTCCGAGAGCAGCACCGCGGTGTAGGCGGCGAGCGGTGGCCCGAACAGGCCCGCGGCCAACCCGGCCGGCCGTTCGGCGAGCGTCAGCAGCGAACGCAATGGGCCGAGCGGCAGCCGGCGGCTCGTCATCCGGTCGGCCTCGGCGACGGCCGCGACGCCCGCGAAGGCGCTGAAGCCGCTGAGGATCCACGACCCGACGCTCATCGGCGAACTCAGCTTGACGGTCCGCAGCATGTTCAGGAAGCGCTCGGGGCGTCCCAGATCGGCGACCAGGGCGACCGCGCCGACGCTCACCGCCCCGAGGGCGGACAGCCGGCTGTTCCGCCGCAGCCGGTCGTTGCCGGTCAGCTCGGCGCCCGCGCCCAGCATCGCCGAACCGCCCGCGAGTCCGCCCAGGAACAGGTAGACGCCGATGGCGTCCTCCCAGGGCGGCGGCTTGACGATCGGCCGGTCGTAGTAGGAGGTGAATTCGGCATCCGGCACCATCGGCTGCTCGCGCGCGCCGTCGCCTCCCCCGCCGCGTCGGCGGCCGCCCTTCGCCCCGGCCCGGCGTCGACGCCGAGGCGGTTCCGGCGGACGGTAGCTGTCGAAGTCGGAGTGCGTCATCGGCGCCGCCCGCCCGTCACGAAGGCGAGGACGACGCCCGCGATCATGCCGGCCGCGGCCAGCGAGGCGCGGTTGAACATCCGGGGCAGGTCGGCGGTCGGCACCCGTGGATCCGGCGGCAGCCCGTACACCTCGGGTTCGTCCAGCAGCAGGAAGATCGACCCGGTGCCGCCCACCCCGTCGTTGGGGTTGGCGCCGTACAACCGGGCCTCGGTCAGGCCCTTCGCGTGCAGATCGCGGACCCGCTCGCGGGCCTGCGCGGCGAGATCGTCGTGGTCACCGAACGTGATGGACGTCGTGGGGCAGGTCTGCGCACACGCCGGGGTTTGCCCGTCGAGCAGCCGGTCGTAGCACAGCGTGCACTTCTGGGCGACCCCGACGTGCGGGGTCGGCGCCTGCTCGCCGGCGGTGAAGTCCCGGTTCGTCTTGGGCTGGGCCAGGCCGTCCTTGCGGCGCTCGATCACGCCGAACGGACAGCCGGCCACGCAGGTGCCGCAGCCGTTGCAGACGTCGGCCTGCACCACCACCGTGCCGAACTCGGTGCGGAACAGCGCCCCGGTCGGGCAGACGTCCAGGCAGCCGGCGTGCGTGCAGTGCTTGCACACGTCCGACGACATCAGCCAGCGGAAGTCGGGGGTGTCCGGCGGGGTGGTGTCCACCCCGCTGAGGTCGTCGTCCGGCGTCGCGCGGGTCGGCATGCCGAGGTTCACCAGCCGGCGTCCGCTCTCGCGGGCCTGCTCGATCTTCGCCTTGCCCTGCTCGACGAAGGCGACGTGCCGCCAGGTGTCCGCGCCCAGCTGCCCGGTGTTGTCGTAGGAGGAGTCCGACAGCGTCCAGTCGGAGTCGGACGGGTTGCGGTTCCACTCCTTGCAGGCGACCTCGCACGCCTTGCAGCCGATACAGATCGAGGTGTCGGTGAAGAACCCCTTGCGTCCGGGGTGGGCCGGTTCGGTGATCCGGATCATCGGCCTGCCTCCCGTCCGTCGTCGGTGACCCATGGGTCCTCGGTCTCGACCCGTTCGGCCTCGACCCGGTCGTGCTCGATCTCGTGCCGGCCCCGCTCGGCATCGCCCGGGCGCATGCCGGTCTCCACCGTAACCCCGGCGCGCCGCCGATAGTCGGCGACCAGCTGGAGCAGCGCCGCACCCCGCGGACGCCGACCCGGCACGATCGCGCACGATCCGGCCTTGGACTCCTGGATCAGCACGTTCGGGTCCATCACCACGCCCAGCAGGTCGTTCGCCGAGTCGCCGCTGACCACCGCCTCGTCGCCCACGCCCCAGTGGTACGGCAGGCCGATCTGGTGCACCGTGCGGCCGTCGATTCGCAGCGGCCGGACGCGGTCGGTGACCAGCACCTTCGCCTCGATCGCCGCGCGCGGCGAGATCAGCGTCGCCCAGCCGTACGGTTCCAGCCCGACCTCCTCGGCCAGGTCGAGCGACACCTCGCAGAACATCTCGGGCTGCAACTCGGCCAGGTAGGGCAGCCACCGGCTCATCCCGCCGGCGGTGTGGTGCTCGGTCAGCCGGTAGGTGGTGAACATGTACGGGTAGACGCCTGCGCCGCGCTCGTCGTCACTGGGCGCGCTCAGGTTGTCCGGACGCGCCATGGTCACCCGGGCCGGGGAACGCTGCTGGCCGTAGAGCCGGTTGCGCACCGGCGACTCCTGCGGCTCGTAGTGGGCCGGCAGCGGGCCGTCTACCAGGCCGCGCGGGGCGTAGAGCCAGCCCTTGCCATCCGACTGCATGATGAACGCGTCCAGGCCGGAGAGCGCCGCGGGACCGTGCGCGTCCGGTCCGGGACGGGCGTCCGGGGCCAGCCCGACCGGGAAGTCGGGCACGTCGCGGCCCACCCAGCGTCCCTGGCTCGCGTCCCACCAGACGTACTGCTTGCGTTCGCTCCAGGGTCGTCCCTCGGGGTCGGCGGAGGCCCGGTTGTAGAGCAGTCGCCGGTTGGCCGGCCACACCCAGGCCCAGTCCGGGTTGACCGGATCCCGTTCGCCCGGACGGGGCCGCAGCGCCGCACGGTTGATGCCGTCGGCAAAGATGCCGGCGTAGATCCAGCAGCCGCCGTCGGTGGACCCGTCGGCGCGCATCTCGGTGAAGGACGACAGTGGCCGGCCGGCCCGCTCGCCGGTGAGGAAGCGCCCGTTGATCTCGGCCAGGACGGCCTCCGAGGAGGGATTGCCGTGCTCGTCCAGCGGGTAGTCCCAGGTCAGGTCGAGCAGCGGCCGGTCGCGCTCGTCGGTGGAGCCGGCCAGCTTCTCCCGGATCCGCTTGCCGAGCTCGTAGAAGAAGTCCAGTTCGCTCTGGCAATCGCCGGGCGGCTGCACCGCCTGGTGCCGCCACTGCACCATCCGCTGGGTCTGGGTGAAGGTGCCGGCCTTCTCGACGTGGTTGGCGGCCGGCATGAAGAACACCTCGGTGGCGATGTCCTCGGTGCGCAGTTCGCCGGAGGCGATCTCGGGACCGTCCTTCCACCAGGTGGCCGACTCGATCAGGCTGAAATCCCTGACCACCAGCCACTTCAGGCGCGCCATGCCCTGCCGCTGCATACGTCCGTGAGCGGAGCCGACGGCCGGGTTCTGGCCCAGGATGAAGTAGCCGTCGACAGTGCCGTCCAGCATGCTGGCGACGGTCTGGTAGGTGCCGTGCGGGCCGGTCAGTCGGGGCAGGTAGTCGTAGGCCCAGTCGTTGTCGGCGCGCGCGGCGTCCCCCCACCAGGCCTTGAGCAGGCTCACGGTGTAGGCGTCCGCATTGGCCCAGAAGCCCTTCTGGTCGGGCGAGGCGATGCCGGCGAGATACTCCTGCAGCGTCGTCGCCGTGACCGTCGGCATCGGCAGATAGCCGGGCAGCAGATTGAACAGGGTCGGAATGTCGGTGGAACCCTGAATGCTGGCATGGCCGCGCAGCGCCATGATGCCGCCGCCGGGGCGTCCCATATTGCCGAGCAACAGCTGCAGGATCGCCGCGGTGCGAATGAATTGGGCACCCATCGTGTGCTGCGTCCAGCCGACGGCGTAGGCGAAGCAGGTGGTGCGGTCGCGTCCGGAATTCTCGGTGACCGAACGCGCCAGATAGTCGAAATCGGCCTCGGAGATGCCGCACAGTTCGCGCACCATCTCGGGGGTGTAGCGGGAGAAGTGCCGCTTCAGGATCTGGAACACGGTGTACGGATCCTGCAGGGTCTCGTCGGTCAGGACGGCCTCGTGGGCCGCCGGTCCGCCCTGGCCGTACTGGTCGCCCATGCCGCGGGATTCCTGCAACTCCTCGGCGCCGTCGTCGTCCGGAGCGCGCTTCGCGTGCCGGTAGGCCCAGGAGGACGGATCGTAGGTGCCGGCCTCGGGGTCATAGCCGGAGAACAATCCGTCGAGGTCCTCGGTATCGCGGAAATCCTCGCTGACGATGGTCGACGCATTGGTGTAGGCGAGCACATATTCGCGGAACCACAGATCGTTGGCGATCACATGGTTGATCAGCGCGCCGAGCAGGACGATGTCCGAGCCGGCCCGGATCGGGACGTGTTTGTCGGCGACCGCCGAGGTGCGGGTGAATCGCGGATCGACGTGAATGACCCTGGCACCCCTCGCCTTCGCCTCGGTCACCCATTGGAAACCGACCGGATGGCATTCGGCCATGTTCGATCCCTGAATGACGATGCAGTCCGCATTGGCCATGTCCCATAGCGGTTGCGTGGCTCCACCACGCCCGAACGAGGCTCCCAGACTGGGAACCGTGGCGGAGTGTCAAATACGGGCCTGGTTCTCGATCTGGATCGCACCGGCCGCCGTGAACAGCTTCTTGATGAGGTAATTCTCCTCATTGTCGAGCGTCGCGCCGCCCAGGGACGCGATGCCCATCGTGCGGCGCAGCGGACGTCCGTGCTCGTCGGTGTCCTGCCACCAGCGTCGGCGCGACTCGATGAACCGGTCGGCGATCATGTCGATCGCCCGGTCCCGCGACAGGCTCTGCCATTCGGTGGCGTGGGGCGCGCGGTAGCGGATCTCGGTCTGGCGGCCCGGCGCGTTGACCAGTTGCTCGCTGGCCGATCCCTTCGGGCACAGCCGGCCGCGCGAGATCGGCGAATCGGGGTCGCCCTCGATCTGCACGACCTTCTCGTCCTTGACGAAGACCCGCTGGCCGCAGCCGACCGCGCAGTAGGGGCAGACGCTCTGCACGACCCGGTCGGCGGTGGCGGTGCGCGGGGTAATCGCGAGGGTCTTGCGCGACGTGACCGCCTCGCCGCGTCCGAGCCGGTCGGACGAGGTGAACTGCCGGATCACCGGCCACTCCTTCGGGCTGAACCGCGCCATGGCGGCACCCTAGTGGTGCCACCGGGGCACCGCCAGATCGGGGCGTGCGAGACTGCACCCCGACGACCGCGCGAAAGGGCCCGCCCATGTCGAAACGCCACTGGTGGTATCTCGATCCGGGCGGGTCGTTGCTGGGGCTGGCCCTGGCCGTCGCCTCGGTCACG
>JAGPGQ010000183.1 GCA_018055925.1 Micropruina sp.
CCGGACGGATCTCGTGGCCGGTGCCTCTCGGCACCTGGCGCGGGCAACCGCCGACCGGCAGTCTGGGGCAATGGACCTGGACGAGGCGGCCGCCGAGCTCTACGCGGCGGATCCGGACGGCTTCGTGGCCGCGCGCACCGAGCTGGTAGCCCGGGCGCGGGCCGCCAAGGACCGTCCGTTGGCGACCGCCCTGGGTGCCCTGAAGAAGCCGACCCGCTCGGCGTGGCTGGTGAACCTGCTCAGCCGTGCGCCCGCCGCCGATCTGGGGCGACTGGGCGTACTCGCGGAACGATTGGCCGAGGCCCACCGGTCCGGGGATCTGGCCGCGCTGCGCACCCTCGGCGCCGAGCGGACAAGGCTGGTCGACGAGCTCTGCGCAACCGCCGTGGCGGCCGGGGCGGAGCATGGATACCCCGCAACCGAAGCGGTGAAGGCCGAAGTCAGCGCGACACTCGCCGCGGCGGTGGCCGATCCCGAGACGAGGGCCGAGGTGCTCGCCGGACGACTGGTGAAGGCCCGGGTCTACTCGGGTTTCGGATTGCCCGACATGATCGCCGCCGGGACGCCGCGCACCCGGGAGCCGGCGACGGACTCGCCCGAATCCGCGCATGACGAGCGGGAGCGGGTGGGCGACGAGGCCCGGCAACGCGCCCAGGCGGAGGTCCGCCGGGCGGACGAACGGGTGCGACAGGCACGGTCCGCGCTCGAACGGGCGAGTCGCGCCGAGACGGACACGCGGGAACGACTCGACCGAGCCAGCCAGGAGGTGGCGGATCTGCGGATGGAACTGCGCGCCGCCGAGGCCGCCGAAGTGACGGCGCGCAACGCGGCGACCGAAGCGGCGGACGAGCTGCACGAGGCGCGCGCCCTCGTCCAGCAGGCCGAGCGTGACCTGGCTCAGGCCACCCGCGCCCTGGGTTGAACGGTGTCCGGGACGCCCGGGTACAGCTAGTGCCGGGGTACTAGAGCGCGTCGGTGTCGTAGTCGAGGCAGGTGCGTCCGGAGCGCCGGGCCCCGATGATCGCCACCACCTTCTGATGTTCGGGGTGCACCGCGTAGGCGCGCAGGGCGGCGGCGTCGGTGAAGACCGAGTACAGCGCCAGGTCGAACGAGGACTCCAGTCCCGGCTGCGGGACCACCACCTCGAACTCGAGGATCCCGTCGATCAGCTCCGGCAGGCGGCGCAGGGCCTCGGACGCGAGGGCGACGTTCGTGGCCTTGTCGGCGCCCTCTGCCTCTTCCGCGAACTCCCAACCCACGATGTGCTTGATCATGCGTCCAACCTACTGGGCACGGCCTGGATGCGGGCCGGTTCGGCGGCTCGCCGACCGGTCGAGCGGGGCTACGGTGGGCCGGTGGACGACTTCCTGGTGGACCGGGTGCTGCTCGCCGTCGAGCAGGTCCCACCCGGCTGGGTCACCTCGTACGGCGACATCGCGGCGGTGGTCGGCACCGGTCCGCGGCAGGTGGGCGCCGTTCTGAGCCGCTACGGCAGTGACGTGGCGTGGTGGCGGGTGACCGCGCACGACGGCACGATGGCGCCCGGCCTGATCGAACGGGCGCGCGAGGAATGGGCCGCCGAGGGGATCCCACCGGCGGCCAATCGCGCCGGCTGCCGGATCGCCGTCTGCCGGGCCGACCGGGTCGCACTCGCCCGGGACTACGCCCGGGCCCTCGAAGAACTGCTGGCCAGGACGGGGACGCCGCTGCCACCGGTCAGCGCTCCGGCCTCGCGAGCGCTCGCCGCGGCCGGGGTCAGCACCCTGGAACACCTGCTCGGCTGGAGGCGGGCGGAGTTGCTCGGGCTACCGGGCGTCGGACCACGGGCGCTGGACGTCCTCGAGCAGGCGCTGGCCGCGCAGGGATGGCGCCTGCGCGAGGGTCGTCCCTGAACCGGAATAGGAACAGTCCCCTGAACGGGAAAGGGGACGGTTCCTTGAACCGGAATAGGAACCGTCCCCTGAACGGGATTGGGAACCGTCCCCTGAACGGGAAAGGAGACGGTTCCCTGAACCGTCAGGTGGTCGCTCGGTCGGCGGCCAGGAGTGCGGCGCGCATGTGGGCGATCTCCTCGGGACCGGCTTCGCGGGCCACCGCCGGAATGTCGAGCATGTAGCGGCGATCGTCCGCGGGGATCGCGGCAACCACCTCGTGCGGCGCGGTCAGCGCCTTGCCGTACAGCACGGCCCCCCGCATGTAGAACGGATCGACGAACCGGATCTCGCCGGCGGGGGTTCGCATCACGTTGGACGGGTTGTCGTCCAGGGGTCCGCACCACGGCAGTTCGGCCTCGGCCATGCGATGCAAGCGGGCGATCAGGTCGGCGGCGGCGGCGAGGTCGGCATCGCGGGTCGCGGGATCGTGCAGTCGTCCGAACCACCGGCGCGCCTCGGCGACGTCCACCGGTTCGAGGAACTCCATCACCATCAGGCAGCCGCCGCCGTCCAGTCGTCGGTGGGCGTCCAGCCTGGGCAGGTACCTGTTCGCCGCACCCTCGCGATAAAGCCGGACGGTGAACGCGCAGGCCGGATCGAACGGGCTCACCCGGGCGGCGTGCCGTCCACCGGGCGAGCGGTACGCACGGGCCCAGTCGCCCTCACCGCACGGAAGCCAGCCGCGCTCGGCCAGGACGGCCTCGACCCGGTCGTGCCGCGGAGCCGTAGGCTGCCCGTCGACCCAGTCCAGCAGGGCGTCCACTTCGGCTTTCACCGCAGCGACGATAGTCGGAACACCGAAGCCGATGGTCACCGGACGGCATCGCGCAGCGTGGACGCCGCGTTCATCGGTGCGGATTCGACGCGGAGAACCCGTCCCTGAACTGGAAAGGGGACGGTTCCTTGAACGGGAAGGGGGACGGTTCCTTGAACGGGAAAGGGGACGGTTCCTTGAACGGGAATGGGAACCGTCCCCTGAACGGGAATGGGAACCGTCCCCTGAACGGGAATAGGAACCGTCCCCGGCGTTCATCCCGGCGGTCAGTCGCGGGGCGGGAGGGCCTCCAGCCGGGGATACTCGGGCTTCCACATCCGCTGGTAGATGTCGTTGATCGGGTCGGTCATCGGCGTCCGGGCCAGCCCCTGCTGTTCCGCGGTCTGCGCCACGGCGATCGCCACCGTGGACGACACCAGCCGCAAGTTGCTCATCGACGGCAGCAGGGACGCCCCGGGCCGATACTCGTTGACCAGCCCGGCCAGGGCGTCGGCCGCGGCGTAGATCATCTCGTCGCTCACCCGGGTGGCCCGGACGACGGAGACGCCCAGCCCCAGACCCGGGAAGATCAAGGCGTTATTGGCCTGCGCGATGGTGTGGTAGACCTCGTCGTGCCGGATGGTGCCGTAGGGGCTGCCGGTCGCGATCAACGCGCGCCCGTCCGTCCAGTCCAGCAGGTCGGCCGGATGGGCCTCCGAACGGGAGGTCGGGTTCGACAGCGGCATGATGATCGGCCGGTCGCAGTTCTGCGCCATGGCGGTCACCACCGCCTGAGTGAACGCCCCCGTCTGCGCCGACGTGCCGATCAGGATCGTCGGCCGCACATGCCGGACGGTCTCCTCCAGGCTCACCCGGGACGGGTTGGCCACCTCCCAGTGGTCCACCTCGGAACGGGGACGGGCGTAGGGACGCTGGTACTCGCGCACGCCGTGCCCGTCCTCGATCACCAGGCCGCGGCTGTTGAAGGTGTAGAACTGCTCGTACGCCCGGTCGGCGTCCAGCCCGTCGCGGGTCATCGCCTCGCGGATGATGTCCGCGATGCCCACGCCCGCGGTGCCGGCGCCGTAGATCACCACGCGGTGCTGGGAGAGCGGCACCCCGGTCAGCCGGACGGCGGCCAGCACCGCCGCTAGGACGACCGCGGCGGTGCCCTGGATGTCGTCGTTGAAGGTGCAGATCCGGTCGATGTAACGCTCCAGGATGCGGTGCGCGTTGCCGGCGCCGAAGTCCTCCCAGTGCAGCATCGCGTTCGGGAACTGCTTGGTGACCGCGTTCACGAACTGGTCGATGAACTCGTCGTAGCGCTCGCCCCGGACTCGCGCGTGCCGCTCACCCAGGTACACGTCGCTGTTCAGCAGGCCCAGGTTGTCGGTGCCGACGTCCAGCACCACCGGGATCGCCCGCCGCGGATGGATGCCGGCGGCCGCCGTGTAGACGCCGAGCTTGCCGAGGGCGATCTGGATGCCGCCGATGCCCTGGTCGCCGATGCCCAGGATCCCCTCGGAGTCGGTCACCACCACCAGGTCGACGTCGTCGCTGTCCAGGTCGTAGTTGATCAGCGACTGCTCGATCAGCCCGGGCCGGTCGATGGACAGGAACAGGCCCCGCTGCCCGACGTACTCGTGGCTGAACCGTTCGATCGCCTCGCCGATGGTCGGCGTGTAGACGATCGGCAGCATCTCCTCCAGGTGTTCGCTGAGCAGCCGGTAGAACAGCACCTCGTTGCGGTCGCGCAGCTGCGACAGGTAGATGAACTTCGCCAGCGGGGACGGCGACCGGCTGTACTGCGCATAGCTGCGCCGCAACTGCTCCTCGATCGTGGTCACCTGGCTCGGCAGCATCCCCGACAGGCCGAGCAGTTCGCGCTCCTCGAGCGTGAAGGCGGTGCCCCGATTGGCCACCGGGTTGCGCAGGATCCGTCGTCCGCGGGCCCTGACCTGCAGAACGATGTCTCGGCTACTGGCGGTCTGGAGTGCGTAGTCACTCTGGCGCATTCTGGCCCTATCTCCTGGTGTCGGTAGCCCTGCGTGGGGTGCAGCCTATCCCCGCCGCGAGGACGACCACCATCACCGGCGGACGTGCCTCGATCGGTGTCGCGCGGCGGGTGATCGCCGAGGCGAACCGGGCGGTGTGTGGGGTACCGGGCGGTGTGTGGGGTACCGGGCGCGGGTCTGTGTTCCGGTGACGTGGGGTCCTGGGGCGGGCGGAGATCCCGGCGTCCGCCGGGATGACCAGGGGGTCGTTGGTGGGGGGCGTGCGTCCGATTGGGGGTGCCCGGTGGGCTGGGATCCCGGCGTGCGCCGGGGATGACGGGGGCGTTGGGATGACGAGGGGCCGTCGGGAGGGACGGAGCGGACGTCGGGCGAGGGCTGTCGGGCCGGGCTGAGATCCCGGCGTCCGCCGGGATGACGAGGGGGTCGTCGGTGGGGGGCGTGCGTCCGACGGGGGAGCTGCCCGGTCGGGCGGGATCCCGGCGTGCACCGGGATGATGGGGCGTGGGGAGGGGTGAACCCGCCGTCATCTACCCGAGTCAGCGCGGATGGACGTAGCGTGTGAGGACGGAATACCCCGGCCGGACTCATGGTTGAGCCAGGTGGACTCAACTTTGAATTCTCGTTCAGGAGACACTGCACCATATGGACACCTCGAAGCTCACCGCCAAGAGTCGCGATGCCGTCTCGGCGGCGTTGCGCAACGCACTGACCAACGGCAACCCCAGCGCCGAACCGGTGCACCTGCTGCACGCCCTGCTGATGGTGCCCGACAACACCGTCGGCAGCCTGCTGACCGCCGTCGGCGCCGACCCCAAGGTGGTCGACGCCGCCGCCCAGGGCGCGATCACCAAGCTGCCCAGCGCGTCCGGCAGCTCCGTCAGCCAGCCGACGATGTCGGGCAGCCTGGCCCGGGTGCTGGCCGACGCCGAGACCCGCGCCGAGCAACTCGGCGACGAGTTCGTCGCCACCGAACACCTGATGATCGCGCTGGCCACGATCGTCAGCGACGCCCAGAAGATCCTGCTGCAGTTCGGCGCCGAACCGAAGGCGCTGGCGAAGGCGTTCAACGACGCCCGCGGTGACAAGCGGATCACCTCGGCCGAACAGGAGGGCGGCGAGTCGGCCCTCGCCAAGTACTCCGTCGACCTGACCGCCCGCGCCCGCGAGGGCAAGCTCGACCCGGTGATCGGACGGGACACCGAGATCCGCCGGGTGGTCCAGGTGCTGGCCCGGCGCACCAAGAACAACCCGGTGCTGATCGGCGAACCCGGCGTCGGCAAGACCGCCGTCGTCGAGGGCCTCGCCCAGCGGGTGGTCGCCGGCGACGTCCCCGACTCGCTGAAGGGACGCCGGGTGGTCTCGCTCGACCTGGCCTCGATGGTGGCCGGCGCGAAGTACCGCGGCGAGTTCGAGGAGCGCCTCAAAGCGGTCCTGAACGAGATCCGGGACGCCGAGGGCCAGGTGATCACGTTCATCGACGAGCTGCACACCGTGGTCGGCGCTGGTGCGTCCGGCGACTCGTCCATGGACGCCGGCAACATGCTCAAGCCGATGCTGGCCCGCGGCGAGCTGCGGATGATCGGCGCCACCACCCTGGACGAGTACCGCGAGCGCATCGAGAAGGATCCGGCCCTGGAGCGCCGCTTCCAGCAGGTCTACGTGGGGGAGCCGTCCGTCGAGGACACCATCGCGATCCTGCGCGGCCTGCGGGAGCGCTACGAGGCGCACCACAAGGTCCGGATCACCGACGGCGCGCTGGTCTCGGCGGCCTCGCTGTCGAACCGGTACATCACCAGCCGCCAGCTGCCCGACAAGGCGATCGACCTGATCGACGAGGCGGCGTCCCGGCTGCGGATGGAGATCGACTCGTCGCCGGAGGAGATCGACCAACTGCGCCGCGGCATCGACCGGATGACCATGCAGAGCTTCGCGCTCGAGAAGGAGACCGACCCGGCCTCCGTGGAGCGCTACCAGCGGCTGCAGGCCGAGTTGGCCGACGCCCAGGAGCAGCTGCGCGGCCTGGAGGGTCGCTGGGAGGCGGAGAAGTCCGGCCTGAACCGGGTCGGCGAACTCAAGGCGCAGGTCGACGAGCTGCGGATCGCCGCCGACCGGGCGCAGCGCGAGGGCGACCTCACCCGCGCCTCGCAGATCCTCTACGGCGAGATCCCCGCCCTGCAGGCCGAGATGGACGCCGCCGAGCAGGCCGAATCCGACGTCACCCCGATGGTCTCCGAGGAGGTGTCGGCGACCGACATCGCCGAGGTGATCGCGTCCTGGACGGGCATCCCGGTGGGCAAGCTGCTGCAGGGCGAGAGCGAGAAGCTGCTGCACATGGAGCAGCGGCTCGGCGAGCGGCTGATCGGCCAGCGCGAGGCCGTGGTCGCCGTCTCGGACGCCGTCCGGCGCTCCCGGGCCGGCATCTCGGACCCGAACCGGCCCACCGGCTCGTTCCTGTTCCTCGGGCCGACCGGCGTCGGCAAGACCGAGCTGGCCAAGTCGCTGGCCGAGTTCCTGTTCGACGACGAACATTCGATGATCCGGATCGACATGAGCGAATACGGCGAGAAGCACTCCGTGTCGCGCCTGGTCGGCGCCCCGCCCGGGTACATTGGCTACGAGGAGGGCGGCCAGCTGACCGAGGCGGTCCGCCGCCGGCCCTACTCCGTGATCCTGCTCGACGAGGTCGAGAAGGCTCACCCCGAGGTGTTCAACATCCTGCTCCAGGTGTTCGACGACGGCCGGTTGACCGACGGCCAGGGTCGCACGGTCGACTTCCGCAACGTGATCCTGATCATGACCAGCAACCTAGGTTCGCAGTACCTGGCCGACCCGAATCTCGAGCCGGAGCTGAAGGAACAGGCCGTGATGGGCGTGGTCCGGCAGGCGTTCAAGCCGGAATTCCTGAACCGGCTGGACGAGATCGTGATGTTCACCCCGCTGGGCACCGAGGAGCTGGCGAAGATCGTCGACATCCAGCTGCGCCGGCTGAATGCCCGGCTGGCCGAGCGCCGGATCCAGATCGAGGTCACCGAGGCCGGCAAGGACTGGCTGGCGCTCACCGGATTCGACCCGGTCTACGGCGCCCGTCCGCTGAAGCGGCTGGTGCAGACCACCATCGAGGACGCGTTGGCCCGGC
>JAGPGQ010000184.1:0-6025 GCA_018055925.1 Micropruina sp.
GTCATCCCGGCGAACGCCGGGATCTCTGGGCCGCCCGGGCACCTCGGACGGGTCACGGGGTTGCCGGCATCCCGCGCTGGTCGTCCCGGGCTCCGACCCGGGATCTGCGCCGGTGGTGGTGCGAGATCCCGGCGTCCGCCGGGATGACGAGGGGTCGGGGGACGGATGATGGAGGCCGGGCGATGGTGCGACGAGATCCCGGCGTCCGCCGGGGTGACCGGAGTGCCGGGCTCGGCGGGTTCGGACGGGGTGCCGGTTCGGAGGCGACGTCATCCCGGGCTTGCCCCGGGATCCCGGTCGGCGATCAGTTTCTTGGGGTCGGAGATCCCGGCGTTCGCCGGGATGACGGGGGCCGGGATGGCGGAGGGTCGGATGACTACGGGAGTTGGACCCTCAGAGCAGCCGGAGCGTGGTCCGGGGGACCTTGCCCTCGGCGGCGAGCTGGGCGTAGGCGATCGGGAGTACGGCGGCGATGGTGTCCGCATCGAACGGCCAATCGCCGGCGGCGAGCGCGTCCTCGGCCTTCACCCCCTGTGCGATCAGGTGCTCGACCTGGCCGTAGACGGCCGAGATCTCCGCGCGCTGGCTGAACGCGAACACCCGGTCGAACGGCTCGCCGTGCCCCGGCACCAGCAGCGAGTCGGGTTTGGTCAGGCCGAGGATGCCGTCCAAGGCCGAGGGCCACTCCTTCAGGTGGCAATCCGGCCCCATCGCCGGGGGAGCGGACTGCTCCAGCAGGTCACCGGTGAAGATCACCTGCGCGTCCGGGACGATCGCCACCACGTCGCCGGCGGTGTGTCCGCGCCCGAAATGCACCAGTTCGACGTGCCGTCCGCCCAGGTCGACCATCCGGGCCAGGGCCAAGGGACGGTTGGGGGCGCGGAGCGCGTTCGCGTCGAAACCGAGCCGGGAGGACTCCTCGGCCACCTGCTCGGCGTCCAGGGCGGCGACCAGGCTCTCGTGCCCGTAGGTCGGCATGTCGTCGAACGCCGCCAGCCCGTAGTAGTGGTCGAAATGGCTGTGGGTGACGACGGCGCCGAGCAGCGGTACGCCCGCCACCTCCTCGGCGGCGGCCCGGATCTCGGCGCCCTGGGCCGGTGACGACCCGGTGTCGATCACCAGCGCCCCCGCCGACCCCACGACCAGGCCGATGTTCACGCCGGCCGGCTGGGCGACGGCCCGCCGGATTCCCGGGCGGAGTTCCTCGAACGGAGACAGGGAGAATTGCACCGGCCCAGCTTAGGGACCGGGCCGCCGCCGCGGCCGGCATCCGAGCCGTCCCGGCGTCGGACGCGCGACGGTTTCGTCTAGACTGGCACTCAATCATCGAGAGTGCCAGCATGCGGAAGGGAGGGCCACGGTGCTCGACGACCGCAAGCTCGCCATCCTGCGTGCCATCGTCACCGACTACGTCTCGTCGCAGGAGCCGGTCGGTTCGCGCGCCCTGGTCGAGCGGCACAACCTGGGCGTCTCGCCGGCCACCGTCCGCAACGACATGGCGGTGCTCGAGGACGAGGGCTACATCACCCAGCCGCACACCAGCGCCGGCCGGATCCCCACCGACAAGGGCTATCGGCTGTTCGTCGACCGGCTGGGCGTGGTCAAGCCGCTGTCGCCGGCCGAACGACGCGCCATCCAGACCTTCATGGCCGGCGCCCTCGACGTGGACGACGTGGTGCGCCGCACCGTCCGGCTGCTCGCCCAGATCACCCGGCAGGTGGCGATCGTCCAGTACCCGGTGCTGTCCAGCGCCACCATCCGGCTGATCGAGCTGATCAGCCTGGCCGCCGGTCGCGGGCTGGTGATCCTGGTGAATTCGTCCGGCCGGGTGGAGCAGCGTCCGGTCGAGCTGGGCGACGCCTCCGAACACCTCCTGGCCGACCTGCGGGGACGGCTCAACGCCGCCGTCGTCGGGCTGCCGCCGTCCCAGGCGGTGGAGCGGCTCAGCGCCCTGCTGGACGAGCTGCCGCCCGACCTGCACGCCCTCGGATCGGTCGTGATCGCCACCCTGCTGGAGCTCACCACGTCCGATCCGGCCACCCGGGTGGTCGTGGGCGGCGTGCCCAATCTGACCCGCTTCGGCGACCAGTTCGAGACCACCGTGAAGCCGGTGCTCGAGGCGCTGGAGGAACAAGTCGTGCTGTTGCGGTTGTTGGGGGAGGCTGGTGGGTCCACCGACGTCACCGTCCGCATCGGACACGAGAACCCGTACGAGCCGCTGCAGTCGACCTCGATCGTGGCGAGTGCGTACAGTCACGGCGACGACGTGTGGGCGAGCATGGGCATCGTCGGACCCACCCGAATGGATTACCCGAGCACCATGGCCTCGGTGCGGGCGGTCGCCCGTTACGTCGGCCGATTCTTGGCAGAAGGATGACGTTGATTAAGGACTACTACGAGGTTCTGGGCGTTCCGCGGGACGCCTCGCCGGAACAGATCAAGCGGGCCTACCGCAAGCTGGCCATGAAATACCACCCCGACGTGGCCGACACCGCCGACGCCGCCGACAAGTTCAAGGAGATCGGCGAGGCGTACGAGGTGCTGCACGACGCCAACAAGCGCGCCATGTACGACCGTGGCGTCGACCCGATGGCCTCCGGCGGCTTCAACGGCGCGCAGGGATTCGGCTTCCCCGGCGGGGCGGCCGGCTTCGACTTCACCAACCTGGTCGACGCGATGTTCGGCCAGGCCGGTGGCCGCGGCCCGCGTTCGCGCGTCCGGCGCGGCCAGGACGCCCTGGTGCGGCTGACCCTGACCCTGGCCGAGGCCGCCTTCGGCGTCACCAAGCCCGTCCGGGTCGAGACCGCGGTGATCTGCCGCACCTGCAACGGTGCCGGGGCCCAGAGCGGCTCCGAACCGGTCACCTGCAGCACCTGCCACGGCCGCGGCGACATCACCCAGGTGCAGCGCTCCTTCCTCGGCGACATCCGGACCACCCAGCCGTGCCCGGTGTGCCGCGGCTACGGCACCGTGATCCCGAACCCGTGCGCGGAGTGCTCCGGCGAGGGCCGGGTCCGGTCGCAGCGGACGATCAACGTCAAGATCCCGGCCGGCGTGAACGCCGGCAACCGGATCCACCTGGAGTCCCAGGGCGAGGTGGGTCCCGGCGGCGGACCGGCCGGCGACCTGTACGTCGAACTGAGCATCGAGCCGCACGAGACCTTCACCCGCAACGGCGACGACCTCGAGATGGTGGTCAAGCTGCCGATGACGGCGGCCGCGCTGGGCACCGACGTGCTGCTGCCCACCCTGGAGGCGGAGCGCGACGATCTGGACGACGACCTGGCCCAGGTACGGCTGAACGTGCCCAGCGGCACCCAGTCGGGCACCCGGATCCCGATCGCGGGACGCGGCGTGCCCCGCCTGCGCGGCACCGGACGCGGCGATCTCGGAGTTACCCTGCTGGTGCAGACCCCCGGCAAACTGGACGACCATCAGCGCAGCCTGCTGCGGCAACTCGCCGAGGCGCGCGGAGAGGACGGTCCGGAGGTCGCCGTGGAGAAGCAGCACAAGGGTGTATTCGGCTGGCTGAAGGACGCGTTCACACAATGACCGAGGCTCTGTTCCTGGCGGATCTGGACTCACCGGTGGTCGGCGGCAGCGTCGCCGTCACCGGCGACGAGGGTAGGCACGCCGCCATCGTGCGGCGGATCCGCAAGGGCGAGGTCGTCCTGGTCAGCGACGGCATCGGCAACGCCGTGCGCGGCCCGGTGACCCAGGCGGACGTGAACGGCCTGATCGTCGAGGTCACCGAGATCCTGGAACAGCCGGCGCGCCCGGTGCGGTTCACCGTCGTGCAGGCGCTTGCCAAGGGCGACCGGGCCGAACGCGCCCTCGAGATGCTGACCGAACTCGGCGTCGACGAGATCGTGCCCTGGCCGGCGTCCCGCTCGATCGTGAAGTGGGCCCCGGACCGGGTCGAGCGGGCCCTCGCCCGGTGGCGCAGCATCGTCCGCGAGTCGACCAAGCAGTCCCGCCAGTTCCGCGTCCCCCGGGTCAGCCCACCGCTGACCACGGCCGAACTGGCGCTGCGGATCGCCGAACCCTCGCTGACCCTGGTGCTGCACGAGGGTGCCAGCGACCGGATCTCCGCGGACGCGCTGCCCGCCGAGGGCGAGGTGATGGTGATCGTCGGCCCCGAGGGCGGCCTCACCGACGATGAGCTGGCGACGTTCGCCGAGGCCGGCGGACGGCCGACCCTGATCGCGGACGCGGTGCTGCGCACCTCGACGGCCGGGGTGGTTGCGCTGGCGCAGCTGCAGGTCCTGACGCGTGCCTGAGTGCCGACCGCGAGTCGAGCTCGCTCCGTTGGCAGACACCGCTCGCGATGCACCGTCCCTGAGTCTGCTGCCGCGGCCTCGGAGGGGAGCCCGAGCCGCCCACCTACAGATCGTCGGGGCAAGCCCCGACGATCTTCCGGACGCCCACCCACCTGCCTCGGGCTCCCCTCCGAGCCCGCTTGAAGGTCACGGATTGCTGGACACCGATTGTGAGTGGGCCGACGTTGCTGCCTCGGGCTCCCCTCCGAGTCCGCTTCTAGGGCACGGTTCGCTGCGATGGGGGTCGGTGTCGAGTTCCTGCCGAAGCTCGGCAGGTCTTCCGGACGTCCAGGCATCTGCCTCGGGCTCCCCTCCGAGCCCGCTTCAGGGTCGCGTTCGGTGGGGTGTCGAGTCGGTGAAGAACCTGGTCGGGGGCTGTTCACACCGGAACTATCCGGGCATCGGGGCATGTCCTGCCGAGCGGGGCGTCGGCTCGGGGTTGTGGGTGGGACTGTGAGCGGGTTCGCATTCCGCGTGGGTCGCGTGCTGCCGGATGGCAAGGGGCGCACCGGGGTGATCGACACCCCGCACGGGCAGATTCGGACGCCGGCGTTCGTCGCGGTCGGCACCAAGGCCACGGTGAAGGCGGTGCTGCCCGAGGCGGTCGCCCAGCTGGGCGCGCAGGCGGTGCTGGCGAACGCGTACCACCTGTTCCTCCAACCCGGCTCCGACATCGTGGACGCCGTCGGCGGGCTCGGCGCGTTCATGAACTGGCCCGGGCCCACGTTCACCGATTCGGGCGGCTTCCAGGTGATGAGCCTGGGCGCCGGGTTCAAGAAGGTGCTGGCCATGGACACCGTCGGGCTGGCCGACGACGACGTGATCGCCGAGGGCAAGACCCGGCTGGCGCACGTCGACGACGACGGGGTCACCTTCACCAGTCACCTCAACGGCGACCGGCACCGGTTCACCCCCGAGATCAGCATGCGGATCCAGCACGAGCTGGGCGCCGACATCATGTTCGCCTTCGACGAGCTGACCACCCTGATGAACACCCGCGGCTACCAGGAGCAGTCGGTGGAACGCACGCATGCGTGGGCGATCCGCTGCCTGGCCGCGCACGCCGAACTCACCGCGCAGCGCAGCCACAAGCCGTACCAGGCGCTGTTCGCGGTGGTGCAGGGCGCCCAGTACCAAGACCTGCGCCGCCGCGCCGCCCGCGACCTGGCCGCCCTCGACGTGGCCGGGCAGAGCTTCGACGGATTCGGCATCGGGGGCGCGCTGGAGAAGGAGAACCTCGGTACCATCGTCGGCTGGGTGACCGACGAACTGCCTGCCGACAAGCCACGACACCTGCTGGGCATCTCCGAGCCGGACGACTTCTTCGCCGCCATCGCGGCCGGCGCCGACACCTTCGACTGCGTCATGCCCTCCCGGGTGGCGCGCAACGCCGCGCTCTACACCCGCGACGGCCGGTTCAACGTGAACACCGCCCGACACCGCCGCGCCTTCGAGCCCATCGAGGACGACTGCGACTGCTACACCTGTGCGCACTACACCCGGGCGTACCTGCACCACCTGTTCAAGGCCAAGGAGATGCTCGCCTCGACCCTGTCGACGATCCACAACGAGCGGTTCACCGTCCGGCTCGTCGACGAGATCCGCACCAGCATCGACACCGGCGAGTTCGACGCCTTCCGGACCGAGTTCCTCGGACGGTTCTACGCCCGCCGGCGCTGAGCCGTCCCTCCACCGTCATCCCTTGA
>JAGPGQ010000184.1:6125-7832 GCA_018055925.1 Micropruina sp.
AGCCGGCCGCTCGCCCGCAGCTCCTTGATGTTGGCGTTGAGGGCGGCGAGCAGCTCGGCCTTGCCCTGCTGGACGAGGAACGCCGACTGACCGGGCTCGAGCGACGCGGCGATCGCCTCGTTCGGTTTGGCGGTCTCCACCCTCAACGCGGTGTCGCGGACGAACTCCGCACCGACGCCGACGGTGTCGATCGCCGCGTCGATGTTCCCCCGCTTCAACTCGTTGAACATGGTCAGCGGCGAGTTGAACAGCACGAGACCCTCGCCGAAGTAGTCCCGCAGGTCCGCCACGTACTGGTAGCCCAGCACGGTGGCGACCCGGCGTCCCTTCAGCTGGCTGAAGTCCGTGGTGCCGTCGGCGGAGATGATCGCCAGCTGATCGGTGTAGATCGGGTCGGTCAGGTCGAGGATCTTGGCCCGCTCGACGGTCCGGTACCAGTTGGCGGCGCCGACGTCGGCGCCACCGGCCCGGACCGTGGAAAGGACGGCCGCGGCCGCCGTCGAGTTGATCTCGAGGGTCAGGCACTCGTTGGCGGCGATCTCGGCGAGGATGTCGCCGTCCACCCCCTCCAGAGTGCCGTCGTCGCCGATCGGGACACCGTCCGGCGTCAGCTCCTGATTGCGCAGGACGGAGAACGGCGGGAGGGCATAGGTCGAGACCGTCAGCACGCCCTTCTTGAGCGTGGGGAAGGTGTGCTTCGGCACGCACGCCGCGGACGGCGTGTTCTCCGGAGCGGGACTGCACGCGGTCAGGACGGTCGTGGCCAGGACGGCCGACGCGGCGCCGGCCAGCAAACGTCGGAACATGATGATCTCCTCGGGTCAGCCGACGGATGTCTTGGGCTTGCGGCGGTCGGTTCGGTCCGCCTCGAACTCGCCGGCCTTCAGGCGATGCCAGTAGTCCATGAAGTCGCGGCGCATCACCGGCGCCAGGAAGTACAGGCCGGTGATGTTGAACAGGGCCATGCTGAACAACAGCGAGTCGGCCAGGCTGACCACGGCGCCCAGGCTGGCCGCCGAGCCGACCACGACGAAGACCAGCACCAGCACCTTGTACAGGTTCTCGGCCCAGTCCTTGTCGCCCATCAGGAAGCCGAGGCTCTTCGCGCCGAAGTACGAGTAGGCGAGGATCGCCGAGAACGCGAACAGGAAGACCGCGACGGCGAGCACGTAGGTGAACCACTGGGCCACGGTGCTGAACGCCATCGAGGTCAGGGCGACGCCGTCGAGGCCGTCCAACTGGTAGACGCCGGTGATCACGATCGCCAGCGCCGACAGCACGTTGACGCAGATGGTGTCGAAGAACGGCTCGATCGAGGCCACGAAGCCCTCGGTCGGCGGCCGGTCGGTCCTGACCGCCGAGTGGGCGATCGGTGCGTCGCCCACGCCGGCGGCGTTGGAGAACGCGGCCCGCTGGAAGCCGACGATCAGGGCACCCAGGGTGCCGCCGGCCACGCCCTCGGGGCTGAACGCGCCCCCGACGATGGCGGCGATGGCGGCGGGAAGGTCGACGACGTTGGTCGCGATCACCGCGATGCAGCCGATGATGTAGGTCGCCGACATGAACGGGATCATGATCGAGGCGGCCTTGGCGATCTTCTTCACACCGCCGAAGATCACCAGGGCGCCGGCGCCGGCCATGAACACGCCGACCACCCAGCGGTTGCCGTCCAGGAAGTCGTGGACGCCGCCGGTGGTGACGTTGACC
>JAGPGQ010000185.1:0-3056 GCA_018055925.1 Micropruina sp.
ACATTCGTTTCGCGTGCCAGGTACTCGCATCGACCTCGACGCACTGAGCGCCCACTCGCCAGCGGATCTTGCCATCGACACGGAGGGGCTCGACAGCCTGGGGGGCCCCACCTCATCAACCATACTTAATCACAAATTTAAGTATGGCAGACCTGGGTTGGGGACACGCTCCATACGCAAGCGGAGCCGAGTTCTGCCAAACGCCGGGATCTCCCCGTCCGGCCGTACTGCCCGACCGGAGATCCCGGGGCAAGCCCGGGATGACGCAGGTCCCCGAGATGAGGAAGCGGTGACGCCGGCCGAGTTCGTCGTGCTCAGTCCTCCAGGGTGGTCAGGTCGCCCTCGTCCTGGCCGAGCGCCCGGGCCTTCAGCACGCGCCGCATGATCTTGCCCGAGCGGGTCTTGGGCAGCTTGTCGGGGAAGTCGATGGCGTCCGGCTTGGCGATGGGCGACAGGTGCGCGGCGACGTGCCGGCGCAGTTCCTCGGCCAGCTCCTGGCTGCCGGTCACCCCGACCCGCAGCGTGACGAAGGCGTGGATGGCCTGACCCTTCACCTCGTGCGGCAGCCCGACCACCGCCGCCTCGGTGACGTCCGGGTGCGACACCAGCGCCGACTCCACCTCGGCCGTGCCGAGCCGGTGGCCGGAGACGTTGATCACGTCGTCGGTGCGTCCGATGATCCAGAAGTAGCCGTCGGCGTCGCGGCGGGCGGCGTCCCCGGCCAGGTAGACGCCCGGGTACTTCGACCAGTAGGTGTCGATGTAGCGCTGGTCGTCGCCGTACAGGGTCCGGAACATGCCGGGCCACGGGTTCTTCAGCACCAGGAAGCCCTCGTCGCCGTCGGGCACCTCCTCGCCGGCCTCGTTGAGGATCGCGGCGTCCTGGCCGAAGAACGGCTTGCCGCCCGAGCCCGGCTTCTGCGGCTCGCCGGGCACCTGGGTGATCTGGAACATGCCGGTCTCGGTCTGCCACCAGGTGTCGATCACCGGGCAGCGTTCCTTGCCGATCACCCGGTGGAACCAGTTCCACGCCTCGGGGTTGATCGGCTCGCCGACCGAGCCGAGCAGCCGCAGGGACGACAGGTCGTGCCGGTTGGGCCAGGCCTCGCCGAACCGCATCAGCGACCGGATCGCCGTCGGCGCGGTGTAGAACTGGGTGATCCCGTAGTACTCGACGAGCTGCCACCAGCGGCTCGGGTAGGGGTAGGTGGGCCCGCCCTCGAACATGAACGTCGTCGCCCCGGTGAGCAGCGGGCCGTAGACCAGGTAGGAGTGCCCGGTCACCCAGCCCGGGTCAGCGGTGCACCACCAGCGATCCTCCGGACGCATGTCGAAGGAGTACTTCAGGGTGGTGTAGGTGCCCACCATGTAGCCGCCGTGGGTGTGCAGGATCGCCTTCGGCTTACCGGTGGAGCCCGACGTGTACAGGATGTACAGCGGGTGCTCCGAGTCGAGCCGCTCGGTTTCGCACGGCCCCTTGGCGATCGGCAGCGCCTGCAGGTCGTGGTACCAGTGGTCGCGCAGCGGATCCATGGTGATCTCGGAGCCGGTGCGCTTCACCACGATCACGTTCTCGACGGTCGGCGAGAACTTCACGGCCGCGTCCACGATGTCCTTCAGCGGGAACACCTTGCCGTTGATCCAGGAGCCGTCGGCGGTGATCACGAGCTTCGACTTGGAGTCGTCGATCCGGTCGGTGAGCGCGTCGGCGGAGAAGCCGGCGAAGATCACCGAGTGCACCGCGCCGATCTTGGCGCAGGCCAGCATCGCGAAGAAGACCTCGGGGATCCGGGGCAGGTAGATGGTCACCCGGTCGCCTTTGACCACACCCATCGCCTTCAGCACGTTGGCCATCTGGTTGACCTGCCGGTTCAACGAGAAGTAGCTGAAGGTGCGGTGTTCCTTGCCGTCCTCGCTCTGCCAGATCAGCGCCAGCTTGTTCTTGTTCGGCCCGGTGACGTGCCGGTCGAGGCAGTTGTGGACGATGTTCACCTCGGCGCCGGTGAACCACTTGAAGAACGGTGCGTCCGAGTCGTCGACCACCTTCTCCCACGGCGTGAACCACTCCAGCTCCCGGGCCCGGTCGGCCCAGAACCCCGCCGGGTCGGCGAGCGCCTCGGCCCGGAGCTGGTCGGGGTCGGGAACGTGCGATTCGGCCGCGATCGAGGGATCGGGGTAGACGACATCGCCTTCGAGCTGTGGCATGCGCGGATTCTCCTCCGTTGGAGCGGGTGTTACCCCACAGACCCTAACCGTGAGGGTGGGCCACGGGAAGCCGCACCCCGCCACGGCGGCGGGACGGACGGCGCTCCGCTCCCCACCCGGGCGTCAATTCAGGGTGGCGGCGAACGCCTCCAGCGCCTCGTAGGGCAGGTCGCCGCTGATCGCGAGGGTGCTGGCCTTGTCGGTGCGCACCAGGACGCGGGTGCGGTCGTCCGGGCTGACCATCCGGCGCCACTCCACCTGGCCGACCCGGCTGGTGCCGTCGTCCGAGCCTCCCCGGCTCACGCCGTCGAGCAGCCCGCGCGGGTCGGCGTCGCGCTGGTCGAGGCCGATGTACATCCGGTCGGGGCTGATGAAGCCCAGCTGGAACGTGTTGCCGACGGCCGGTGCCTGGTTGAGGCCGGGTTCGCCGGTGCGCGTCCAGCGAGCCCGGACCACCGTCCAGGTCTCGGGCAGGTTGCGCGGCGCGGCGACCGGGTACGGCGACTCCTCCTGCGCCCGGGCCACCACCGGTCGCCAATCGACCGCCTGCGGCGCCGGCTCTGGGGTGCGGCTGAACCAGGCGTAGATCAGCACCACCGGCAACAACAGCATGGTGACGCCGATCAGCATCTGGGAGACGGTTGCGTTTCGACGACGGGCTGCCACCCGCCCATTGTTCACCACTACCCTCGGGCCATGCTGTCCGCCCGAACCGTCGCCCTGCGGGTCGCCACGCTGGTCGGGGCGAACGTGGCGGCCGGCCGCACCATCACCGGCCCGTTGCGCGGCCTGCCCCTGGAGCATCCCGCGACGACCCGGCTGCGCGCCGCGGGCGGTCCCCGGGCCCAGGCC
>JAGPGQ010000185.1:3156-5655 GCA_018055925.1 Micropruina sp.
GGTCGCCACGCTGGTCGGGGCGAACGTGGCGGCCGGCCGCACCATCACCGGCCCGTTGCGCGGCCTGCCCCTGGAGCATCCCGCGACGACCCGGCTGCGCGCCGCGGGCGGTCCCCGGGCCCAGGCCCTGGCGGTGACCCTGTCGCGCAGCGCGGACACCGCCTGGGCGATCGGGATCGCGGCGATCGCCACCGGATCGCTCGCCGTCCTGGGCGCCCGGACGGCCGCCGCGCCCGGCCTGGCGATGTCGCTCGCGTCCGCCACCCATGTGGTCAGTTCGGTGCTGGTCGGACGTCCCCGGCCGGTGGACGAGCGGCTCGGGACGGCCCACCCGACCTCGAGCTTCCCGAGCGGGCACGTGGGGGCGATGACCGCGCTGGCCACCGTGCTGGACGGCCTCGCCGCCGGCCTGCCGACCGGTGCCCGGGTGGTGCTACGGCTGGGCATGCTCGGCTATCTGGGGCTGCTGGGCTGGTCCCGGGTGTACACCGGGCAGCACCACGTCACCGACGTCCTGGCCGGCTACCTGAACGGCGCCGCCTGCGGGCGCTGGACGCTGGACGCCCTGGGCCCGCCCGAGCGGCCATGACCGGCACCCGGCCGGAGGTGGTCGCCCGGGCCACGACGCCGCACGGCGAGATCGCGCTGCGGCGCCGCGACGGGGTGGTCGAGTTGATCGTGAACGGCGCCTTCGCGATGGACTCGGCCGAGGTGACCAGCGAGCACGCCCTGGCCGATGCCGCCGGCCCCGCCCCCGGCACGGTGGTGGTCGGCGGACTCGGGCTCGGCTACACCGCCGCCCGGCTGCTCGACGCCGGTGCCCGCCGGATCCACCTGGTCGAACTGGCCCGGCCGCTGATCGACTGGGCGATGGCGGGGGTCACCGAGCAGCTGGAGCGGGTGGCGCACGACCCCCGGGTGCACCTGCATCACGGCGACATCGCCGAATGGCTGCCGCGCCGCAGCGACACCTTCGACGCGATCCTGCTCGACGTCGACAACGGTCCCGGCTTCCTGATCCACGACCACAACGCCCGGGTGTACGCGCCCGACTGGCTGGCCATGGCGGTCGAACGGCTGAACCCGGGCGGCGTGCTGGCCGTCTGGTCGGACGCCCCGGCCCCGGGACTGCGCCGGACGCTGGCCCGGCTGGGCGCCGTGGACGAGCAGCTGATCCGGGTGAACCGCCAGGGACGCGGCTTCGACTACGCCCTCTACCGGTTCACCAGCCCGCTAGCGTGACGGCCATGACGACGATCAGGGGCGCGGTGCTCACCGTCTCGGACCGGGCCAGCGCCGGCGCGTACGCCGACGCCTCGGGGCCGCTGGCGGTGCGGCTGCTCGGCGAGCACGGCATCGAGGCCGGCCTGGACGTCGTGCCCGACGATGCGGAAGCCATCCGGCGCGGCATCCTGGCCGCCATCGCGTCCGGCGCCCGGTTCGTGCTGACCTGCGGGGGGACCGGGGTGGGTCCCCGCGACATCACCCCGGAGGTGACCGCCGCGCTGCTCGACCAGGCCATCCCCGGGGTCGTGGACGAGGTGCGCCGCCGCGGCGCGGCCCAGGTGCCGACGGCGGTGCTCTCCCGGGCGGTGGCGGGCATCGTCCGGCCGCCGGGGGGCGCGCCGGCCTTCGTGGTGAACGCGCCCGGTTCGACCGGCGGGGTGCGGGACACCGTCGCCGTGGTGGCGCCGCTGGTGCCGCACGTGCTGGACCAGCTGGCCGGCGGGGACCATCCGCGATCCGGCTGACCCGGCCGGGTGACCGCGACCCGGCGGGAAGCAGCCGGTCACCGCGACCGGAGCAGGCGCTCCCACTGCGCGAGCGCCGACGCGTTGTGCCGCTCGACCTCGAAGCCGCCGCCCGGCGGCACCCGTCCCTCGGCGAACGCCCGGAGCGCGGCGTGCAGGTCCTCGGCGCCGGAGCCGGTGACCAGCTGGCCGTCCGGGATCGACACCGACGCGGCCGAGGCGAAGCCGGCCAGGACGATCGGCAGCCCCGCCAGCCGGGCCTGCGCCACCGACTGGCTGAACCCCTCGTACAGCGACGGCAGCACGAAGCAGTCGGCCCGGGCGAGCACCGTGAACGGGTTCCGCAGGTGCCCGGTGAAGCACACCCGGCCGCGCAGGTCGGCGGCGGCGTCGGTGTGCTGCCGGACGATCAGCCTCGCCGGTCCGCGCAACCGGGCCATCCAGGCGAAGATGCCCGGATGGCGGGAGAAGTCGACGATCGTGTCGAACCGGGCCTCGCCGAAGCTGCGCCACCACTCCCGGTCCAGGATCGGCTGGAACCGGAGCAGCCTGGCCGGCCACCCGTGCGGGCCGTAGCGCCTCAGGTATTCCAGGGCGTAGGTCTCCGGACGGGTGAGAGCCGCTCCACCGGCCCGGACCAGCACGCGGGTGCCGGTGATCCGCTCCAGGTTCTCCCGGCTCTGCGGGGAGTGGCCGATGCCGGCGACGGTGACGTCGTAGCGTTCCCGGTCCAGGCCGGCCAGCAGTG
>JAGPGQ010000185.1:5755-7726 GCA_018055925.1 Micropruina sp.
CGGACACCTGCCGGCGGAACTGCTCCAGGTCGTCGGCGCCGCCGCGGACGTTGCTCAGGGTGCCCCGCCAGGTGGGCGCGTACAGGACGATCCGCTTGCCCGGATCCACCCGGACGCCCCGCCGCCGCAACTCGTCCAGCACCTCGGCGCGCGGGGTGTTGGCGGTGACGTCGTTGCGCGGGTAGCCGAACTCCAGCAGCTTGCCCGGGTACAGCCCTTGCAGCCGGTACGACTCGGTGAACATCCTGGTCATCAGCACATTGGGCGAGACGATGTAGTCGGCCATCAGCAGGTTCCGGAGCACGTTGCGGACGCCGTAGTTGCCGTGCGGCAGGTCGAAGCCCATCTTCTTCACCGCGCCGGCGCTGTGCCAGGTGTTCACGTACACCTGCCCCGGCCGCTTGGTGAACCAGGACGGGAACGAGGTGTTCTGGATCAGGTAGCCGGCCGCGGCCAGCGCACGGGCGTACTCGGGGCTCTTGAACCGGACGAACGAGACGTTGCGATGCCCGGCGTATTCCCGCGAGCAGCGGGCGATCTCGTCGGCATTGTCGAGCACCCAGACGTGCCGGAAATGCGCGAAGGACGGGTCGGCGAGCAATGTGGCGAAGATCGCATACGGATTGCACGACATCGCCGCGCCGCCGTGGGATTGGTACAACACGGTGGTCGGTTCCAGCCTGACCGAACGATAGGCCTGCGCCCAGCGGGCACCCTCATCGGGGGAGCGTTGCCCGCGCGCCGCAATCGCCGTCGAGCGCGCCCGCCGATAGGTGATCCGCAGCTTCCGCGCCGCGCCGCGCCCGATCGCGCCGCCTCCCGACAGGCCCATTCGACCAGCCCCCTGGAAAGCGTTCGACAATAGGTCGAGGTGACCCTAACACGGGTTCTTCGGGCACCGGGCCGGTTGAAACCGGGGGCGGCCGATTCACCGCCGGCCGGGTTTGCCGAGGCTCCCGCCGGTGGGATTTCGACCATGGGGCCCCGTGGTTGATCGGTGGCCGGTCAGCGCGTCCAGTCGCCGCTTCGCCCACCGGACTTGGCCACGACCCGGCAGTCGGAGATCGCGGCCGAACGGTCGACCCCCTTGACCATGTCGACGATCGCGAGCGCCGCCACCGTGACCGCCGTCAGGGCCTCCATCTCGACCCCGGTCCGGTCGGCGGTGCGCACGGTGGCGGTGATCGCCACGCCGGCGTCCACCACGGCCAGGTCGAGCACCACCCCGTGGACGCCGATCACGTGCGCCAGCGGCAGCAGGTCCGGCACCTTCTTGGCGGCGGCGATGCCCGCCACCCGGGCGACCGCCAGCACGTCGCCCTTGGGGACCGTTCCGCTGCGCAACGCGTCGACCACGGCGGCCGAGCAGGTGACCAGGCCGGTGGCGGTGGCCTCGCGGACGGTCGGCTGCTTGCTGGTGACGTCGACCATGCGGGCGGCGCCGGCATCGTCGAGATGGGTGAACCGCATCCGCTCAGACTTCCATGAGCTCGAGCCGGTCGCCAGCCTCCACCCGGGTGCGTTCGGCACCCACGAGGGCGAGGGCGTCGGCCAGGTGCAGCGAGGCGATCAGGTGCGACCCGGAACCGCGGACGTGGCTGGGCCGCACCACCGACCCGTCCGCCTCCACCGCCACCGGCACGTACTGCCGCCTACCCTCGGGCGAGGGCCAGCCGGCGGCCGCCCGGGCGAACCGGGGCACCCGCCGGCGGACGGCGCCGGTCAGCGCGTCCAGCAGGGGCACACCGAGGACGTGGAACGAGACGAAGGAGCTCACCGGGTTGCCGGGGAAGGCGAGCAGCGGGACCCCGTCCACCGTCCCGTAGCCCTGCGGCTTGCCGGGCTGCATCGCCACCGCGCAGAACTCCAGGCCGGCGCCCAGCAGCCGCAGCGGCTCGTAGGCCCCGGCCGAGACCCCGCCGGTGGTCAGCACCAGGTCCACCGCCGGCAGTCCGGCCAGCAGCGACTCCA
>JAGPGQ010000021.1 GCA_018055925.1 Micropruina sp.
AGGTGGCACCCGCGAACATCTGGGAATGCCCGAACCTGTTCCGGCTGGGCGATCGCTGGGTGGTCCTGCTGTCGCTGTGGCGAGGGACGGGCGCCGCCCACCAGCTCGTCGGAGTGCGCTACCTGGTCGGCGACCTGGTTCCCTCGGGCGACGGCCTGCGCTTCGTCACCCACGCCGGTGGCAGCGTGGACGACGGCGACTCCTTCTACGCACCCCAGGTGTTGGTCGAAGCGGAGCGGGTGCTGCTGTGGGGCTGGGCCTGGGAGGGTGCGCACCGCTCGCCGGCCGACATCGAGGCCGCTGGATGGGCCGGCACCCTGACCTTTCCGCGGGAACTGGGATTGTCGGGCGACGTGCTGGTCAGCCGTCCGGCCGCCGAACTGGCCGGGCTCCGCACCGCGCCGCTCGAGCCGGGACCCGGCGGGGAGATTCGGGCGCGCGCCTTCGAGGTGACCGCAGACGGCGCCGCCGAGCTCGCGCTGGTCGACCGGGAGCGCGGCACGCGCGAGATCGTCGCGCAGACCACACACGCCGCGCGGATCCTGGTCGACGGCTCGATCGTGGAGGTGTTCGGCGCCGGGCCGTCCCACACCTCCCGGCACTATCCGACCGTCACCAGCCACTGGGAAATCCGGTCCGCCGCCGATCACCGCGTCTGGGCGCTCGGCTGAGCGCGTGCTCCGTCGAGTCCCCGGTGCAACGGGGGATCTTTGCCGCCCGGAGAGATCCCGGCGTTCGCCAGGATGACGAAGGACGCCGGGACGACGAAGGACGCTCGGCAGAACCCCGTCATCCCGGGCTTGCCCCCCCCGGGATCCTCTGCGCATCACAGGACTCCCGATCGGAACGGAAGATGCCGGCGTCCGCCTGGATGACGAGGAACGCTCGCCAGAGTCCCGTCATCCCGGGCTTGCCCCGGGATCTCTGCGCATCACAGGACTCCCGATCGGAACGGAAGATGCCGGCGTCCGCCTGCATGACGAGGAACGCTCGGCAGAGGCTCGTCATCCCGGGCTCGCCCGGGATCTCCATTCTCGGAGTGGGGCCGGAGATTCCGGCGGGAAAATCAGCCCGGGTGACGCTCCATGTACTTGTGGATCTTCTTGTTCAGCTTCCGGAGCTTCGGGTAGATCCGCCGCTGGATCTTCGAGATCTCGCCGTAGAGCTTGTGGTTCGCCTTGTCGGGATAGGTGGTGTTCCCCAGCCGTGCCATCTTCTGCGCGTAGGCCGCAACGTCGGGTGGGCCGTGGACGCCGGTGGTCGACATCGCTGCCACCGCAGCACCCATCGCGGAGATCTCGTCCTCGACGCACGTGGTGATCGGAACGCCCAACGCGTCGGTCATGATCTGCCGCCACAGCGGGCTCCGAGTGCCCCCGCCCATCGCTCGCACCTTGGTGACCTTGGTTCCGGTTTCCGCCTCCAGGCCCTCGACGGAATACCTCATCTCCAGGCCGATCGCCTCCAGGATCGACCGGTACATCGCGGGCCGGTCGTGGATGCCGCGCCAGCCGATCATCGCGCCGCGAGCGATCGGATCCCAATGCGGCGACCCGACCCCGTTCCAGTACGGCATCGTGATGAGACCGAGCGCGCCGACGGGCAGCGCCGCCGCGTCCGCTTCGAGTTCGGGGTCGGGGGCCCCGCCCAGCGCCGGGTTGCCGAGCTTCTCCCGGAACCAGCTCGCCAGCCAGGCACCCGAGTCGAGCGGGAGTTCGAAGTCGTACCAGTCCGGAATGCCCGCGGCGAGCGTCCGGTAGACACTGCCGAACGCGTAGATGGGTCCGTGCACCCCGGCCACCACCCCGGTACCGAGGTTCAGGTACATGGTGTCGGCCGACACCGCGGCCGCCCCGACACCGGCCGCCTGTCCGTCGCCCATGCCGCCGACCAGGGGGACAGTCTGGGTCAGCCCCCAGCCTTGGGTGATCGCGGGATCGATCTCCCCCATGATCTCGCCCGGTTTCCTCAGGTCGCTCAACTGGTCGCGGTCCACGCCCGCGATCAGCATCAGGCCGGGGTCGTAGTCCTGCTTCTCGATGTCGAACAGGCCCAGCGAGTCCGCCGACGCCACCGACGTGATCCACTGCCCGGTCAGCTTGTAGACCAGATACCCGTGGACCTCGACAACCTTGTCGGCCCTACGCAGCGACTCCGGTTCGTGCTCCTTGAGCCAGGCCAGCTTGTAGAGCGCGATCGCGGTGGCGGCCGGCTTTCCCGACAGGGCATGGATCGCCGGGCTGCCGATGGTCAGGACCTGCTTCGCGGCCCTTCCGTCCATCCACAGGATGCCCTCGCGCAGCGGGTTGCCCTTGGCGTCGAACGGTGCGAACGTCTCGCGCTGATGGGTGATCGCCATCGCCGCGATCCGGCCCCGTTCACCGGGCGGCAGGGCGCCGACGGCCTCGCCCACCGACTCGTTCGTGGTCGTCCACCAATCGTGGGGGTTGTGTTCGTAGTAGCTGGTCCGAGGGTGCTTGAGCGGGATCTCCCGGCGTGCGGACGCGAGCACCCGGCCTTCGGGGTCGACGATGATCGCCTTGGTTGCAGTGGTGGACGTATCGACCGCTATCACGAGCGGCGCGTCGGTGGTCATTGTGGTACTCCTCTCCGGTTCTACGCCGAACCGGCAGTTCGGTCGGGCGGCACTGTCACCCGACCGAGAGCCGAGCAACTGAACCCGACTACACGCTCAGCTAACCGGAGTCGCATGCACCACGTCAAGAGCAAGTGAGCGCTTGTGGATGCTCAGATGTGAGGGTAGTCTTCAGCAATCGCGGGTCGGACGACGAGCGTGCCCGGCGCAGCCGGTGCGCCCGGCTGGGGCCGCGCAGTAGGCGCAGATCGGTGGATCGAGACTCAGGTGTACGGCCACGTGGAGTTCATCGGGTGGACTCCTACGAGGAGCGTCGGATTCGCCTCGGAGTCAACCGAAGAGAGTCCCGAGGGGTCGCGGGTCACCGCGACGCCACGCATGACCAGCAGGAACGGCGGCGCCAGTCCGCCGAGAAGGAGGACGAAGACAGCATGACGACAACGATCAGCGACGAGGTCATCGGAGCGTCGCGCGCCCTCGTGGTGCGCGAGGCGGAAGGCGTCGCGGCCGTGGCCGGGCTCGTGGGCGATGAGTCCTTCCGCGAGGTCGTCGGGACCCTGCTGGGCATGACGGGCAAGGTGATCACCGCGGCGTCCGGCACGTCGGGAATGATGGCCCGCCGACTCGCACACCTGCTGTCCGTCTGCGGCACGCCGGCCCTGTTCCTCGACCCGACCACCGGCCTGCACGGCAGCCTCGGCGCCACCGCGCCGGGTGACGTGGTCATTGCCCTCTCGAAGGGTGGCGGCACCGGCGAGCTGACCGAGTTCGCCTCCCGGGCGAAGCAGCGCGGCGCAACCGTGATCGCCATCACCTGCCGCGACGCGTCCCCGCTGGTGGACGCCGCCGACCAGGTGGTCGTCGTGCCGGCCGGCGAGGGTGACCCCGGCGGCGCGATCGCCATGGGCAGCACCCTGGTGATGGCGGCCTGGGGTGACGCGGTCGCGTATGCGCTGATGCAGCTGCGCGGATACTCCTGGGAAGACTTCCTGTTCACTCACCCTCTCGGGAACGTCGGCGAACGGGCCGACGAGATCCTGAGCGAGAACCAGGACAGGTAGGCCGGACGCGGACCGGTCGCCGGGGCGGACGTGCGAGATCCCGGCATCCGCCGGGATGACGAGGACCGATCCCCGGGATGACGAGGACCGATCCCCGGGATGACGAGGACCGATCACCGGGATGACGAGGACCGATCGCCGGGCCACGTCACTCGGCGGACCGCGACAACGGTGACGCCGACCGGCTTCGCATCCACCGGCACCGCACACGAGAGGAAGTAGGCACCATATGCACGCGCTCACCTTCTGGGGCATCCAGGACCTTCGGTACGAGGAGGTTGCGGACCCCGTCCTCACCTCCCCCGACGAGGCCATCGTCAAGGTGAAGGCGGTGGGCGTCTGCGGCTCGGACATCTCCCGCTACCGCAAGCTCGGGCCGTACATCCCCGGGCTGCCGTGGGGCCACGAGTTCTCGGGCGACGTGGTCGAGGTCGGTTCGGAGGTCACCAATGTGAAGGTCGGCGACCGGGTCGCGGGCAATCCGGCGATGGTTCCCGACAAGGGCTCCGAGCACCCCGCCGGGATGCCGTCGCAGCACCCGAACCTGAATGCGATCGGTGCCCTGGTGCCCGGCGCGTACGCCGAGTACGTCAAGGTACCGTCGATCAACCTGACTCCGATGGCCCCCACGATGAGCTTCGAGGAGGGTGCACTGATGGAGCCGACCACGGTCGTGCTGCACGGCCTGTATCAGACCGGCCTGCAGATGGGCGACGATGTCGCGGTGCTCGGTTGCGGCAACCTCGGCCTGCTCTCGATCGCCTGGGCCAGGCTCTTCGGCGCGAAGACGATCTATGCGTTCGACATCCTCGACGAGAAGCTCGAGACCGCCCGGAAGTTCGGCGCGGACGTCACGATCAACAACCGCGGCAAGGAGGTGCACGAGCTGATCGCCGAATACTGCGAGGGCGTCGACCTGGCCATCGAGTCCGCGGGCAGCCCGCTCACGGCCGCCCAGGTGCTGGGCCTGCCCAAGCGGGGCGGCGAGGTGATCCTGATGGGGATCCCGTATGCGGACGTCCCCATGCCGCGGCTCTACTTCGAGCGGATCCTGCGCTACGAACTCACGGTGCGGGGCACCTGGAGTTGCGTGTCGGCACCCTTCCCGGGCAAGGAGTGGCCCAATGCGATCGAGATGGTCGGCGACAAGCGGGTGCGGATCGAGGACATGATCACCCACCGGCTGAATCTCAGCGAGGGACCGGACGTCTTCCAGCGGCTGATCGGCGGCAAGGAGATCTTCGGCAAGGTGATGTTCTACCCGGAGGAAGACCAAGACCGCTAAGCCTCGATCCGCCGATGGGCGCCGTAGCGAGCGGCACCAGAGGGGTGCACTGGGCAGCCGGGCACGCGAAGGCGTACCGGGTCGTACGACGAGCGTGCCCGGCGCAGCCAGGGCGCCCAGTTGGGGTCGCGCAGTAGGCGCAGATCGGTGGATCGAGGCTAAGCGCTGTCGCCGGCCTCCTGGAGGAGGCTCCGAGCCGTGGTCACATCGGTGATCAGGGTGTTCAGGATCCCCGAGCGCAGCAGCGCATGGATCGCGGTCGCCTTCTCGGCTCCGCCCGCGACCGCGACCACGTTGGGGACTCGGGAAAGGTCGTCGAGCGGAATGCCGAGGCGCCGCTCAGTCAACCCGTCGATCGGCGTGCCGTCGTCGGCGAACAGGAAGCCGCAGGTCTCGGCCACCACGCCGGCCGCCCGCAGCTGCTCGCGGTCGGCGGGCGACAGGCCGTCGTACACCTGGGAGGCCGACGGAACCCAGGATCCGACCGAGATGATCGCGAGGGTGAGCCGGCGGTACTGCTCCATGGCCTCGATCACCTCGCGTTGCTGCCGGTACACGTCGGCCGCGGCGGCGTCGCGGGCGATCTGCGGTGCATAGAGCGGATATGCGGTGCCGCCGCTCACGTCGACCACACGGCGGAGGATCTCCATGCCGTTGAGCTGCACGGTGCCGCCCAGACCGGAGAGTTGGACGACGTCGCACGCCGGGAGCGTCCCCAGATGGTCCGCGATCCGGCCCACCGACCGGCCGGTGTCGAATCCGAGCACGTCGTCCGGGGTCACCGTCCGGACCAGGTAGCCGGCCGCGGCCTTGCCGAGTTGTCCGTAGAGCTCCTCGCGGTCATGGCTCTCGGCCCAGACCGCGAGGGCGTCGACCAGTCCGAACCGATCCCGCAGCCGGGCGGAGAGTTCCCGGTCGACGAGGCCGTGGGGCCGGATCGTGATCGTCACCACGCCGAGGTCCCGGGCCTGTTCCAGCAGCCGTGCCACCCGGAACCGGGACGTGCCGAGCCGCGAGGCGATCTCGACGCGCGTCCTGCCCTCCAGGTAGTAGTCACGCGCGACTCGAGTGATCAACACCAGCTCGTCGTCGTCGGGCACGACGCCATCATGCCTGACCAGCCGTGGTTTTGTGCGCGCCGTCCGGGCGATGGGTGCCCGTACGCCCCGGTCGCTCCGGTTGGCCGCCGCCCGCCGCCGGCCCGGTGCGCCCACGGCCTCGGCCGGCGCCGGTCAGTGCTCCTCGGAGAACCGGACCGCCGCCCGGAACTGGGCGGCGATCGTCGAGCCGAGGTTCAGCGGCCAGCGATGCATCACGTACTCGGTGGCCTCGTCCACGCCCAGCTGGCGGGTGGAGTTGCCGGTGCGCACCCACAGCTCCGGGGCGGCGTTCCGTCCCGGCTTCAGGTAGACCGGGCGGGGCGACGGACGGCAGGTCAGCCGGCAGGCCAGGGCCTCGCCCTCGTCGGTCTCCAGCGCGTCGAAGTCGACCTCGACCAGGGCCGCGGCGTTCTGGCCCAGCGCACCGGTCAGGTGATCGCGCAGCCACAACTCGAACCGGTCCGCGTCCGGCGCCTTGAGGGTGGCCAGATCGCGTGCCAGCCCCAGCGGCTTACCGAAGTCGTCCACACCGATGACCAGGGATCCGCCGTCGGCGTTGAGGAAGGCGCTCACCGTCTTGGCGACCACCTGCTCCATCCGGTCATCGCGCTTGCCGGTGTGCAGATTGACCCGCGCGGTCGACTTGAACTCGACCCGGGACGACTCCCCGGCCGCGACCAGTTCGGCGAGCGTGGCCCGCTGCGGACGCTGGAAGTGGGCCGCGATCGCGGCGTAGCCGGCCATGCCGGCCACCGAGAACGCCAACGCGAGCGCGAGCGTCAGCGGACTCAGCAGGGTCGCGTCGGGCAGCAGCCAGCCGGTGAGCAGCAGCCCGGCGGCCGATCCCAGCATCGAGATCACGATCGAGGCCGCCCGGCCGAGCCGAGCCCGGCCCTGCAGCAGCCCGCGGGCGATCGCGCTGATCACCCAGCCCACCGCCACGGTCAGCACCACCGACATCCCGACGACCCAGACCGGACCCGTTTCGGGATCCACCTTCGTACTCCCTCCCGGCGGCCGGGTCGCGTCACCGGCCGCTCACAGCGCCCGGAACACCTTACCGGCCGGGCACCGCCCGGCGGCTCGCGACGGGGGTGGCCGGCCACCGGCCGGCCGCGGCGCGCAGCGCGTCCGGGACGGGGACCGGACGGCCGGCGCGGTCGCCGCAGACGATCACCGTGTGGGTCCGGGCATGGACGGTGCCGGCGTCCGGGTCGGTCACCTCGGCGACCAGCGTCATCGACGTGCGGCCCACGTCCGCGACCGCGACCCGGGTCGAATAGGGCTGCAGCCGGTGGTCCAGCTGGGCCAGGTAGTCGACGTCCTGCCGGGCCACCATCCACAGCTGCGACTGGTCAGCCTCCGGGCCCTCGTCCGCTCGGGCCGCCATCCGCAGCCGGGCCTCGGCGACGAAGTCGAAGAACCGGACGTTGTTCACGTGCCCGTAGGCGTCCAGGTCGGTCCAGCGGACGCTCAGCGGCACGGCGAAGGCGGACGGGCCCGGCCGCCAGCGCTCCACGTGCCGCAACGGTTCCAGTGGGGAGCTGTGCGCGACGAACCAGCCGCGCTCCTCGGGCGTCATCCGGCGCGGACGTCCCTGTGCGAAGTCGAAGATGCACAGCACGGTGCGCGCCCGGGCGACCGGGACGCCGTCCTGCAGCACCTCGTAGCCGATGGTGAACCGGGAGGCGCCCACGTCACCGACCCAGAGCCGCACCTCGACCGGGTCGGACCGGAACAACACCGGCGCCAGGTACTCGACCTGGTGCCCGACCACCAGCGTGCCGTTGCCGAGCAGTTGCGCGTTCGGCCCGTCGAGCAGGAACCGGACGCGGGCCTCCTGCAGATAGTCCGCGACCACGGCGTTGTTGACGTGCCCCTGGGCGTCCAGGTCGACCCAGCGCACCGGTACCCGGATGACCGCGGCCGGTCTCATTCGTCGTCGTCGTGCGGGTCACGCTCGTACATGGCGTCGATCTCGTCGGCGAACCGGCTGGCGATCGCGGAGCGGCGGATCTTCATGCTGGGGGTCACATCGCCCTCGTCGACGCTGAACTCGTGCGGCAGGATGGTGAACTTCTTCACGGTCTCCCAACGCTCCAGGGTCGCGTTCGCGTTCGCGACCAGCGGCTCCACCGCCTCGCGGATCTTCTCGCTGCGCACGATCTCGTCGTAACTCGCGCCGGCCATGCCGTGCGCCTCGGCCCAACGCTGGGCGTTGTCGGCGTCGAGGGTCAGCAGCGCCGAGATGTACTTGCGGCCGTCGCCGACGATCACCGCCTGGCTGACGAACGGGATCGCCGCGACCAGGGCACCCTCGACCTTCTGCGGGGCGACGTACTTGCCGCCGGAGGTCTTCATCAGGTCCTTCTTGCGGTCGGTGAGCGTCAGGTTCCCGTTGTCGAGCTGCCCGATGTCGCCGGTGTGGAACCAGCCGTCGACCAGCACCTCGGCGGTCGCCTCGGGTGCGTCGTGATAGCCCCGCATGACGCCACCGCCGCGCAGCAGCACCTCGCCGTCGTCGGCGAGCTTCACCTCGGAGCCCGGAGCCACCCGGCCGACGCTGCCGAAGCGGGGTTCGCTGGGCAGGTTCACGAACGAGAACGCGGTGGTCTCGGTCAGGCCGTAGCCCTCGACGATCACCAGCCCCGCCGAATAGAACCAGCTCTGCACCTTCTTGTTCAGCTTGGCCGAGCCCGAGACCATGAACCGCATCCGCCCGCCGAGCCGCTCGCGCAGCTTGTGGAACACCAGCTTGTCGGCGATCGCGTACTGCACCTTGAGCAGACCGGGCAACGGCCGACCGGCCAGCCGGTACGGGTGGCTGCGGCGTCCGACCGAGAACGCCCAACGGGCGATGGCACCCTTGGCGCCGGTCGAATTGGACGACAGCACGGTGGCCCGCACCTTCTCGAAGATCCGCGGGGCTCCACACATGAAGGTCGGCTTGGTCACGCCCAGGTTGTGCACGATCTTGTCGATCCGGCCGTCCACCGCCGAGGCGAAGCCGATCGCGAGCTGGATCGCGAGCAGGCACTTGCCGAAGACGTGCGACAGCGGCAGCCACAGATACTGCAGGTCGTTGAAACTGATCAGTTCCAGCTCCTCGACCGCGAAGCCCTCGTAGATCCAGTTGCGCTGGGTCAACTCGACGCCCTTGGGACGTCCGGTGGTTCCGGAGGTGTAGATCAGCGTGGCCAGGCTGTCGAGGCCCACGCCCTCGCGGGCGGCGTCCACGCAGGCGGGATCGTCGGCGAGCCGCTGCCGGCCCCGGTCGATCAGCTGCTGCCAGGTGAGCACCCTGTCGCCGTCCCCCTCGCCGTCGAACAGGACGACCGCGGCCACCTGGTCGTCGTCCGGGTCGAGCTTGGCCACCTGGTCGGCGTTGTCGGCGATCACCACCTTCGAGGCGGAATGACCGACGATGTAGCGGAAGTCGTCCGTCGTCGTGTTCGGGTAGACGGTGGTGGTGGCGGCACCCATCGCGCTGATCGCGAGATCGGCCAGGACCCATTCGATCCGGGTGGCCGACGCGATCGCGACCCGCTCCTCACGTCCGACCCCCAGCGACAGCAGTCCGGCGGCCACCTCGTGGACCCGTTGCCTAGTCTCCGTCCAGGTCAGCGATATCCAGTTCTCGGCCGCGTCCGGGTACCGGAACGCCTCGGTGTGGGGCGTCTGTTCCACGCGCCAGTCGAGCAGATCGCCCACCGATTGGGGCTTGCCTTGCAGAATGGCCTCGGTGCTCATGTCACTCCCCTATCGTTGGCAGCGTCGCTGGTGCCGAATGTTGGCCCATTCTAGGGGAGACCTCCCAGTTTCCGGCGTGAGGCCTCGCCGCGGCGGGCTCGTCTCTGCACTCCGCCGGCCCCGGCCGGAGGGAGTCCGGTTCATCCCCGTGACATTCGATTGACCGTTCAACGAGCGGTGTTAAAGTCAGCCTTGTGACACAGACGGCCGGCATCGAATGGCTGACTGCCGCGCAGCAGAGGATCTGGCGGGACTTCCTGGCCGGCGTCAGCCGGATCAACGAGCGGCTCGACACCGAACTGCGGCCCTTCGGGCTCGATCTGGGCGAGTACGAGATCCTGGTCAACCTGTCCGAGGCCGAGCAGCTCGAGATGCGGATGTCGGAACTGGCCGACAGGGTGCGGCAGTCGCGCTCGCGGCTGACCCACACGGTTGCCCGGATGGAGGCCAAGGGCCTGATCCTGCGCAAGAGCTGCCCGCAGGACCGTCGCGGCGTGATCGCCGTGCTCACCGCGAACGGTCTCACCCTGCTCAAACAGGCCGCTCCGTATCACGTCGCGTCGGTGCGCGAGGTCCTGGTCGACGTGGTCGACCCGGACGACTTCGAGGCGCTGGGCCGGGCCATGCAGGCCGTGCTCGACGCCCAGGACGCCTGACCCGGACGAAGCCCGTCGCCCCGATCGTTATACTCGTGGGCGTTTGTTTCCTACTCTCCCACCCGGTGAGGTTTCCGTATGCCTGAGTTCGTGTTCACCATGCACAACGTCCGCAAGAAGCTGGGCGAGAAGCTGGTGCTCGACAACGTCACCATGTCGTTCTTCGAGGGCGCCAAGATCGGCGTCGTCGGCCCCAACGGTGCCGGCAAGTCGACCATGCTCAAGTTGATGGCGGGCCTGATCCAGTCCGACAACGGCGACGTCTTCCTGAAGAAGGGCGCCTCGGTCGGCATCCTGCTGCAGGAGCCGCCGCTGACCGAGGGCAAGACGGTGATGGAGAACATCGAGGAGGCCGTCGCCGAGACCAAGGGCATGGTCGATCGGTTCAACGAAATCGGCATGGAGATGGCCGAGCCGGATGCCGACTTCGACGCGCTCATGGAAGAGATGGGCAACCTGCAGACGGAACTCGACCACCGGCAGGCCTGGGACCTGGAGTCCCAGCTCGAGCAGGCGATGGACGCCCTGCAGTGCCCGCCCGGCGACACCGTCGTGGATGTGCTGTCCGGCGGCGAGCGGCGCCGGGTGGCGCTGTGCAAGCTGCTGCTGCAGCAGCCCGACCTGCTGCTGCTGGACGAGCCCACCAACCATCTGGACGCCGAGAGCGTGAACTGGCTCGAGGGTCACCTCAAGTCCTACCCGGGCGCGGTGCTGGCGGTCACCCACGACCGGTACTTCCTGGACAACGTGGCCGAGTGGATCTGCGAGATCGACCGCGGCCGGCTGCACCCCTACGAGGGCAACTACTCCACCTATCTCGAGACCAAGCGGCAGCGGCTGCAGATCGAGGGCAAGAAGGACGCCAAGCGCGCCAAGATCCTGGAGAAGGAGCTGGAGTGGGTGCGGGCCAACCCGAAGGCCCGGCAGGCGAAGAACAAGGCCCGGCTGGCCCGCTACGAGGAGCTCGCCGCCGAGGCGGAGCGCAACCGCCAGGTGGACCTGGCCGAGATCAACATCCCGCCGGGTCCCCGCCTGGGCTCCGACGTGCTGGACGCCACGAAGCTCACCAAGGGCTTCGGCGACCGGGTGCTGATCGACAACCTGTCGTTCACGCTTCCCCGGGCCGGCATCGTCGGCATCATCGGCCCGAACGGCGTCGGCAAGACCACGCTGTTCAAGATGATCGTCGGCGAGGAGCAGCCGGACGCCGGCAGCCTCGATGTGGGCAAGACCGTCCAGATCTCGTACGTGGATCAGTCCCGCGGCGGGATCGACTCGTCGAAGAACGTCTGGGAGGTGGTCTCGGACGGCCTGGACCACATCAAGGTCGGCAGCTTCGAGATGCCGTCGCGGGCCTACGTGGCCTCCTTCGGGTTCAAGGGCCCCGACCAGCAGAAGCTGGCCGGCGTGCTGTCGGGCGGTGAACGGAACCGGCTGAACCTGGCGCTCACGCTCAAGATGGGCGGCAACCTGCTGCTGCTCGACGAACCGACCAACGACCTGGACGTCGAGACGCTGCAGTCGCTGGAGGACGCCCTGCTGGAGTTCCCCGGCTGCGCCGTGGTGATCTCGCACGACCGGTGGTTCCTGGACCGGGTGGCGACGCACATCCTCGCCTGGGAGGGCAACGACGACAACGAGGCCAACTGGTTCTGGTACGAGGGCAACTTCGCCGACTACGAGGAGAACAAGATCGCCCGCCTCGGCGTCGAGGCGGCCCGCCCGCACGCCAGCAAGCACCGGCGGCTCACCCGCGACTGACCCTCGATCCGCCGATGGGCGCCGTAGCGAGCGGCACCAGCTGGGTGCACTGGGAAGCCGGGCGCGCGGAAACCCAGCCACCTGGCTCGGCCAGCGATGAGTCAGCGGCCGGCTCGCCTCAGGCCGCCGACCGCTCCTCGGCCGCGGCTTCGTCGGGATCGCTGAACACGCCGGGTACCTCGTCGGACACCGGTTCGGGGGCGCTGCGTTCTGCCCGCTTGAAGGTGGCGGTGCCGCGAGTCAGGTCGTGGCCGACCGCCGTCGCCTCGAGCACCAGCCGCTCCTGCACCTCACCGGTCTCCTTGTTGGTCCAGCTCCAGGTGGTCAGCCGGCCGGTGGCGATCACCGGGTCACCCTTGCCCAGGCTCGCCTTCAGGTTGAGCGACAGTGCCCGGTTGCGGCAGTTCACGTTCAGCCAGGTGGTCTCGGCGTCGCGCCAGTTGCCGCCCCGGTTGATCCGGGGCGTGCAGGCCAGCCGAAAGGCCGCATAGGCCCATTCGTTGGTGTCGTCGGTGCGGACCTCGATGTCGCTGCCGACATTGCCGGTGACGGTGATCAGGGCATCCATGGACTGCCTCCTTGAGTCGGTGGTGTTCGTCACCCTCAGTCTGGGCACCACCGGCGCCGGAGTGTTCAGAATCGAGCCCCACCGGGCGACGACGCCTCAGCCTCGATCCACCGATCTGCGCCTACTGCGCGACCCCAGCTGGGCCCGCTCGCTCCGGCGCCCATCGGCGGATCGAAGGCTCAGCGGGCCTCGCGCACCGCCTCGACCGCCCGCCGGTGCCGGTCGAGCTCCGCCTGCACCGGCGCGATCAGCTCGCTGTCGGTGACCTCGCCGATCGCCTGATGCAGGATGCGTTCGGCCCGATTCGCGGCGGCCCGGGCGCCCAGTGAGACGCCCAGCGCCGAGAGGCCCGCGAGCAGCAGCCCGCCGACCACCCCGCCGCCGAACAGCAACAACTGCGCCGGCCAGCCCCACCAGTGCACCGTGGGCAGGCCGACCAGGCCGAGCGCCGGCGCGAACGCCATCAGCAGGGTCCACAGTCCACCGGCCACCGCGGCGACCATCAGCACCCATTGCAGCCCCCGCACCAGTCCCCACCAGGCCGAGCCCTTGGTGAGCTGCAGGTCGGCGCCGGCGATCGCCGTGTCCAGCCGGTCGAGCAGCAACCCCTCCTGGCCGCGCACCGCCGTCCGCACCGCGGCCGCCCAGCCGCGCGGCAGATCGGTGGCGGTGGCGTCCACCAGTTCGCGCAGGCCGCTGTCCAGCCGGGAGCGCTGCACCGAGCTGGCACCCGGCAACGACGTCCGGCTGATCGCCGTCGGTGCCAGTTCGCGGCGGTTCTGGTCGAGCCGCAGTGCGCGCAGCGGGTCGGGCCGCAGCCGTCCCACCCAGCTGATGAACGGCCAGCCGGTGGCCAGCCGGCCCCGGCGGCGCACCGCGTTCCGCACCCCCCTGACGGCGACCGGAACCCCGCTCGCCTCGGCCAGGGCATCGATCAGGGGCTCGCGACGCTTCCGGTCGAGTTTCGGGGTGGGTGCCGACCCGAGTTCGGCGGCCAGTTCCCCGGCCGCCCGGGAAACATCGGCGGCGACCCGCTCGCCGACCATCCGCTTGTCCGCGACCGCGCGCGCGATCACGGCCCGCAGTTCGGCCACCCCGGTTCCCTTGAGCGCCGACACCGCCAGCAGGCCCGCCTTGCCCAGCCCCTCCGAATCGAGCAGCCGTCGCAGGTCGCCCATGGCCTGGTCGAGTTCGGCGGCGGTGAGCCGGTCCGACTGGTTCAGCACCACCAGCATCACGGCCGCGTGCCCGGCGAGCGGCCGCAGGTATCGGTCGTGCAGCGCCGCGTCGGCGTACTTCTGCGGATCGACCACCCAGATCAGCATGTCCACCAGGGGCACCAGCCGGTCCACGGTGACCCGGTGGCTGGTCTCGGTCGAGTCGTGGTCGGGCAGGTCCAACAGGACCAGGTTGGCCAGCTCGGTCCCCTTCGACGGCACCAGGTGGCGCCGCGGCACGTCGAGCCAGTCCAGCAGATCGCCCGGCAGCTCGGTTCCCCAGGCGACCGCCATCGCCTTCGACGTGGTCGGCCGGCGCACACCGGCGGAGGCGAGTTCGGTGCCGCTGAGCGCGTTGAACGTGGACGACTTGCCCGAACCGGTGGCCCCGGCCAGCGCCACCACCGTGTGATCGCCCGAGAAGGCGACCCGCTCACCGGCCCGCCTGAGGACGGCGGCCGCCCGCTCGACCACCTCGTCGGACGACCGTCCACTGCTCAGCGCGACCGCGCGGTCGAGCGCCCGCAGCCGCTCGGTCAGGCTGCGGCTCACGACCCCTCCCCGGCTTCCCCGGGCAGCAGTTCGGCCATCAGGGTTTCGCCGCCCGATTGATCCGGGCCCGTGAGTTGGGTGGCGGTGCCCGCTTCGAGGGCCGGAGCGGCATCCGGCGCCTGCAACCGGGGATCGCTGCTGCGCGCCCCTTCCACCTCGGCCACCGCCCGCCGGATCTCGTCGGCCGTGTCGGCCTGGACGCCCAACTCGTCCAGGGCGATCTCGTAGCGCGCGAGCTCGCCGGCCATCAGGGCCTCCACCCGGGCGTCCAGGTCCTCCTTGGCACGCTTCGCCAGCCGGCGGACGGCGTCCTCGCCGAACACCGCCTCCAGCACCCGCTGGGCCAGCAGCGCGGTTCCGCCAGCGATGCCGACCTCGGCCCCGGTCACCCCGCCGGTCGCGGAGAACACCACCATCATCAGCGCGACCCCGACCCCGTTGGCGCCGAGCGCGAAGAACCGGGCCCGGGACCGCTTGCTGCCGGCCTCGCCCGTGACCAGCTCGAGCACGTCCGACTGCCAATTGCGGATCGCCAGCGCGACCTGCGCTCCGTACTCGGCGGAGGCCCGGCTGAGGTCGGGATGGGCGGCGAGCAGGTGGCGTCCGGCCGGGTCGTTCGCCCAGGCGGCGTCGGCCCGTTCGGCGGCGGCCGCGCCCTGCTCGCGGATCAGCACCTCCATGCCCGACTCGACCGCCAGTTTCACGTCGTTGGCCTGCCGCGGTTCGCCGCGGACCGCCGCCACCAGCCGGTCACGCAGCCAGCCGATCTTCTGCTCCAGCGCCCGGAAGAACTCGCCGGTGCCCACAAAATCGTGCCAGCGGGCGAGCACCTCGCCGCGCAGCAGGGTGCCGTCGGCGGTCTGCACCTGCACGGTCCGGGCGGCCTCCCGGTAGGCACCCTCGGCGTCGTCGCGGAGCCGCTCCAGGGCGGTGCTCTGCTCGTCGACGGCACGGGCGATGGTGGGCGCGTTGCGGCACAGCGCGCCGAGCGCGCCGTCGAGGGTCTGCAGCACGACCGCCGTCCGGGCCCGGGTGTCGGCGGCCAGGGCCGCCAGCCAGCCGCGGATCGGCGCGACGGCCGAGGCGGGCAGCAGCCCCTCGGCGTCGGTGACGGTCTCCGGAACCGCGAACAGCGGCGAATCGCCGAGCCCGCGATCGGCCATCAACTGGCCCAGATGCGCCGGCACCTCGGTCATCGCGGCCGGCGGGACCCGCTGCAGCACCACGGCCAGCGCGGCGCTGCGTTCGACGGCCGAGCGCAGGTAGTCCCAGGGGACGGCGTCGGCGTAGCGGGCGGCCGTGGTGACGAACAGCCACAGGTCGGCCGCTGCCAGCAGCTGGGTGGCCAGGGCGCGGTTTTCGGCCACCACCGAGTCGATGTCGGGCGCGTCCAGCACCGCCAGACCCGGCGGCAGGGACGGTTCCGCGACCAGTTGGAGCGTCCGGGTGTCGTTGGCCGCCTCCAGGCTGCGGGCCAGGCCGGGCAGGATCCGTTCGGGCCCGAACCAGTGCGCGTCGTCGGGATGGTGCACCAGGACCGGTGAGCGGGTGGTCGGCCGGATCACGCCGGGGCGGCTCACCGTCCGTCCGATCATCGAGTTGACCAGGGTGGACTTGCCGGCACCGGTCGATCCGCCGATGACGGCGAGCAACGGCGCGTCCAGGCGTTCCAGCCGGGGCAGCACGTAGTCGTCCAGTTGGGCGAGCTGTTCGCGGCGCAGTGCGCGGGCGAGTGCGACCCCCGGCAACTCGAGCGGCAACCGGGTTGCCTCGAGGGCGTCCGTGAGCACCCTGAGCGAACTCGCCAGTCGGCCAGCGCTCATGGTTCTCCTACCCGGGAGGTGGCCCCCAGGTGGGGTCCACTCTGGAGTACGTCTGCGATCCTAGTGGTGCCGCGCCCGGTCCAGCAGGCCAGTTGCCGCCCAGTCCGGCAGGTCCCGGGTAGCTCGGCGGCGGATAGTCGACCGGCTTGGGTTTGCGCAGCGCCGGCAGGCTCAGTCGTTGCCCGCGCGGATCGTCGATCGCGAGGCCCCGCAGCGAGCGGGCCTGGAACAACAGCTCGGTCGCCCGGCGCTGGCCGGCCGCGTCGATCACTCCGGTGACTTCGGCGTCCCGCAGGTGCGCCAGCTCGGTGAGCGTGCGTTGCAGGCTGAGCGTGGCGCGCAGGACACCCCAGCCTCGGGTGGCGGCCACCATCAGTGCCCAGGCGCGGCGGCGGACCCGCGAGGTGGTCTCCGGATCGACCTCGGTGAGCCAGCCCATCCGGACGTAGTCGGTCAGCCGGGAGCGGATCCGGCGGCTCTCGGTGAACAGCTGCCGGACCACATAGATCACCGCGGTCGCGACCAGTGGCAGGGCGACGGCGAAGTACATCACCAGCCGCATCGGGCCCTGCGCGAACGTGGCCTGGGAGTTGAACATCATGTGCAGCAGCGCGGCCAGCAGGAAGCCGATCAGCGGGGCCAGGATCCGGACCACCTTGCTGTGGGTGCGCAGCGCGACCATCAGCCCGAGCCCGGCCATCATCGTGAACAGCGGATGCCCGAAGGCGGTGTAGAAGCCGCGCAGCCAGACCAGTTCGATCACGGCCGCCTCGGCGTCGCCGGTGCTGATCTGCGAACTCGAATACATGATCGCGCGGGCGTAGTAGATGATGTTCTCGGTGAACGCGAACCCGGCCGCGGACAGCCCGGCGAGCGCCACACCGCTGAGTTTGGTGACCAGCTGGTAGCGCACCAGCATCGCGATCCAGAACAGCACGGTGGCCTTGGTGGCCTCCTCGACGAACGGCGCGATGTAGATCGCCGCGCGGGCACCCGTGGTGGGATCGGCCTGGGTGCCGGCCGCCACGATCGACAGCTGTTCGGACGCCCAGGTGTTGATGTGCAGCGACAGGAAGGTGGCCACGCAGGCACCCCAGCCGAGCGCCAGCCACCACAGCAGCAGGCGTTGCGGACGGAACCGGTCGGCGACCACGAAGACCACGATCCAGAAGATCAGCGTCGGCATGGCGTACCAGAACGAGTCCCGGATCGCCGAGTGGTTCATGCCCGGGACGACGCCGTCGCGCACGGGGATGTCGGCCGTCATCAGCGCGTACTGCGACCACAGCGCGACCGCGTAGATCAGGGTGAAGCCGAGGCCGACCCAGGTCCAGTAGTTGGTCAGGATGCGCTTGGGAAGCGGGGCGGCCAGATCGGGCTGGGACGGGATGCCGTTCAGCCTCCGGGCGTGCCGGGCGATCGTGTCCGTCGACATGCCGGCCAGCCTACAAGGCGGTGGGTGAACCCTCCGGACGGTGGTGGTGAGATGCCGGGTGGACCCGGACGCAGGCACCTAAGGTTAGCCTTACCTTCACCCGAAAAGGAGCGCGTCACGTTGGCAGCCTCATCCCGGCCCCCACGTCCCACCATCGAACTCGAGGTCGTCTCGACGCACCGGCTGAGTCCCCACCTGGTGCGCGTGCGGCTCGGCGGGGACGGATTCGCGTTGTTCGGCGACCGGCCCGAGACCGACAAGTACGTCAAGCTGAAGTTCGCGACCCCGCCCCCGGATTCCCGTCCGGTGACCCGCACCTACACGGTGCGCCGGCTCGATCATGACGCCCGGACGCTCGACATCGACTTCGTCGTGCACGGTGACGAGGGCCTGGCCGGGCCGTGGGCGGCCACGGTCGAGCCCGGCGCGCAGCTGAGCCTGATGGGGCCGGGCGGCGGGTACAGCCCGGACCCCGACGCGGACTGGTACCTGTTCGCGGGCGACCTGTCGGCGGTGCCGGCGATCGCGGCGGGCCTGGCGGCACTGCCCGAGTCGGCGGTCGGCGTCGCGCTGCTCGAGGTCGAGTCCGAGGACGCGGTGCTCGAGCTGGCCGCACCGGCCGGTGTCTCGGTGCGCTGGATCGTCGACCCGGACCACCGGACGGAGAGGCTGGCCGAGGCCGTCCGCGGGATCGAGTGGCGCGACGGCCACGTGGACGTGTTCGCGCACGGCGAGCGGGAATCGATGAAGGCGTTGCGGCGTGCGCTGCTCGACGAGCGCGGCCTGGAACGCTCGCAGGTCTCGCTGTCGGGTTACTGGGCCCGCGGGCGGACGGAGGACCGCTTCCAGGCCGAGAAGCGCGAACCGATCGGGCAGATCTTCGCCGCCTCCTGAGTGCGGACCGCGCAGCGGGCTGCGGCTGTCTCGCGTGCCGAGCGATCCCTCGGCCGGCGTCACAGCCGCGCCAGCACCGTCCCGTCGGCCGCGATCATGGTGCGTTGCACCCGGTCGCCGTGCTGCTGCACCACCGAGGCCGCCGCGTCCCGTCCCGGCGGCAGGATCCGGACGGTGACCCGCCCCGCGTCGGCCTGCGCGATCACCCGGCCGATGGCCGCCAGGCACGCCTCGGACGGCCGCTCCTCGGCGTCCTCCTGCTCACCCAGCAGCAGCACGTCGACGCCGGCCCGCCGACGCTCCGCGATGGCCTCCACCAGTGCCGGCAGCCGCAGCCCGGGCGAACGGATCCGATCCCGGATCGCCCCCTCGGCGACCCGCAGATCCACCCGGAGGTCCTCCAGTGGCTCCCCCGCCGCGATCCGCTCCAGCAGCGGACCGGCCTGAGCGTCGATCTCGGCGCACTCGCGACGGTTGGCCTCGACCGCCTCCGCCGCTGCCCGGGTCTGCCGGTCGGCCAGGGCCGCGTCCACGCGATGGCGACGTTCGCGGGCCACCAGGCGGCGCAACACCACCCGCCACAGGCTGCCGACCACGATCGCGATGACCGGCAGCGCCAGCAGCCGGAAGGTGGCCTCGGGGGTCGCCCCGGCCAGGATCGCCCAGGCCAGGCCGTACCCGAGGGTGACGGCCGCACCGATGCCGCCGATGATCGAGTTGCCGCGGGCGATCAGCAGGGCGACCAGGTAGTAGGCCAGGCTGACCAGCCAGGACTCCTGCACCACCGTCAGCGCCGCCAGCACGAAGATGTCGGAGGCCAGCGCGGCCACCACGACGCCGATCGCGCGCGGCGGCGACAAGGGTTGATTGCCGGGCCTGGTGAGCAGATACCCGCCGATCAGCAGGGTGAGGTAGGGCAGGACGTCCAGCGGCTCCAGCTCGGCGAAGACGCCGGTGGCGATCCCCCAGGCCAGGCTCAGCAGCCAGATCGCGATCAGCGCCCAGCGCGCGAACGAGCCGCCCAGCTCGGTCGCCTCGGTACCCGTCGGCGTCACGTCGTCCATTCCACGAGCACCTCCGTTCCGGATCCGGGGGCCGAGCGGAGTTCCGCGCGTCCGCCGTCCAGGGCCCGCATGCGGCCGAGAATGCTCTGCCGGACGCCGAGCCGGGCGGGGTCGACGCCGTCCGGATCGAAGCCGGCACCGTCGTCGCGCACGACGAACCGGACCAGCTCCGGATACACCCGCAGCTCGACGCTCCGCGCCGTCCCCGGCCCCGCATGGCGCACGCTGTTGCGCAGCGCCTCGGCGGCCGCCCGGCCGACCCGGTCCACCACCGCCGAGGGCACCGCTCCCGGGCCCGACTCGGCGCGCACCGCACACTCGGCGTCGATCGCCTGCACGAGCGCGACCAGCTCGGCGAGCGCCTCGCGCGTGGTCCGCGGCCGGTCGTCCGCCCCGTCGGTGGACGCCGCCCGCTCGAGCAGGACGAGTGCCTCCCGGGCCTCGGCGCGCACGGCCACCGGTGCCGGACCGGAGAGGACCATGGCCGCGCTGAACACGGACAGCAATTCATCGTGCACCAGCCGGGCGAGCACCTCCCGGTGCCGCGCGCGGGCGGCCGCCCGGGCACGGTCCAGTTCCCGCCGCTCGGCCAGCGCCTCCGCCGCCCGCAGCCGGGCCACATGCCGACGAACACCCAGGAAGACGGCGACGAACCCCAGGTTGCTCAGATGGGTCGGCGTGCTGCTCACGACCAGCTGCGGAATCCCGCCGAGGAAGAGCAGCCCCGACAGCGCCGGCAGGGACGCGGAGGTCAGCGCGAACAGGACGGCACCCAACGGCCGGAGCCACAGCACCGGATAACTGACCAGCACCGCCTCGACCGTCCAGAGCCAGGGCAGCGCGGCGGCGTCCCCGGGGCCGCGGTAGGCGGCGAAACACGTTGCCAGCAGCACGACACCGAGAGCCGGCGCCACCATCCACCCGGCCCGGAGCACCCGGTGGGGCAGCACGCGGCCCGCGACGGCCAGGCCGCAGATGATCGACAGGACGAGGACACCGCCGACGTTCCACCAGGTCGCGAACGCGTCCCAGTCGGCCATCGCACCGCTGGTGTAGGTGGCGATCAGCACCACCCCGCCCAGGGACATCAGCCAGCCGAGCTGCCGGTCCGCGGCCCAGATGCCCCGGTCCGGGACCGCGTCAGTCACGTGTCGGCACGATGCCGTCCTCGACCGCACGCCGGTAGAGGTCGATCTTGGTACGGGCGGGCCGGTCCACCGCGGCGTACTTGGCCCGGATCCGGCGGATGTGGTCGAGCACCGTCTCGCGCGTGATGAACAGCTGCCGCCCGACCCTCTCGGCGGTCTCCCCGGCGGCGTAGAGCGCGAGCACCTCGGCCTCGCGCCGGCTGAGCTCGGCGCTGACGAAGCCGGAGTCGGAGTCCAGGGCGGCCGCCCAGTCCGCCGTGGCGACGACCTCGCCGCGCAACACGGCACGGACCGCGTCGACGACCACGGACGGCAGTTCGGACTTGCGCACCATTCCCGCGGCGCCGGCCCGGGCCGCCTCCCGAATCAGCGACGCCCGGTCACCGCTGGTGTAGGCCAGTACCGGAATGCCGAGCGGCGCCAGCGCCCTGAGGTTCGCCGCCGGCCGGGAACCGTCGGCCAGCATGAGATCGAGCAGCACCAGGTCGAACCGGTCCACCTGCTCCAGCAGTTCGGCGACCGTCCCCGCGGCGGCGGTCAGGTGCATATCGGGCTGTGCATTGAGGATGCTGGCCAGCCCCAGGAGCACCGACGGGTGGTCGTCCACCACCCCGATCCTGGCTCGCACCACAGCGTTCTCTCCGCTCATCGCCTCGTCGCGTCGTCCCGAGAATAGCGGTCCCGCACCGGCGTGGGCGGGGTAGTGACCGATCCCCCGGAAAGGAGGGATTTCCAGCCGCCACGATCGGAGGGGACGGCCGCCCTTCCCGGGTTCCGCCGCCCCGAAATGCACCGGGCGAAGGGGCTCTGGGAGAATGAATGGGGCCGGAGCTATTCACTGGGTCGACGGAGCATATCCCCATATCGGGGGGCCGGTCGCCCTTCAAGGCGCGGCGACCCGGCCGGGAAACACCTCGAAGGCCTGAAAATCTGCCAAGAACGGCCTGGCGAACGCGCGACTTCCCTAGACTCGGCGCGTGGCAACTGCGAACTTCTGTGGACCGATCAACATCGTGGTCTTCGCCTTCGGAGCCGACGCCGACATCGCGCCCGGCCTTGCGCTGTTGCTGGCGAGGGCACAGCGCGGCGACATCGAGTTGCTCGACCTGGAAGTGATCGGACAGGCCGGCGGCGCCGCTACCCCGTTGCGCCTGGACGGGCTGGTCACCGACGGCTTCGACCCGCACGTGTTCGACGGGATCGAGTCCGGGATCCTGGACGCCGACGACCTGTCGATGATCGCCGAGGAACTCGGCCCGGCTCAGGTTGCGGTGGTCGTCGTCTACGAGGATCGTGTTCTGGCCGATGTCGCCGCGGCCTGGGAGACGGCCGGCGGCCGCGAACTGTGGTCCGGCGGCGTCGACGTGGCCGGATTGGACGAAAGCCTGGCATCAGCCGGAGAGGACGAGAACTGATGGGACTGTTGAAGACCGCGGCCAGGGCCGCCGTCGCCGCCCGTGTGGTGGGCGGTGTGCAGCGACGCCAGCAGCGGCGTTGGGCCGCGCAGGACGCTGCGGCCGCCGCGACAGCGCCCGCTCCGCCGGCACCCGCTCCACCGGTCCCGGCACCCGCGGCTCCCCCGCCGTCCGCGGCGGGCGGCAGCACCGAGGTGATGCTGCAGCAGCTCACTCAGTTGGGCCAGCTGCGGGACGCCGGGGTGCTGACTCCGGAGGAGTTCGAGACCCAGAAGCAGCGCATCCTCAGCGGCGGCGCGCCGTGAGTCGCCGGTGGGCGTCCCGATGATCGACCTGCTCGTCCGCGCGGCCGTCTTCCTCGGGACGGCGGCGATCGGCATTCTGGTGGCCGCGGCGTTCCTGCCCGGCTTGACGGTGTCGGCGTCGGGCATCGTCGTGGCGATCGTCGTATTCGCCGTGGCCCAGACCCTGGTGTCGGCGCTCGGCAAGCGGTTGACCCGGGAGCGCGGCCGGCTGCTGGTCGCCGTGGTCGGCCTGGCGTCGACGCTGATCGCCCTGCTGCTCGCCACGCTGGTCCCCGGCGGCCTGGCCGTCGAGGGGTTCGCCACCTGGGTGTGGGCCACCCTGATCATCTGGCCGGTGACGGCGGTCGCGGGCTGGCTGCTGCCGAAGGTGGCACTGCGCCCCCGTTCGTCGAGCTGAAAATCACCCCGCATCTGGGTTCATCGCCCGGATCCACCCGAACTCGGGCAAACGCCCGTCCCCATAAGAAATATCGAAAGGAAAATCATGCCGTTCTGGTCCACAATTTGGGATGCCATCTGGTGGTTCATCACAGCGTTCATCTTCATCGCCTACCTGATGGCTCTCTTCTCGATCATCACCGACCTTTTCCGGGACCGTGAGCTGAACGGATTCCTGAAGGCCGTCTGGCTCATCTTCCTGATCTTCCTGCCCTTCCTGACCGCCCTGGTGTACCTGATCGTGCGGGGCAAGGGCATGGGCGAGCGCCAGGTGAGGCAGGCGGAGCAACTGCGCGCCGCCAGCGACGCCTATGTGCGTTCGGTCGCCGGGGGCAGTCCCACCAGCGACATCGCCGAGGCGAAGAAGCTGCTCGACGCCGGTGCGATCACCGCCGAGGAGTACGCCAAGCTGAAGTCGGATGCGCTGGCCAGGCTGAACTGAGCCTCGGCATCATCCACGCGCCCGCCGGGATCCGTCCCGGCGGGCGCGGCCGCGTCCAGGTTCACCTGGGACGTCGCTCGGCCGCACCGGCTGCTCGACCCCCGGCCCCGCTCGCCCGACCATTGCGCGCTCGCCGAGGTCGGCGAGCCCTGATCAGGACGGCGAGCGCTTGGCTAGGGCGCGCAGGAGTTCGTCCTGCTCGGCGTCGGTCAGGCCCGCCTCGCGTGGCGCACCCCGTCCGGTCAGCTCCCAATCGAGGGTGTCGCGCAGGGTGTCGTCCAGCGGCCGCAGCCGGAGTCCGGACGCGACCGCGCGGTCGTTGCGGTGGTCCTGGAAGCCCCACAGCGTCTGGTCCCCGCCGAGCCACAGGGGCAGGCTCCGCTCCCCCATCCACGGCCTCACCCCGTGCTCCGTCAGCCGGGCCGCGTCCACGGCCGGCATCGGGCCATGGTGCCCGGCCGTCCGCCGAGCGGCGGCCAGCACCGCGCCGAGCCCGGTCGGGGTTCCACAGGCGTTGAAGACACCACGGATTCGTTCGGCGGCGCAATCCAGCAACCAGGCGGCGAGGTCGCGCACGTCGATCAGCTGCACGGGCTGGACGAGATCATCGGGAACGATCACCGCCGCGGACGGGTCGCGGGCGAAGCGCCACGGCCAGTACCCCAGGCGGCCGGAGACGTCCCCGGGCCCGACGATCAGGCCGGCGCGGGCGATCGTCCAGCTCGCCGAACCCCGGACGTGCGCCTCGCACGCCACCTTCGCCGGGCCGTACTCGCTCGGGCCGGACATCCGTTCTCCGGCCAGCGGAGGCAGCAGCGGAGCCGACTCGTCCAGGCCACGGGTCGTCCGATCGGCGTACACGTTCGCGGTCGACACGAACACCCGGTGCCGCGCCTCGAGGTCCCGGACGCCACGCCGCACCTGCCCGGGTTGCCGGGCCAGGTCGATCACCGCGTCCCAGGTCCGGTCGGCCAGCGGCGCCAACCCGTCC
>JAGPGQ010000186.1 GCA_018055925.1 Micropruina sp.
CGAGGCCCGCGAGCGCCGCTTCGAGCGCCTCGACGAGCTGCGCCGCCGCTGGGACGAGGACCACGCGAAGCTGCGCGCCCTGGTGCAGCTGTACAAGCAGAAGGCCGCCTACAACTCGGACATGACCTCGCGCTACCGGGCCGCCCAGACTCGGCTGGCCCGCTTCGAGGCGGCCGGACCGCCCGAGGCGCAGCCCCGCGAGCAGCAGCTCGCCATGCGGCTGCGCGGCGGCCGCACCGGCAAGCAGGCCCTGGTCTGCACCGAACTGGAGCTGACCGGGCTGATGTACCCGTTCGACTTCGACGCCTGGTACGGGGACCGGATCGCCGTGCTCGGCTCGAACGGCTCCGGCAAGTCGCACTTCCTGCGGCTGCTGGCCGCGGGCGGCACCGACCCGTCCCCCGGGCAGGAGCCGGTCAGCGGCCTGGTGATCGAACCCGTCGAACACGAGGGCCGCGCACGGCTCGGCGCCCGGGTGCGTCCCGGCTGGTTCGCCCAGACCCACGGCCGGCCGGATCTCGCCGGTCGCACGCTGCTGGAGATCCTGCACCGCGGCGACGAGCATCGCGATGGACGACCGCGGGAGGACGCCTCGCGCGCGCTGGCGCGATACGAACTGGCCCGCGCCGCGGAACAGACCTTCGAGTCCCTGTCGGGCGGGCAGCAGGCCAGGTTCCAGATCCTGTTGCTGGAGCTCGGCGGCGCCACCATGCTGCTGCTGGACGAACCCACTGACAACCTCGACCTGGAGTCGGCCGAGGCGCTGCAGAACGCGCTGACCGCGTTCGCGGGCACCGTGCTGGCGGTGACCCACGACCGCTGGTTCGCCCGCGACTTCGACCGGTTCCTGGTCTTCGGCTCCGACGGCGAGGTGTACGAGTCGGACGTCCCCGTCTGGGACGAGGCCCGGGTCGTCCGGGAGCGCTGATCGTGGCCCGCATCGATCCCCGCGAGCGGCGGCGCGACATCGTCCGGGCCGCGTTCCGCCTGGTGGTCGCCGAGGGCGTGGCGGGCATGTCGCTGCGCAAGGTCGCGGCGGAGTCGGGGCTGAACATCGGCTCCGTCCGGCACTACTTCCGCGGGCACGACGAGCTGCTGATCGCCGCCGCCGAGGAGGCCGGCGACCGGATGGGACGCCGCCTCGCCGGCCACCCGGTCGAGGCGCTCCGCGGACTCGCCGGCGACGCCGCCCGGGACGCACTCCAGGAGCTGGTCGAGGCGGTGCTGCCGATGGACGAGGAGCGCCGCCTCGAGGCCATCGTCGTGACCGAACTGATCGTGGCGTCCCGGACCAGGCCGGTCTTCGCGCCCAGCGCCGAACGGATGGGCGTCGACCTGCGCCAGGTGATCGCCGCCGCCCTCGAGGCGCTCGGAGTCCCGGACCCGGCGGGCAGGGCCGCCGGGCTCACCGCCGTCATCGGCGGCCTGACCCTGGACGCCCTCACCCCCCACGGCCGGCTCGCGCCCGAACGGTTGCGGGCGATCCTTCGGCAGCACCTCCGGCTGATCCTTCACGAGTCGCACGGCGTGCTGTAGCGGCGCAGCGTCCGTCAGGTCGGGAGTGGCGAACGTCAGCATCTCGGTCAGCTGGGTGTGGCCTAGTTGGGTTGCCCTGGTTGTCGCGGCGTGGGGTTCCTTGATGAGTTTGGTGCCCATCGTCCCGGTGGCCCTGGTGCGGGGCGGGCGATCTCGACATCGCCGTTCGATGGAGGGAAGCCTCACCGATTTCATGTCGTGACCCGAAATCCCCTGGGTTATCCCCCGATCGGCAAGCGATGTCGAGATCGCCCACCCCCAACCAGCCCGCGTCCACCAGAAATCGCCGCCCCCCAACCAGCCCGCGTCCACCAGAAATCGCCGCCCCCCAACCAGCCCGCGTCCACCGGTAATCGACCACCTCAATAAGTCAGCTGTCGCTGTATAGTCAGCGCATGCTGACTCTTGCCACCCGCGTGGATGTGATGAACCGGCTGGGCCGGGCGATGGCGGACGCCACCCGGTCGCGCATCCTGCTCACGCTCCTGGAGGGGCCGGGCTATCCGGCCCAGCTCGCCCGTGACCTGGGCCTGACCAGGACGAACGTGTCGAACCACCTGGCCTGCCTGCGCGGCTGCGGGATCGTGGTCGCCGAGCCGGAGGGCAGGCTGACCCGGTACGAGATCGCCGATCCGCACCTGACGGCCGCCCTGACCACGCTGCTGGAGGTCACCCTCGCCGTCGACGAGAGCGCGCCCTGCCTCGATCCGGCCTGCCGGGTGCCCGGCTGCTGCGACGCGGCGGACGACCGGTGACCGCCGCCACGCCGGCGCGGACGGCGATCCTGCGGCGGCGGATCCGGATCGTGGTGGCGATCACGATCGCCTGGAACCTGATCGAGGCCGTGGTGGCGCTGTCCGCCGGTGGGGCCGCCTCGTCCGCGGCCCTGATCGGGTTCGGGCTGGACTCCGTGGTGGAGGTGCTCTCCGCGGCCGCGGTGGCCTGGCAGTTCAGCGGCCCCGACCCCGAGCGCCGGGAACGGACCGCCATGCGAGTGATCGCCTTCTCGTTCTTCGGCCTGGCCGCCTACGTCACCGTGGACGCGACCCTCTCGCTGACCGGGCTGCGCGAACCGGAGCACTCGACGATCGGCATCGTGCTCGCCGCGTTGAGCCTGGGCGTGATGCCGTTCCTGAGCTGGTTCGAGCGCCGCACCGGCCGCGAGCTCGGCTCCGCCTCGGCGGTCGCCGACTCCAAGCAGACCCTGATCTGCACCTACCTCTCCGCCGCGCTCCTGGTCGGGCTGGTCCTGAACAGCACGCTCGGCTGGGCCTGGGCCGACTCGGTGGCGGCCCTCGTGATCGCCGGCCTCGCAGTCCGCGAAGGCATCGAGGCCTGGCGCGGGGACGCCTGCTGCACACCCCCGATGGCCGCACTCACGGGCGAACCCGAGCCCGCGGCCTGCGCCGACGACTGCTGCACGACCAGCATCGCCGAACCGGACGCCGCCCGCTCGCTCCAGATCGGTCCGCTGGTGAAGCAGCCCGTCGCCTGCACCCTCAGCCCGGAGTCGGGCAGGGCACAGGTCGAGCGGTGGCGGTCCTTCGGCGACCGCTACGGACTGTCGACCGACCGCACCGAGACGGGCCTGGTGGTCCGCTACGTGAAGACGGACGACTCCGTCCGGCAGCTGCACGAGCTGGTCGCGGTCGAGAGCACGTGCTGTTCATTCGTGACCTGGAGGGTCGACGACGCCCGCGACGACCTGCGACTCGTCATCGGCGGCGGCAGGGAGCAGCTGGCGGCCCTCACCGTCGTCGACGCTCAGCGCGGTTGACGCCCGATCCCGGCGAGGGCGTCCGCGGCCCGCACGAGCGCGAGATGGGAGAACGCCTGCGGGACGTTGCCCACCTGGCGTCCGGCGATCGGGTCGTACTCCTCCGACAGCAGGCCGAGATCGTTCGCGAAGCCGCACAGCCGCGCCATGAGGGCTTCGGCCTCCGGCACCCGCCCGGACGTGGCGTACTGCTCCACCAGCCAGAACGAGCAGGCCAGGAACGGATGCTCCCGGCCCGGTAAGCCGTCGACGCCGGTGTCGGTGCGGTAGCGCAGCACGAGGCCGTCGCGCAGCAGGGTCCGCTCGATGCGTTCGACGGTGGCCAGCATGCGCGGATCGTCCGGGGCGCAGTAGCCGACCTGCGGCAGAAGCAGCAGGGACGCGTCGACGTCCTCGGTGCCGAAATACTGCGTGAAGTGGCCGTTGGCGACGCCGAACCGGTCGATCTCGGCGCGGGCCCGGTCGCGCAGCCGCCGCCACCGGGCCACCGGCCCGGCGAGTCCGTGTTCCTCGACGGCCCGGACGGCGCGGTCGAAGGTGGCCCAGATCATCACCCGGGAATGGGTGAACCGGCGGGCCTGGCCGCGGACCTCCCACATGCCGTTGTCGGGCCGTTCGAACTGCTGGGCCGTGTACTCGACGAGGTGGGTCTCGAGCGGCCAGGAGAACTCCGACTCGGTCAGCCCGGCGTCCCGTGCCGCCGACAGGGTGACCAGCACCTCGCCCACGACGTCCGCCTGGTACTGCAGGGCCGCGCCGTTGCCGATCCGCACCGGCCGCGAATCCGCATAGCCGGCGAGGTGGGGCAGTTCGCGCTCGAACAGGTTCCGCTCCCCCGCCAGCCCGTACATGATCTGCAGGTCGGCGGGATCGCCGGCCACGGCCCGCAGCAGCCACGTGCGCCAGTCGTCGGCGAGCTGGACGAAGCCGTGCGCCAGCAGCGCCTCGAGGGTCAGGGCGGCGTCACGCAGCCACACGTACCGGTAGTCCCAGTTGCGGACCCCGCCGAGGTCCTCGGGCAGCGACGTGGTCGCGGCCGCCGCGATCCCTCCGGTGTCGTGGTTGGTGAGTGCCCGCAGCACCAGCAGGGACCGCACCACCTCGGCCCCGTGGACGCCGCCGTGCTCGATCCGGTCGGCCCACGACTGCCACCAGTCCCGGGTCCGGCTCAGGGCCCCGGTCACGTCCAGCGGTTCCGGAACCGGCCGGAAGGACGGGAACCAGGTCAGCGTGAGGTCGACGCTCTCCCCCGCGGCCACCCGGACGGTCGCCGTGTGCCGGTGCCCGTCCGCATGCAGCCGGAGGCCACGCAGCACGAGTGCGTCCGGGCCGGCCATCGCGATCAGTTCCGGCGCGTCGTCGGTGCCGGTCTGCCGGACCCAGGGCATCGCCCTGGCGTAGTCGAACCGGATCCGCAGGTCGACGTCGAACTCGACGGTCCCGGACACGCCGACCACGCGGCGGACGAGGTCGGTGCGATCGATGTTCGCGTGCGGATCGGCGCCGGCCGGCATGGCGTCGTGCACCTCGGCGACCCCGGTGGCGGTCACCCAGCGGGTGACCAGGACGAAGCTGTCCCCGTCGTAGCGCCGGGTCGCCCGGGCGTCGTCCGCGCTCGGCCGCAACCCCCAGCAGCCGTCATCGGCGCCGCCGAGCAACGCGGCGAACACCGACGGCGAGTCGAGTCTCGGCAGGCAGAGCCAGTCGATCCGGCCCGCGCGCGACACCAGCGCCGCGGTGCGGCAGTTGCTGAGCAGCGCGTAGTCCTCGATCGGCGTGACCATCGCTTCGATCCTGGCACCGTCGCACCGGATCTGCCATGCGCAGGATGCTATGGTGACGCTCAGCGTCGCGTGTCGGTGGCAGGCAGTGTCAGGCATGGAGGCGTCGGATACGAAGGAGCACGACGATGATGACGTCGTCCCCTTCGCCCTCACGTGACTGAGGGCGAGCACACCAGGCTGATCGCCTGGAGCCGAGAACTGCGGGCCGTGCACGAGCGGCTCCGCGCCGCCTTGCGGGTAACCCGAACCGCCGTCCAGGACGGTGAGCCGGCCGACCCGGCCGGCCGTGACCTGTTGCTGTTCTGCCACGGCTTCTGCACGGCGTTGACCGGGCACCACGAGGGCGAGGACCGGGAACTCTTCCCCGCGATCGCGGCAGCGCACCCGGAACTCCGGGAGACGCTGTGGAAGCTGCGCCAGGACCACTCGATGATCTCGTACCTGATCGCGGACCTGGACGCCGCCGTCGCCGGATCGGCCTCCCCGGCCGCGTTGGAGCAACACCTGGACGGCATCGCCGCGATCATGGAGAGCCACTTCCGCTACGAGGAGGCGCAACTCCTGACCGTGCTCGAGACCCTGGCGCTGGACGCCGATCCGCACCGGGTTCTCGGACCGCTGTGAGCCCGGCCGCCACGACAGGGATTGACACCCGAGGGCAGCCCCCGGAGAGTGTGGGCGGTGTTCGACCGGGTGGACGAAAGGAGGCGGCCATGGCCACGCGCGGCTGGCTGACGTGGGCCGTAGGCGGTCTCGCGGTGGTGCTGGTGGTCGGTGGCGCCGGCTTCTTCGGGTTCGCGCCCGCGATCGTCGAGTCGAACATGAACCGGATGGAGGAGACCGAGCTTCCCGAGGTGGGCGCCGAGGCGCGCGCCCTGCACGAGACCCTGTTCGTCGCCGACCTGCACTCGGACACCCTGCTGTGGCAGCGGGATCTGCTGCAGCGCGGCTCCCGCGGCCACCTGGACCTTCCCCGGCTGATGGAGGGCAACGTCGGGCTGCAGGTGTTCTCGTCGGTGTCGAAGACGCCGCGGGGGCAGAACTATGACTCGAACTCGGCCGACACCGACAACATCACCCTGCTGAGCGTCGCCCAACTGCAGCCGCCGGCTACCTGGTTCAGCATCTTCGAACGGTCGATGTTCCATGCCGAGAAGCTGCGGGACGCCGCGTCGCGGTCCGACGGCCGGCTGCGGCTGGTGACGACCCGCGGCGAACTGGCCCGGCTGGTCGCCGACCGGAAGGCCGGGCGGGACGTGGTCGGCGCGCTGTTCTCCCTGGAGGGCCTGCAGAACCTGGAGGGTCGCATCGACAATCTGCAACGGCTCTACGACGCCGGCGCCCGGATGGCCGGGTTCACCCACTTCTTCGACAACGAGGTGGCCGGCTCGATGCACGGCGAGCACAAGGGCGGCCTGACTCCCCTCGGCCGCCGGGTGTTCCGCGAGATGGAGCGGCTCGGCATGGTGGTCGACGTGGCGCACGCGAGCCACCCGGCGATCGCCGAGATGCTGGCGATGGCCACCCGGCCGGTGATCGCCAGCCACGGCGGCGTCCAGGCGACCTGCGCGGTGAACCGCAATCTCGCCGACGACGAGATCCGCGGCATCGCGCGCACCGGGGGCGTGATCGGCATCGGCTACTGGGACGCCGCGATCTGCCGGCTCTCCCCCACCGCCGTCGTGGACGCCATCGAACACGTCGTCAAGGTGGGCGGCATCGAGACCGCCGCGCTCGGCAGCGACTTCGACGGCGCTACCACGGTGGCCTGGGGCACCTCACAGCTGAGCCTGATCACCCAGGAGTTGATCAACCGCGGGTTCAGCGAGGGTGACATCGCGGCGATCATGGGCGGCAATACGGTGCGGGTGCTCCTGGAGGCCCTGCCCGACTGACCGCGGCCGTGGTGACGAGGCCGCGTCACGGGCTCATCCTCGTCTCGCATCGACCACCTCGCCGTTGCGCGGTAGCGATCCGCGGAAGGTCACGGGCACGGCCGCGGCGCGCTCGATATCCCGCCGGTGACCGCCTGGACGTGCACGTGCGGCTCCGTGCTGTTGCCGGAGTTGCCGCAGCGAGCGACCGGGTCGCCCACCCGAACGGCGTCGCCCGGACGAACTCGCACGCTGCCCCGCTGACAGTGGCAGAGCGCGATCACGACACCGCCGCTCTCGATGAGCACATGGTTGCCGGCGAGCGCCGGCCATCCCGCCGCGGCCCGGCGGCCCTGCGTGAGCGCGTAGCCGATCGACGGGATCCCCCGATGGGCCGCATGGTCGGGTTCACCGTCGTGCGCGGCCACGACGATGCCGCCGATCGGCGCCAGCAGGGGACGGCCGAATCCGAGAAACCGTTCGGGCGGTTCGGGACGGACGAGCGAGCCGAAGGTGAAGGGCGCCGTGCGTCCGGCGTCGTCGACCGGGACGAAGTCGATGGCGTGGGCCGAGCCGAACAGCGTGGTGCCGTGGCTGGGCACCCGGTCGGCAGGGCTGTTCCGGGCCAGCCACCGGCCACGGAAGGGGTATTCCAGGTCGATGGAAGCGGTCATGGGACTCCTTCGCTCGGATGGTCGGCTCCAGCCCGCCACTCGGGGCCATACACGTCGGGTTGGGGTGTATCGGC
>JAGPGQ010000022.1 GCA_018055925.1 Micropruina sp.
CCGGTCGCGGCCGCCACGGCGATCCGCGGCACCCTGTCGTCCCCCGCAGACCTGTAAGGAGCAGCCCCATGGACAAGTTCGACTCGCACACCGGTGTCGTCGTCCCGCTGCGCCGCAGCAACGTCGACACCGACCAGATCATCCCGGCGGTGTACCTCAAGCGGGTCACCCGCACCGGCTTCGAGGACGGCCTGTTCGCCGCCTGGCGCAACGACCCCGAGTTCGTCCTGAACAACCCGGCCTACACCAGCGGCTCGGTGCTGGTGGCCGGCCCGGACTTCGGCACCGGCTCGTCGCGTGAGCACGCCGTCTGGGCGCTGCAGAACTACGGCTTCAAGGTGATCATCGGCTCGCGCTTCGGCGACATCTTCCGGTCGAACTCCGGCAAGGCGGGCCTGCTGATCGCCACCGTGCCACAGGACGTCGTGGAGACGCTCTGGGCGTACGCCGAGGCCGACCCGGGCGCCGAGCTCACCGTCGACCTGGTCGCCAAGACGATCACCGCCGGAGCCGACAGCTACCCGTTCGAGATCGACGACTACACCCGGCACCGACTGCTGGAGGGCCTGGACGACATCGGCCTCACCCTGCGCCACGAGGATCTGATCACCGCCTTCGAGGCCCGCCGGCCGGCGTTCCTGCCCCGGACTCTGCCCGCCCGCACCGCGGGCTGACCTCGGGGAACACACCGTCCGCTGCCGGGCCGTCCGCCCGCGGCCGGACGGCCGTGCCCGTCTCCGTTCGGGGCCGATCCGCCGGTCGGCGGCGGTGCAGCGCGTTCCCCGATGACCACTATGTTGCAGTTTGGACAAGGGCCGTCCGGAGCGTGACCTGAGGCGACGGCCCCCCAATAACCTGGGGCGACGCCCCGCCAGGAGGAGCCCATGTCCCGCGCCGCGCTGCCGCTCGCGAGGGTGAACCGTGCGCCCTCGGAGCGGCTCTTCCGCGTCCTGGCCCGGATCGTGGCGCCGGTGCTGCGGACGTTCACCCGGCAGGACTGGCGCGGCGGTGACAAGGTGCCGCGTACCGGCGGGGTCATCGTGGTGGCCAACCACATCTCGAACTTCGACCCGGTCGCCCTCGGACACTTCCTGATCTGGCACGGACGCTGGCCGCGCGCCCTCGCCAAGAGCGAACTGTGGCACCTGCCGGTGATCGGCTGGCTGGCGGGCTCGCTGGCGCAGATCCCCGTGGAGCGGCGCACCGGGCGGGCCGGCGAATCGTTGACCGCGGCCGCCGAGGCGTTGAGCCGCGGGGAGTGCGTGGTGATCTACCCGGAGGGCACCATCACCTCCGATCCGGACGGCTGGCCGATGACCGGCCGGCCCGGCGCCGCCCGGCTCGCGCTCGAAACGGGTGCCACGGTGCTGCCGATCGGCCAGTGGGGCGCCCAGCAGGTGATGCCCGGACGCCGGGTGCGTTTCCCCCGGTTGCTGCCGCGGGCGACCATGCAGGTGCTGGTCGGCGATCCCGTCGACCTGGCCGACCTGCGCGAGGCGCGCTACGCGCCCACCGCCGCGGCCGAGGGCAGCCTGCGGATCATGGACGCCGTCACCGCCCTGGTCGGCGAACTGCGCGGCCAGGCACCGCCGGCCGAACGCTACGACCTGCGCGCCGGGCGCCGGATCCCGCGGGACTGGGCCGGCGAGGTGGTCCGGCCGGGCGACGAGTTCCCGATCACGAACTGACCGGACGTGGCCCGCCGGCTCTGGGTCTGCCGGGGGCCGGGGCACTAGGGTTGCCCTGCAGCGCCGACACCGGGAGGACCCAATGACGCAGCGGATCCGCGTGGCCATCGTCTTCGGAGGTGCCAGCTCGGAACACGACGTGTCGTGCATGACCGCCGGCGGCGTGGTCCGCGCGATCGACACCGACCGGTACGAGGTGATCGGCATCGGCATCACCCCGTCCGGCCGCTGGGTCCAGGTGCCCGTGGACGAACTGCGCGAGCTGCGCAAGCAGGCGGACGCCCTGCCGCGGCTGGACGAGGATCGGCCCACCGCGATCCTGCTGCCCGCCGGGGACGGCGGCGACGCCCGGGTGGCGACCGTCGACGGCGACCGGCTGGTCGACGTCCGTCCCTTCGATGTGGCGTTCACCCTGCTGCACGGGCCGTTCGGCGAGGACGGCACCATCCAGGGCATGTTCGAGATGCTCGGCGTGCGCTACGTCGGCTCCGGCGTCGCGGCCAGCGCGAACGGCATGGACAAGGACCTGATGAAGCGCACCCTGGCGGCCTCGGGGCTGCCCGGCTGCCGGTTCACCACGGTGACCGCCCGGCAGTGGGCGCAGGAGCGGGACGCCTCCCTGGCCCGCATCGAGGCGCTCGGACTGCCGGTCTTCGTCAAGCCCGCCCGCGGTGGATCCAGCGTCGGCATCACCAAGGTGAACGCGGCCGGCGAACTGGACGCGGCCATGGCGCACGCCCAGGAGTTCGACCCGAAGGTGGTCGTCGAGGAGGGCGTCCAGGACGCCCGCGAGGTCGAGTTCGCGGTGCTCGGCGGACGCGGCGACGCACCCCGGGTCTCGCTGCCGGGCGAGATCGTGATGCGCTCCGACGGCGCCTTCTACGACTTCGCCGCCAAGTACGTCTCGGACGACGACGCGATCCTGGTGGTGCCCACCGAACTGGACGACGACCTGCGGGAGCGGGCGTCCGAGGTGGCGGCAGGCACCTTCGAGGCGATGGGCGCCGAGGGTCTGGCCCGGGTCGACCTGTTCCTCACCGCCGACGGCCGGGTGCTGGTCAACGAGATCAACACCATGCCCGGGTTCACCCACATCTCGATGTTCCCGTCGCTGTGGGCGGCGACCGGGATCGACTACACCGCCCTGATCACCGACCTGATCGAACAGGCCCTGGAACGCCCGGTCGGCCTGCGCTGAATTTGGTGGGTTCCGGCGCCCGCGGCCGGGCCTCGCGCCGACCGTCCGCCGTGCGATCGCGGTGTGCCGGCCGCAGCCGGCGCGTGCGTGATGTGACATCTGTCCTACGCGATCCGTGACAGCGCACCCTGAACCCGGACGGCTGCGCTGCCTAGCGTGGAAACAGGCCGGAACACCCGGCCGGACCACGAAGGAGATCGACATGAACCCCACCGCAACCATTCCGCAGGCCACCACCGGGAGCCGGGTCTCCTGGTCCACCGAACTGGTCGGTGCTGCCGCGGCCGTCGCCTGCGCGCTGGTCCTGTGGGCCACGCTGGTGCCGCTGGGCGGCCTCGAACTGGCCGCCGACATGGGCGGCAGCGTCAAGCAGATCGGCGTCCTGGACATTGCCCTGACGGCCTTCGGCGCCGGACTGGTCGGACTGCTCGCGCTGCGCGTGCTGGAGCGGTTCACCGGCAGGGCCGTGACCATCTGGACGGTGACCGCGCTCGTCGTGTTGGTGCTCTCCTACGGCGGCGCCCTGATGGCGGTCAGCACGGCGGCGATGTGGGCCCTGATCGGCCTGCACAGCGTGGTGGCGGCCGTGATCATCGCGGTCGGCGTCCGCACCCGCCGGTGAGCCGCAGCTCCAGCGATCCCCGGGGCGCCGTTCGGCGGCGGCCCGGGGATCGCCGTAGCGTGAGCGCATGAGGACCACGAATCCGGTGGTGCCGCGCAATGCCGCGGTGCTGATCTGGGTGCCGGTCCTGCTGATGGCACCGCTGCTCAACCTGCGGGCCGCACCCCTGATGCTGGGCGGCGTGGCGCTGGTACTGCTGGCCGCGGTCGGCGCGGTCGCCGGGGTGCTGCTCAGCTGGCCCGATCCGACCCCGGTCTCGGTCGCGGCCTGGTTGCTGACCGCGTCGACGGTGACGGCCGGGTCCGTGCTCTGGGACGGGTGGGCACCGGCCTGGCTGCTGGTCGCCATGGTCGCCGGTCTGGCGCTTCCGGTGCGGGTCGCCTGGGCCGGCATCCCGCTCACCGCGGCGGTCGCCGCCTACCTGCAGTACCGCTTCGATCCCGTCATGGAACAGGCCCTGACCAGGGTGTTCGTGGTCGCGCTCACCGGCACCACGGCGGCGGTGCTGAACCGGCTGTTGATCGCCAACCGGGAGCTGCGGCGCACCCGCGAGCAACTCGCCGTCGCGGCGGTGGCCCAGGAGCGCGAACGGGTGGCCCGGGACCTGCACGACGTGCTCGGACACACCCTGTCGGTGATCGTGGTCAAGGCCGCCGCGGTGCGCCGGCTGCTGGCCGCGGATCCGGCCGCCGCGGCCGGGCACGCGGCCAACATCGAGACCGTCGGACGGACGGCGCTGAGCCGCGTCCGCGAGGTCGTCCACGATGCCGCCGCACCGGACCTGCACGCCGAGCTGGCCGCCGCCCGGGCCGCGCTCGGCGCCGCCGGCATCGCGGTCGACGCGCCGGTGGAGAGCACAATCGGGGCAGAGCTCGGCGAGCCGCTCGCCTGGGCGTTACGCGAAGGAGTCACCAACGTGCTGCGACATTCGGGGGCCAGCAGCTGCCGGATCGCGCTGAGCCGCACCGACGGCGCCGTCCGGTTGACCATCGCCGACGACGGCGTCGGGCATCTGGGGGAACGGGCGGACGGGCTCGGTGGCCTGGCCGGGCTGCGCCGCCGGCTGCGGGCCGCCGGCGGCGACCTGGACGTCCGGCCCGGTGACGAGGGGTTCACCCTGATCGCGTGGGTGCCCGATGCCGGCTGAACCGACGATCGGCATCCTGCTGGCCGAGGACCAGGCGATGATGCGCGGCGCCCTGGCCGTCCTGCTCGACCTGGAGGACGACCTGACCGTGGTCGCCCAGGTGGCCGACGGCACCGAGATCCTGCCCGAGGCGCTCCGGGTCCGGCCGGACGTCGCCCTGCTCGACATCGAACTCCCCGGCCGCAGCGGCCTGGACGCCGCCGCCGACCTGGCCCGGGAACTGCCGGAGTGCCGGGTGCTGATCCTCACCACGTTCGCCCGGCCCGGCTACGTGCAGCGTGCGATGGCCGCCGGGGCCCGCGGATTCCTGGCCAAGGACGGTCCCGTCGAATCGCTGGCGGATGCGATCCGCAGCGTGGTCGCCGGTGGCACCGTGGTCGATCCGGAGCTGGCCCGGCACGCGCTGCGGGACGCGTCCAGCCCGTTGACCGAGCGGGAACGGGAGGTCCTGGGGGCCGCCGAGGACGGCTCGACGATCGCCGACATCGCCGCCCGGCTGTACCTGTCGGCCGCCACGGTGCGGAACTACCTGTCCAGCGCGATCGGCAAGACCGGCACCCGCAACAAGGTCGAGGCCGCGCGGGCGGCGCGGGAGAACGGCTGGCTCTAGTGCTTGGTCACACCGGCTCCGGGGGCGGGTCCGGCAGGCGGCTGCGGATGGTCATGGTGAGGTAGATCGCCGAACCGATCCAGACCGCCACCAGCCCGAGCCAGTACGACATGGTCACCTGCTCGCCGAAGAGCGTGATGCCCAGCAGGAACTGGATCGTGGGGGCCAGGTACTGCAGCATGCCCAGCACCCCGAACTGGAGCCGCGGGGCGGCCACGGCGAAGAACCACAGCGGGATCGCGGTCACCGCGCCGGCGGCCACCAGCAGCGTGGTCAGCCCGGCCGACGAGCCGAACTGGCCCTGGGGTCCCAGCCAGAGCAGATACGGCAGCGCCAACGGAGTGAGGAACGCCGACTCGATCAGCAGGCCCTGGAGCGCGGTCAGCCGGGAGCGCTTCTTGACCACTCCGTACAGGCCGAACGTGGCGGCCAGGGCGAGCGACACCCACAGGCCCTGCCAGCTACCCGCCGAGATCACCAGCACGCCGACGGCCACGATGGCGCCGCCGATCTTGGCGCCGCGGCTGAGCCGTTCCCCGAACAGCACCACCCCGAACATGACGTTCACCAGGGGCGTGATGAAATAGCCCAGCGACGCCTCGACCACATGGTGGTTGTTCACCGCCCAGATGTAGATCAGCCAGTTGGTCCCGATCAGGCCGGCCGCGGCGAGCAGGCCGGGCAGCGCCGCCCGGGTGAACACCGAGGTGCGCAACCACGTCCAGCCACCCCTCAGGGCGACCAGGACGATCAGCACCAGCACGAACGACCAGAGCACCCGGTGGGCCAGGATCTCAAGCGCCCCGGCGGGCTTCAACGCGGCCAGGAAGGGCGGCAGGAACCCCCAGATCACGTAGGCCGCGACGGCCGCACCGAGGGCCTGGTTGCGCGAGATCGGGGACACCAGGGAAGGGTTCCATCCACACGCCATAAGCTCAACCCCGTGACGGGACGTTCGGTGGCCGAGACGGGCGAGTTCGAGTTGATCGATTCCATCACCGACGGCCTGCCGTCGGGCCCCGCCGTGCGGGTGGGACCCGGGGACGACTGCGCGGTGTTCGCCGCCGACGGCGACGTCGCCGTCTCCACCGACACCATGGTCGAGAACGTGCACTTCCGACGCGCCTGGTCCAGCGGGAACGACGTGGGCCGCAAGGCGGTCGCCGCCGCGGTGGCGGACCTGGAGGCGATGGGGGCCCGCGGGATCGGCCTGGTGATGGCGCTCACCATGCCCGGCGACCTGGACCTGGACTGGGTCACGGACTTCTCCGCCGGCGTCCGGGCCGAATGCGCCGCCGCCGGCGTGCTGCTGCTGGGTGGCGACACCACGCGCGGCGCCGACATCGTCGCCACCGCCACGGTGTTCGGCGACCTGCAGGGACGCGCCCCCGTGACCCGCGCGGGTGCCCGTCCGGGCGACGTGGTGGCCGTGTGCGGCCGGCTCGGCTGGGCCGCCGCCGGTCTCGCCGTGCTGAGCCGGGGATTCCGTTCGCCGCGGGCCGTCGTGGTCGCCCACCGGGTGCCCGAACCGCCCTACGGGCAGGGCATCGTCGCCCAACGGGCCGGCGCCACCGCGATGCTCGACTGCTCCGACGGGCTGCTGGCCGACCTGGGCCACCTGGCCCGGGCGTCCGGGGTCGCGATCGATGTGTGGACCGATCGGCTCGACGTCAGCGAACCGCAGAGCGTGGTAGCGGCCGCGGTCGGCGGCGGGGATCCGCTCACCTTCATCCTGACCGGCGGGGACGATCACGCCCTGATCGCCACCTTCGCGCCCGGGGACGTGCCGGACGGCTGGACGGTGATCGGCGCGGTGGCGGCCGGCGAACCAGCGGTCACCGTGGACGGCGCCGAGTGGACCGACCAGGTCGGCTGGAAGCACTTCTGAACCGTCGTCCCAGGCCTGCCTCGAGATCCCGGCGTTCGCCGGGATGACGGGCGGTGTTGTTGTGTGCTGGTGGTCTGTTCAGGTCATCCCGGGCTTGCCCCGGGATCTCGGCTTTCGCGGGGATGACGAGGGGTGTTGTGGTGTGCTGGCGGTGCGCTCAGGCCATCCCGGGCCGGCCCACGTCATCCCGGGCTTGCCCCGGGATCTCTGGGTTCGCCGAGATGACGGATGGTGTCGTTGCGCCCGACACCGGCTTCCGTCGAGGAACCCCGGCGGTAGTGCTGCGGGCTCCGTCCGAACCGCCGCTTGAAGGCGGCGCTGAACACGAACGGATTGGCGTAGCCGACCCGCTGCCCGACGGTGGCGACCGGGACGTCGGAGTCGCGCAACAGATCGGCGGCCAGGTCCAACCGGGTCCGGGTGAGGTAGGCGATCGGCGATTCCCCGACCGCGTCGGAGAACCGGCGGGCGAACGTCGCCCGGGAGAGGCCGGCCTCGGCCGCCAAGGTCGCCACCGAACACTCCCGGCCGGGCTCGGCGTGCAGGCGGCGCAGGGTCGCCCGGATCGCCGGGTCGGCGGCGTTCACCCACGGCAGCCGGGGCACGTCCGTGCGGGCCGCCCAGGTCCGGACGGTGGCGATCACCAGCACGTCGAGCAGGCGGTCGAGGACGACCCGCCCGGCCGGCTGCTCGGCGGCCAATTCGGCGGCCAGCAGGGGCAGCAGGGTGCCGCGCAGCGGGTCGGCCGCGCACTCGTCCGCCCGCATCGCCAGTACCGGCGGGATCGCCTCCAGCAGCCGGCGACCGACCTCGCCGTCGTCGTGGTAGGTGCCGATCAGCATTGTGGTCTCACCGGCCGGATCGTTGCCCCAGGCGTTGTCGGGCCCGCCGTGCCACTCGGTCGCCGGGGCACCGTCCGGCCGGACGCAGCGCTGGCCGGGCAGGATCACCACGTCGATCGGTGACCCGGCAGCGTCCAGCACCCGGTAGGGCGCCGGTCCGCGGACCAGGGCCAGCTCGCCCGGGCCGAGCTCGACGGGGTCGCCGCCGGCGGGTTCCAGGTGGGCCCGGCCGCGGGTGACCACGACCACCGTCAGCGGTGCGCGGTCGCGGACCTCGATCCCCCAGGGGGCCGCCAGGATCGCCCGCAGGGCGAATGCGCCGCGGGCGCGCGGGCCGTCCACGAGCGCGGTCAACGGATCCATGGCGAGACGATATCGTAGGCAATTGGCGTCCTGAACTATGTTTTGGCTCGCCCTGGCCGGGTTGGCTGGAGCACATGGACCTCTACGACATGGCCAGGCTGACCGCGTCCGTCGGCGCCGGGGTGAGTGGCGGCGCACTGTTCGCGTTCTCCTCGTTCGTCATGCCGGCGCTTCGCCGCAGCCCGGACGGGGTGGGCCTGCGCGCGATGCAGGCGATCAACGCCGCGGCCCCGCGGCCGTCCTTCATGATCCCGTTGTTCGGGACGGGGGCGCTCGGCGCCGGTGTGGCCGCCGTGGGCCTGGCGCGTGGCGATGGGCCGGCGGTGCTGCCGGCCGCGCTGCTCTACGCGGCCGCGCTGGCGATCACGGTCGGGTACCACGTCCCGCGCAACGACGTCCTGGCCCGGCTCGACCCGGCCTCGCCGACCTCGCGCGAACCGTGGCGGCGGTACCTGACGGAGTGGACCCGGGCGAACCACGTCCGGACGGCCGCGGCCATCGCCGCCGCGGCACTGTTCGCCCTGCCGTCGCGCTGACCCGAATGCGCGGCGCACCGGTATTACGAACGGTTCCGGCGGTCTCCTCAGTGCATCCGGGGGGAGACCGAGATGACCGACGCACCGAGACCGATGGCGGCAGCCGAGCACCGGCTGGTGCTGCCCGACGGCACGATCGGCTACCTGCACGGCCCGCTCACCCCGTCCGTTCCGCTGGTGGTGCTGCTGCACGGCTTCGCCGGCGGGCTGGCCAGCCTGACCGCGCCCCGGGCGGGGGTGCGCAGTTGGCGTGAGGCCCTGCTGGCCGCCGGCTACAGCACCCTGAGCTATCCGCAGGTGGCGCCGCTGGGCACGCTGGCCCCCAACGTCGAGCAGCTGCTCGCCGTGGCCGCCGGGCCGCTCAGCGACCACCGCCCGGTACGGCGGCTGCCGCTGGTCCTGCTGACCCACAGTCGCGGCGGGCTGCTCGCCCGGTCGTTCGTCCAGGCGGCCGCCGCCCGGCACGACCTGCACGGACTGCTCGCCCGGATCGGCCGGGTGATCACGTTGCACGCGCCGCACGCCGGCTCCGGCCTGGCCGGGCTCGCGCTCCGGGTGGACGCCGGCGCCCGCCGGCTGCATGCCCTGGTGGCCTCGTTGGGGCTGCGACCGGGCGTGCTGGCGGGGCTGTGCGCGTTCTCCGCCTCGCCCGCCGTGGCCGAGTTGGCTCCCGGCAGCCGGTTGTTGCGGTCCCTGGCTCGCCGGCCGAGTGCCGCCGGGGTCGAGTGGCACACCTTCGGCGGCACCAGCGCCGACCTGGGCCGGATGCGGACCCTGCTCGGCGGCCCCGCCGCCGCTGACGGCCCGGGCGCGCAACCGTCCCCGGGACGGCTCGCGCACACCCGCGGGCTCGGCGAACTGCTCGGGCTGCTCGACCGGCTGGCGCTGCTCACCCCGGCCCTGCGGGACGGCGAGGGCGACCTGGTGGTCGCGGACGCCGCCGCCCGGCTGCCGGGCGCGCCGCACACCAGCAACCCGATCGATCACGTCGGGGCACTGTGGGACCGCGGCCTGCAGGAGCAGGCGCTCGCCGTACTGGCCGGCGGCCGCTGGCTGTCGGCCGCCTGATCCGCTCGCCTTGGGACGCCCCCGTCCTCCCGGACGCTCTCCGTCGTCGTGGACGCTCACCCGTCCCGGACGCCTCCGTCCTCCGGACACGCACCGTCCCGGACGCTCCGTCGTGGCCGCCTTCGTCATCCCGGACTTGCTCCGGGATCTCGGTGCCCCGGGGCGTGCACGAGATCCCGGCGTTCGCCGGGATGACGATGAACCACGTTGTGCGGTGCGGTCCTGGCGGGCCGGGATGACGATGAACCACGTGTGCGGTGTGGTCCCGGCGGGCGGGGATGACGATGAACCACGTGTGCGGTGCGATCCCGGCGTTCGACCGGATGGCGACGGCCGCGAACACCCCGTCCGGAGCGGAATCCGGCGTGGAGGCTGGGCTCGACCCGGCGGATCTCGTAGCATGCCAACCATGGCGACCCGCGCGTCTTCCCCATCGCGGTCGCGTAACGGCGCTACGCGCGGTTCCGCAGCCCGATCGTCCGGAAGCAAGAGACCACCCGCCCGCAACTCCGGTCGTGGACGGTCCAAGAAGCCTGCCCCGCGCGTCCTGCCTGCGATCGGACGCGGGATCGCGGCGATCTGGAACGGGATCGCCCGCGGCGTCGGCGCCCTGGTGCGCGGCATCGGGCACAGTGCCCGCGACCTCGACCCCGCCCTGCGGCGCGACGGCGCCGGCCTGGCGCTGATCGGCATCGCCGTCGTGATCGCCGCCGAGTTCTGGTTCGGCATGCGCGGCCAGGTCGGCACCGCGATCCGGGTCGGCGTCAGCACCGTCTTCGGCACGCTCAGCGTCGCCCTGCCGCTGTTCGCGCTGGCCATGGCCTGGCGCACCCTGCGGCACCCCGACCAGAACGGCCCGGCCGGCCGCCAGGTGGTCGGCTGGGGCTGCGCGCTGCTCGGGCTGCTCGGCCTGATCCACGTCTCGAAGGGCATGCCCCGCTTCCCCGACGCCGAGGCCGTCCGGGAGGCCGGGGGAGCGCTCGGCTTCATCGCGTCCACCATCGTCGCCGACCTGGTCACCGTGTGGGTCGCGGTGCCGCTGCTGATCCTGCTGCTGTTGTTCGGCGTCCTGGTGATCGTCGGGATCCCGCTGCACGAGCTGGCCACCCGGTTCGCCGAGTTCCGGGCCAAGCTGCCGCGCAAGCCGGAGCCCGCCCCGGCCCCGGAGCTGAAATACGGCGTCGACGAGGCCTACGACACCCCGCTGGTCGGCGACGTCGAGCAGGCCGAGATCGACCGCTGGGACGAGCCCGAACCCGAGCCGGCCGCGCCGGTGACCGCGGGCCGGGCCCCCGAACCCGAGCCGCAGCCGCAGGTCGAACTCAGCGCACCCGAACACAGCCACCTGCCCGCCCGCGCCGAGCAGCTGCAGCTCAGCGGCGACGTCCAGTACGTGCTGCCCGAGCCGGCGGTGCTCAAGCCGGGATCGGTGCCCAAGGCGCGCACGCAGGCGTCCGACGCCATCGTCGGACGACTCACCGAGGTGCTGCGCCAGTTCGAGATCGACGCCACCGTCACCGGCTACATGCGCGGTCCCACCGTCACCCGCTACGAGGTCGAGCTCGGCCCGGCGGTGAAGGTCGAGAAGGTGACCGCGCTGGGCAAGAACATCGCCTACGCGGTCGCGTCCGCGGACGTCCGGATCCTGTCGCCGATCCCGGGCAAGTCGGCGATCGGCATCGAGATCCCGAACGCCGACAAGGAGATCGTGTCGCTGGGCGACGTGCTGCGCAGCCCGATCGCCCGCAACGACCACCACCCGATGACCGTCGGGCTCGGCAAGGACGTCGAGGGCGGCTACCTGGTCGCCAACATGGCCAAGATGCCGCACCTGCTGGTCGCCGGCGCCACCGGCTCGGGCAAGTCGAGCTTCGTGAACTCGCTGATCACCTCGATCATGATGCGCGCCACCCCGGACGAGGTGCAGCTGCTGCTGGTCGACCCCAAGCGGGTGGAGCTGACCCACTACGAGGGCATCCCGCACCTGGTCACGCCGATCATCACCAGCCCGAAGAAGGCCGCCGAGGCGCTGCAGTGGGTGTGCCGCGAGATGGACACCCGCTACGACGACCTGGCCGCGTTCGGCTTCCGGCACGTCGACGACTTCAACAAGGCCGTCCGGGCCGGCGCGGTGAAGCTGCCGCCGGGTTCCGAGCGGGTGCTGGAGCCGTACCCGTACCTGCTGGTGATCGTCGACGAGCTGGCCGACCTGATGATGGTCGCGCCGCGCGACGTCGAGGACTCGATCGTCCGGATCACCCAGCTGGCGCGGGCCGCCGGCATCCACCTGGTGCTGGCCACCCAGCGTCCGTCCACCGACGTGGTGACCGGTCTGATCAAGGCCAACGTGCCGTCCCGGCTGGCGTTCGCGACGGCGTCCATGACCGATTCGCGGGTCATCCTCGACAGCCCCGGCGCCGAGAAGCTGGTCGGCCAGGGCGACGGGCTGTTCCTGCCGATGGGGGCGTCCAAGGCGATCCGGGTGCAGGGCGCCTGGGTCACCGAGGCCGAGATCCGCCAGGTCGCCAAGCACGTCACCGAGCAGCTGCAGCCGCAGTACCGCGAGGACGTCGCCGCGGCCCCCGAGTCGTCCGCGAAGGTCGCCGAGGACATCGGCGACGACCTCGAACTGGTGCTCGAAGCCGCCACCCTGGTGGTGAATCTGCAGCTCGGCTCGACCTCGATGCTGCAGCGCAAGCTGCGAGTCGGCTTCGCCAAGGCCGGACGCCTGATGGACATCCTGGAGACCCGCGGCGTGGTCGGCCCCTCCGAGGGCTCCAAGCCCCGCGAGGTGCTGGTCAAGCCCGACGACCTGGACGAGGTGCTGGTCAACCTGCGCGAGGGCTGACCCCCGAACGGCGGGGACGGTTCCCTGAACCGAATAGGGGACGGTTCCTTGAACGGGAAAGGAACCGTCCCCTTTCCGGTTCAGGGGACGGTTCTCTTTCCCGTTCAGGTCTCGAACCGGGACGACCGCCCCGGCGGGCACCCTGGGCGACAGCCGACGCACAGGCTGCTGGGATAGATTGCAGACGTGACCGCGCGCGTACATCTGGTGAGCCTGGGATGCGCACGCAATGACGTCGACTCGGAGGAATTGCTGGCCCGCCTGGAGCTGGGCGGGTTCGAGGTCACCGACGATCCGGGGGACGCCACCGCCATCGTGGTGAACACCTGCGGATTCATCGACGCCGCCAAGAAGGACTCGGTCGACACCCTGCTCGCCGCGGCCGATCTCAAGCAGGCCGGACGCGCCCGCGCGGTCGTCGCCGTCGGCTGCCTGGCCGAGCGCTACGGCAGCGAACTCGCCGAATCGCTGCCCGAGGCGGACGCCGTCCTGGGCTTCGACGCCTACCCCGACATCGCCGACCGGCTCCGCTGGATCATGGACGGCGGCACGCACCGGGCACACCGGCCCCGGGACCGCCGCCGGCTGCTTCCGCTGGCGCCCGCCGAGCGTCCCGCGGCGGCCGAGCGGGTGGTGCTGCCCGGGCATTTCCCGGCCAGTGGCCCCCGGCCGCTGCGCCGGCGGATCGGGGACTCGCCGATGGCCCCGCTCAAGGTCGCCTCCGGCTGCGACCGCAGGTGCACGTTCTGCGCGATCCCTTCGTTTCGGGGCTCCTACCTGTCGCGTCCCGTCGACGACCTGCTCGCCGAGGCCCGCTGGCTCGCCGATTCGGGCGTGAAGGAACTGTTCCTGGTCAGCGAGAACACCTCGTCCTACGGCAAGGACCTGCGGCTCGGCCCGGGCGCGCTGGAGCACCTGCTCACCGGGCTGTCGGCCGTCGACGGGATCGAGTGGATCCGGCTCTCCTACCTGCAGCCGGCGGAGCTCCGTCCCGGCATGATCGAGGCGATCGCCTCGATCGACAAGGTGGTGCCGTACTTCGACCTGTCGTTCCAGCATGCGTCCGCGGCGGTGCTGCGCCGGATGCGTCGCTTCGGAGATCCCGACGCCTTCCTCGGGCTGCTCGACCGGGTCCGGGCGGTGGCGCCCACCGCGGGCGTCCGGAGCAACCTGATCGTCGGATTCCCCGGCGAGACCGAGCACGATTTCGAGACCCTGCGGCAGTTCGCGAGCGCCGCCCGGCTGGACGCGCTGGGGGTCTTCGGCTACTCCGACGAGGAGGGCACCGAGGCCCGGACGCTGCCCGGAAAACTCGCCGACGACGTGGTGCGGGAGCGGCTGGAGGCGATGTCCGGGCTCGCGGAACACCTGTGCGAGCAGCGGGCCGGCGAGCGGGTCGGGGAACGCGTCCAGGTGCTCGTCGAGGAACCGGACGGCCGGACGGGCCGGGCCGCCCACCAGGGTCCCGAGGTGGACGGCAGCACGACGCTCAGCGGACCCGTCCATGCCGTCGGCAGCCTGGTGTGGGCGACGGTGTCCGCGGCCGAGGGCATCGACCTGATCGCGGACGTGGTGCCATGAGCGAGCAACCGAGCCGGCTGAACATCGCCAACGCCCTCACGCTGCTGCGCATCGTGATGGTGCCGCTGTTCGCCTGGATGCTGCTCAGCCATCCGGACGACCTCGGCTGGCGGCTGGGTTCGACCGCGGTGTTCGCGCTGGCGATCGCGACCGATGCCCTGGACGGACGGCTGGCCCGCAAGTACAACCTGATCACCGACTTCGGCAAGCTGTGGGACTCGATCGCCGACAAGGCCCTGACCGGCATGGGGTTCATCGGGCTGAGCATCGTCGGCGAACTGCCGTGGTGGATCACCGTCGTCGTCCTGGCCCGCGAGTGGGGCATCACCTGGATGCGCGTCGCCATGCTGAAGTACGGGGTGATGGCCGCGAACGCCGGCGGCAAGCTCAAGACCGTGCTGCAGAGCGTCGCCCTGCTGCTGTTCCTGCCCGGAGTGCCCCTGATGCCGGCCTGGCTACAGTGGATCGCCTGGACCGCCATGGGTGCCGCCGTGCTGGTGACCGTGGTGACCGCCGTGCCGTACATTCGCGAGGCGATCGCACTTCGACGCGCCGGCCTCGCCGGGGAGGAGAAGCGATGACCGGACGTCCGCTGGCCGAGGTCGTCGGCGCCACGCTGGCCGATCGCGGGCTCACCCTGGCCACCTCGGAATCGCTGACCGGGGGGCTGCTGGGCGCGGCCATCACCCGGGTGCCCGGCGCCTCCCGCTACTACCTCGGTGGCGTGGTGGTCTATGCCACCGAGCAGAAGGCGCGGATCGGGGGAGTGAGCCCGTCGGTGCTCAAGTCGCACGGGGTGGTGTCGGAGCAGACCGCCATCGAGATGGTGATGGGCGTGCAGCGGCTGACCGGGGCCGACTACGCGCTGGCCGCCTCGGGGGTCGCCGGGCCGGCCCCGCAGGAGGGCCATCCGCCGGGGCTGGTGTACGTGGCGGCGGTGGGCCCGACCGTGGGGCCGATCCACCCGCCGCCGGTCGCGTTGCGGTTCGACTTCGAGGGGGAGCGGGGAGACATCCGCGACCAGACGGTGACCGCCGCCCTCGAGATGCTGCTCGGCCTGCTCGACCCGCACGAACGCTGATCGGCGGAGCCGTTTGCGGTGGGGTGCCCGCGGGACCGGGAGGGAACAGAACGGGCACGACGCGTGTTGAGCCGACGTCGATTGACCGGAATGGATGGGTAGAGTCGTGGTCATGATCGCTGCCGAGGCCGTGCGGCCGCTGCTGATGCGCGAATTGCTGGGTGAGTCGCTGCGCGAACTGCGCACGGCCGACCAGCGGACGCTGCGCGAAGTGTCGTCGGCGGCACGGGTCAGCCTGGGCTACCTCTCCGAGATCGAACGCGGCCAGAAGGAGCCCTCCAGCGAACTGCTGAACGCCATCTGCGGCGCCCTCGGGGTGCCGCTGTCGTCGGTGCTGCGCCGGGTGAGCGACAAGTACGACGATCGCGACGTGCTGGCGCACCTGCCGGTGCGCTCCGCCCGCGCGGCCGCCTGAGGTGCGCGAGGCTGAGCTCTGGGCGCGGCTGGAGAAGCACCTGGGTCACGTGATGGCGCTGATCTGGGCCGAGAGCCACGTGATCGGCGAGTTGGGCAGCCGGACGGTGCGGGACGCCCTGGCCGCCGGGGTTCCGTGCAAGCAGATCTGGCGCGCGGTGTGGCAGAACCTGGAGTTGCCGGAATCGGAGCGCTGAGCGCCGCCCGACCGGGGACCACCGGCTTTCGGTCGGGTTTCCCCGACCGCCGGGCGCCGTCCGACAGGCAGCCGGGAAGGCTCACCGTGATCGGCGTGTCGGTCGACTTTCGAACACCTGTTCGCCTAGTGTTGGTCTCGACGCCGGCGGTGCGTCACGCGGAGTTACCCACAGCCGCGGACGACTATGACGTTTCTGTCAGACCCCGTTCGTAGGGTGAAAGAGAGACATCGCGGACGGCACCGCGCACGACTAGAGAGGTATCGACAGATGGCGATTGCAGATCGCGCGAAGGCGCTTGAAGCCGCGCTGGCCCAGATCGAGAAGCAGCACGGCAAGGGATCGGTGATGCGGCTCGGCGACGAGACCAGGTTGCCGATCGAGGTGATCCCGACGGGCTCCATCGCCCTCGACGTTGCCCTCGGCATCGGCGGCCTGCCGCGTGGCCGGGTGGTCGAGATCTACGGCCCCGAATCCAGCGGCAAGACGACCGTCGCGCTGCACGCGATCGCCAGCGCCCAGGCCGCCGGCGGCATCTGCGCGTTCATCGACGCCGAGCACGCGCTCGACCCCGACTACGCCTCGAAACTGGGCGTCGACACCGACGCGCTGCTGGTCAGCCAGCCCGACAACGGCGAGCAGGCGCTCGAGATCGCCGACATGCTGGTCCGCTCGGGCGCGTTGACGCTGATCGTGATCGACTCGGTGGCCGCGCTCACCCCACGCGCCGAGATCGAGGGCGAGATGGGCGACAGCCACGTCGGCCTGCAGGCCCGGCTGATGAGCCAGGCGCTGCGCAAGATGACCGGTGCCCTGGCCGGCGCCGGCACCACTGCCATCTTCATCAACCAGTTGCGCGAGAAGATCGGCGTCATGTTCGGATCGCCCGAGACCACCACCGGTGGCCGGGCGTTGAAGTTCTACTCGTCGGTGCGGCTCGACGTGCGGCGGATCGAAACCCTCAAGGACGGCTCCGACATGGTCGGCAACCGCACCCGGGTGAAGGTGGTCAAGAACAAGGTGGCCCCGCCGTTCAAGCAGGCCGAGTTCGACATCATCTACGGCCAGGGCATCAGCCGCGAAGGCAGCCTGATCGACCTGGGCGTCGAGACCGGGTTCATCCGCAAGGCGGGCGCCTGGTTCACCTACGAGGCCGACCAGCTCGGCCAGGGCAAGGAGAACGCGCGCAAGTACCTGCGCACGAATCCCGAGGTGGCGGTCGAACTCGAGGGGCGCATCCTCAAGCATCTCGGCATCGGCCAGTTCGACGAGGTGCCTCCGGGCATCGACCCGGTCACCGGCGAGGTGGAGTTCTGAGCGAGGTCGACGGCCCCGACGCCGATCCGGTCGCGGTGGCCCGCGAGATCGTCCTGCGGCAGCTCAGCGTCCGTGACCGCACGCGGCACGAATTGGAGCAGGTGCTGGCGAAACGACGGGTTCCGGAGTCCGCCGCGCGTGACGTGCTCGACCGGTTCGCCGAGGCCGGGCTGGTCGACGACCAGCGGTTCGCCCAGTCGGTGTTCGACGCCCAGCAGCGTCGCCAGCGCTCCACCCGGGCGCTGCGCAACGAGTTGCGCACCAAGGGCGTCGAACCCGACGTGATCCAAGCCGCCGCCGAGACCGTCGACGACGCCACCGACGAACTCGTGGCCCGCGCGCTGGTGGCCAAACGACTGCCGGCGCTGCAGCGGTTCGACCATCAGGTGCGCTACCGGCGCCTGGCCGGTCAACTGGCCCGCAGGGGCTTCTCGCCGGGCGTCATCGGCACGGTGCTGCGCGACTTGCCGCGCGATGGCGTCCCCGATGAGGTCGATGACTCCGGACGTGTCTGCTGATTGCGCCCGCGACAAGGTGTGCGGCTTGATCGCCCGGCCCCGGAGGCCTAACCTGCCGTTAGGTGTGTTAACGCTTTATCAGCCATGAGATCGACTGCTACAACGAGTTAGAACCCAACCTGCAATTCGGTGCCCGCCCACCGCGTGGCGGAGCGGCGCGGCGGTGCTCCGGAGTTGCCTCCCGGTGCCGCCTGGTTGTCATGTGTGATCGTGGCGTTCGGCATACCTCCAGGTGATCGGCGACGGGAGGTACTCCATGGATCCGATGCAACTGCTCGCGGTCGTCGCCGTCGTGCTGGGCATCGTCCTGATCGGGCTTACCGTCGTGGTCGTATCGATGCTCCGCAACCAGCAGCAGGCGCAGAAGCAGGCCGCCCGGCGGGTCGTCGAACAGGCCAAGCAGGAACGTTCCCGGTTGCAGGCGCTGGTCGCCAAGGTCGACCCGCTGGCCCACAAGGCCGAGGCCGACGAGATCATCGCCCAGGCGAAGGCAGACGCGGACCGCATCCGCCAGGAGGCCGACCGGCTCCGGATCGAGGGCGAGCAGGCCAACCGGTCCGAACGCGAACGGGTCGAGAAGATGCTCGAGGAGGTGGCCCGCCGCGAACACCGCGTCGGCGCCCGCGAGGACCAGCACGCCGAACTGCAGCGCAGGCTCGATGAGCGCCTCGGCGACCTCGAGGTGACCCTCTCCGAACTCGACGCCCGCCGCCACGCGTTGGACGCCGCCGAGTCGAGCCAGCGCGACGAACTTGCCCGGATCGCGGGCATGACCACCGAACAGGCCAAGACCGAACTGATCGCGCAGGCCGAGCACGAGGCGCGGCTGCAGGCCGTCCAGTTGAGCCGCGAGATCGAGGCCGACGCGAAGCGCGACGGCGAGCAGCGGGCCCGCAAGATCATCGTGAGCGCCATCCAGCGCCTGGCGACCGAGCAGACCACCGAGTCGGTGGTGACCACCGTCCCACTGCCCGGCGACGAGATGAAGGGCCGGATCATCGGCCGCGAGGGCCGCAACATCCGCGCCTTCGAGCAGACCACCGGGGTCAACGTCATGATCGACGACACCCCCGAGAGCGTGCTGCTGTCGTCGTTCGACCCGGTGCGGCGCGAGGTCGCCCGGCTGACCCTGACCGAGCTGGTGGCCGACGGCCGGATCCACCCGGCCCGCATCGAGGAGGTCTACGAGCGCAGCAAGCGCCGGATCGACGAGATCTGCCTGCGGGCCGCCGAGGACGCGGTCGCCGAGGTGGGCCTGACCGACCTCGACCCTCGGCTGCTGCCCACGATCGGCGCCCTGCAGTACCGCACGTCCTACGGACAGAACGTGCTGAAGCACCTGATCGAATGCGCCCACCTCGCCGGCCTGATGGCCACCGAACTGCAGCTCGACCCGGCCCCGGCCCGGCGGGCGGCGTTCCTGCACGACATCGGCAAGGCGCTCACCCATGAGGTGGAGGGCTCGCACGCGAAGGTGGGTGCCGACCTGGCCCGCCGGTTCGGCGAGCATCCCGACATCGTCAACGCCATCGAGGCGCACCACAACGAGGTCGAGCCGCAGACGGTGATCGCGGTGCTCACCCAGGCGGCGGACGCGATCAGCGGCGGCCGTCCGGGGGCCCGCCGGGAGAGCCTCGAGGTGTACGTCAAGCGGTTGCAGCGCCTGGAGGAGATCGCCCGCGGCCACAAGGGCGTGGACAAGGTGTTCGCCATGCAGGCCGGCCGCGAGATCCGGGTGATGGTGCAGCCCGAGACGGTGGACGACGCCGAGACCCACGTGATGGCCAAGGAGATCGCCCGCCAGGTCGAGGCCGAACTCACCTACCCGGGCAGCATCAAGGTCACCGTGGTGCGGGAGTCCCGGGCCACCGAGACCGCCCGCTGACCCGTCCCTTCCTTTCCCTTCCGACCCCGGACGCTCGCCCGACCACCCTCCCGCTCGCCGAGTTCGGCGAGCGCGCGTGAGCAAGGCGAGCGATCTGGGAGAGGCGGGTTGAACCTGACCCCGCGTCAGGTCCTAGCGTCGCCGGCATGAGCAACACCATCACCACCATCGACGACGTCACCACGGCCCTCGTCCTGTTGGGCGACGCGGACGAGGAGCTCCGGCTGCGGGCCGCGGTCGACCTGGGCACCTGGCGGGCCGCCGAGGCGGCGCCGGCCCTGGTCGCCCGGTTGGGGATCGAACCGAGCCACGCCATCCGCGAGACGCTCACCTGGACGCTCCTGCGGATCCGGGACGCGGCCCGTCCGCTGCTGCTGGCGGCCCTCGGCGACGACAACTGGCTGCGCCGGATGCAGGCCTGCCACGTGCTCAGCAAGCTCGGCGACCCGGCCGACGCCGGGGCGCTGCTGCCGGTGATCGACGACCCGGTGGATGCGGTCGCGTCCCGCGCCTGGTGGGCCGCCGGCCAGACCGGCTCGCCCGCCGTGACGGACGCCCTGGCGGCCCAGCTGGGCCGCGGCGACAGCGAACTGCACAACTCGCTGAGCATCGCGTTCGAGGAGTTGCGCGGCCTCGGCGTCCCGGCGCTGGCCCGCCGCCTGCGGCACGACGACTCGGCGGCCGTGCGGGAGCACGCCGCCGACACCCTCGGGTTGATCGGTTCGCCGTACGCCGATCCCGCGATCCTGCTGCTGCAGGAGGCCACCGGCGATCCGGACCCGATGGTCCGGTTCGCGGCGCTGAACGCGCTGGGTCAGCTGGATTCGCCGCTGGCGCGCGCCGCCGTCCGTGCGGTGTCGGAATCGGACGACCCGCGGCTGCGCCGGCTCGCGGCGCGCCTCGTCCGCCGGCACCGGCCCGAGCCGGCTCCGGCCGCCCCGCCGTCCACGGACCGGGCGCTGGCCGCCGGAGTGGTGGCCGCTGCGCCCGGGGTGCTGGTCCGGCTCGGCTGCGAGACGGCGCCGCTGACGCAGAGCCGGACGCTGCCCGCGCTGGCCGACCGGGTCGCCACGCTCGCCGCCGCCCACCCGGACCTCGACCGGGACGGACTGCTCGGGGCCGTGCTGCCGGACGGGTCGTCGGTCGGGGACGCGCTCGCCGCCCTGTCGGCCCGCACCGGGGAGCCGGTCGTTCTCGCCGCCGTGGAACGCCTGGACGGCACGACCGCGCAGGCGGTGCACACCGGCGCCGACGGATCGGTCGTCGGCGTGCTGCTCGGGCACACCGGGGGTCCCGACCCGGACACCGACCGGATCGTCGCCAAGATCCTGCTGCAGGTGGCGCTCTGCCGTCCCCGGTACCTGGCGGCCGGTGACGTCCCCGCGCACGTGTGGCAGGACGTCCGCACGGCTGCCCAGGACCGGGCCGAGGCCGACGGCCTGACCGGCACCCTGGCGGAGCGGGCCGGCGCGGGGGCCCTGGCCGACTACGCGGCCCGGAACGTGTTGCTGCAGCAGGTGAGCGTCACCGACCCCGGCGTCACGATCGACGGCCTGCTGTACGGCCGGGGGATCCGGCTCACCGGGTTCCGCCGGCTGAGCGCCGGCGATCTGCGCTGATCCGGCGGGCCAGGGCCACCAGGTGCGGATCGCCGGAGTCGGCGGCCCGGGCGATCGCCGCCTCGGCGGCCTCGCCGGGGACCTCGGCCAGCGCGAACACCGCGGCCAGGCGCACCCGCGGGTCGGGGTCGTCGGCCCGTGCGACCAGGGCCGACCGGGCCGCGGGCCCGTCGAGCTGCTCGAGTACCTCGACGGCCTGCGCCCGGGCCGCCGGATCGGCCGGGGGCGCGGTGTTGAGCGCCTCGGCCGCGGCGTCCCCGAAGCCGATCAGGGCATCGGTCACGGCGGCGCCGAGCGGCTCGTCGGGGGTGCCGAGCAGGCCGATCAGGTCCGGCAGTGCCCGCTCGTCGCCGAGCCGTCCCAGCGCGGTGACCGCCGCCGCCCGGATCGCCGGTTCGGGATCGTCCAGCATCGTGCGCAGGGCGGGCACGGCGGCGCGCTCGCCCAGCTTGTCCAGGGCATGGACGAGGTGCAGCCGCACCCCGGCCCGGGAACTGCCGAGCAGGTCGATCAGCGGGCCGGTCGCCGCGGGTCCGTGGCGCACCACCGCCCACACCAGCACGCCCAACACGTCCGGATCGGTCTCGGCGGCGATGCGTTCGAGCAGCACCGGCAGCGGGATCGGGTCGGCGTCCAGGGCGGCGCGCACCCGGACGGTCGCCTCCGGGTGCCGCAGCCGGGGGATCAGGGCGATGGTGTCGAGCAACTCCGGCCAGGCGGCCTCGTTGCCCGCGCGCAGCAACCGGAGCCGGTCGAGCAGCCGCCGCTGCAGTGAGATCTGCTCGGTCAGCCGGTCGATGTGCTGGTCGAGCACGAGGTTCGGGTCGAATCCGGGATCGTCCAGCGCCGCCTGCACCTCGGCGAGGCTGAGTCCCAGCGACCGCAGATGCTGGATGTCGAGCAGGCGGCGCAGATCGGACGGCGTGTACAGCCGGTGATCGCCCCAGCTGCGTTCGCTCGGCACCAGCAGCCCCAACCGGTCGTAGTGGTGCAGCGCCCGCACGGTCAGGCCCGTGCGACGCGCCACCTCGCCGATCCGCAGCCAACCGTCGTCCATGGACGCCGACGCTACGCCCTGGCGCCCGCGGGAGTGGGATCTCGATGGTCGAGCCCGTCGAAACCCCTGGCCGGGTGGGTCTCGACGGGCTCGATCGGCGGCTGGTTCAGGAGCGCGGTGCCGTCCAGTGCGGATCGCGTCCCAGCCGGGCCAGCAGCCGCTCGGCCGGACGGGCATCGTCCGCGACCGGCAGGGCGTCCGCGCAGATCCCGGGTGCGTGCAGCGCGCCGCCCCAGGCGTCCGCGATCGAACTCAGCGTCGCGGCCTCCTCGTCGCTGATCGGGTCGTCCTGGCCGGTGGCGCGGGCGATGTCCCAGGCGTGCACGGCCAGGTCCCAGCCGTAGAAGTCCGCCATGGTGGCACCCACCGTGGTCGGCCCGAAGTAGCCGTCGTAGGCCTGATCGGCCACCCCGTCGGTCGCCAGCACGCGCGCGACGTCGGCCAGGTGCGCGGACCAGGCCTGCGCCGGGTCGCCCGCCGGGGCCGGTTCGCCGGCCACCAGGTTGCGGGCGGAGAGGAAGTCCCGCTGGGTGCCGATCACGTGCGTGACCACGTCGGCGGCCGTCCAACCCTCGCAGGGGCTGGCGGCGTCCCACCGGCCGGCCACGCCAGCCACGATGCTGCTGAACCGGTCGGCCCGTTCGTTGAAGATGGTGATTGTGTTCGTCATACGGCCACGCTAGGCGCGCCCGGGCGGCGGGCCTTGTGATAATCCGACACATGCGCGATCCGTCTGCCAGTGCCGGACTCCGCGTCGATCCGGTCGACCGCGCCCACCTCACGTCGGGTGCGCGACCGTCGCCGCCGATCCACCGGTACGCGCCGGCGCCCCCGCTGGCCGACCTGATCGGCCGCTACTGGGTCCCGGTCTGGTCGCTCGCCGAGCCGTCCACGCAGAGCACGCTGCAGCACCCCGTCTGCCTGATCGTCGTCAGCAACAGCTACGCCAGGTTCTACGGCGTCGCCCGCGGACTCTCCCAGGTGACGCTCGACGGCGACGGTTGGGCGGTCGGCGTCCTGTTCCGTCCCGCCGCCGGACGCCTGCTGCTCGGCCGTGCCGTGAGCGGACTGACGGACGCCCACATCGCGTTGGCGTCGCTGTCCTCGATCGACGGGCAGGCTCTGGCCGCGCGGATCACCGCCGCGATGACGCATGATCCGAGCGACCCGGCCGGCCATCGCGCGGCCATCGCCGCCTACGAGGACGTGCTCGCGGCCCTGCTGCCCGTCGACGCGCCGGGTCTGCTGATCAACCGGGTCATCGACTGGCTGGACGAGCATCCCGAGGTGACCCGGGTCGCCGAGGTGGCGGACGCCTTCGCGCTCACCGAGCGCAGCCTGCAACGACTCGTGCTCGACCGGGTCGGGCTGACCCCGAAGTGGCTGATCCAGCGGCGCCGCCTGCATGACGCCGTCTCCCGGCTCAAGGGACGCGCGGACTCCCTCGCCGACCTGGCGGCGGAACTCGGCTACGCCGACCAGGCGCACTTCACCCACGACTTCCGCGCCGTCACGGGGCTGACCCCCGGGCAGTACCTGGCCGAACAGGCCCGGTGAACCAGGGACGTTTCCTTGGCCGTCGGTGTCGAGATCCCGGCGTCCGCCGGGATGACGTGGTTGGGATGGGTCGCCGTCCCGGCGTTGCGGGGAGGACGTGGTTGGGATGGGTCGCCGTCCCGGCGTCCGCGGGAGGACGTGGCCGGGAGCGGCCGTCATCCCGGGCTTGCCCCGGGATCTCGTTGGCGACCGGCACCGGGAGGACGATCGGACGGAGTGCGCCGGCGGCGCAGCGACTGCACAACGGCAGCCGGTAAGCTCTCTCCCCGAGATGACGACTACCGCCGAAGCCCGCACGTACCAGGTCGTGACGTACGGCTGCCAAATGAACGTCCACGACTCCGAACGGATCGCCGGACTGCTGGAGGACGCCGGGTACGCCCCGCACGCCGAGGGCACCCAGGCGGACGTGGTCGTGTTCAACA
>JAGPGQ010000187.1 GCA_018055925.1 Micropruina sp.
ACCTGTTGCCCTCGTCCTCGATGTAATGCGCGGGCACGGCACGGTCGTAGGCCGGGGTGAGCCTGAGCGATTCCGTCTCGACGCGGGAAACGACCTGATCGAAGACAGCCAGCCGGTCGTCGGTGGTAGCGAACCTGACGCCCATGAGTTGCCGCGCTGTCTCGGCGTGCACGTTCCAGCGCCCCCAGGTTGCGCGCCGGTTCGCGACGGTCATCAGCACGACAGTGGCGAGGTCGTCGAGCTGCTCCAGGCCGAGGTCGTCCGCGCGCAGCAAGGCTTCGGCCGCGCCCCGTTCGAGCAGGTGCTGCGCCCAAGTGGTTGCGTCCTCGCCCAATGTGAGCGTCGCCCGTTCGCGCCACTCGGCGGTCAACTCCGCCAGCGAGTGCAGTTCCTTCTCGGGGCGGGTCTCCAAGGTCGCCTGCTGACGCAGTTTCGCCACCGTCCGGGCCGAGGGCTGCCTGCCGTGCTCGGCCACGTACTGCTCGATGAGACGGTTCTTGACGGCCTCGATCCCCTCGGCCCCGTCACGGGTGCCCGTGGTGCGGCGGGAGAACTCCGAGATGAGCGCGGCGGGTACGCCGTCGATCTCCCAGCCGGTGTTGCGATCCTTGCCGCGATCCACCGGCACCCACGTCACGCCCAGCAGCCGGGCGGTGTGATCGGTCAGGAAGGCGTTGTACGTCTCTGACAGGGCGACGGCGGTCTTGTGCAGGCGGCGCGAGTCCAGCGTCCGCCACCGTCCGTCGATGCCCTGCACCTTGTTCGACACCACGACGTGTGTGTGCAGTTGCGGGTCGGCGGCGCGGGAGTCGTAGTGATCGAACGCCGTAGCGATCACCCCGACGATAGGCATCTGTGCGACCCCGCCCCGACCCACCCTGGTTGCTGCGACGCGCTGTTCCAGCACGGCGATGGTGTCGCGCATCGCGGCGTGATGCGCCTTGGCGATCAGGGCTTGCGTGCCTGCGTCGGCCACGCCCCAGATCGCACTGACCGACTTCGGCGGGGAGAACGTCAGATCGAACCCGGCGACGGCGGTGCGCGGGGTCTTGGCGAGTTCTTCCTCGCGGATGCGTTGCACCGCTTGCTCCCGCTGCTCACCGTGCAACTTGGGGCTCAGCCGTGCAACCCGTGCTGCAATCCGCTCGCGCGGTGGCTGCAACTTCGGGAACCGGGTGCCGAGTCGTTCGCCGGTTACCGGGTGGATGCCTTCGCCCAGCAGCCGGGCGAGCTGTTCCTCGGTCACCGTGTCGCCCTCTGCCAACGCCGGGGAACGCCCGTTATCGAGGCTCATCAGGCCGGTGCCGACCCAAGTACCGGGCGGGCAGCCCGACTCGGTGTAGTACCGGGTCAGCGGGCTGCTCATCTCCCGGTCGCCGTCACCGACGACGACCGACTTCAGCAGATACTCAAAACCCTTGCCCGAGGACATGGGCCGGATCGTCATCACCACGACGGCCCCTCCCCGAGACGGGCTTAGAGGTGCCGTCTCGGGGATCAGGTGGGCGCTCCGCGCCCGAGCGGGGCACCCTGGTGCCAGACGTGTGGGGGACTTGTGGGGGACTTATACGGAGGCCGACAGCGGTCGTCCGGCTCGTGCGGTCCCTAGCAAGCAGGAGGCTCGTCTATCGCCGTGGTCCGCTATCTCGCATGCAGGCGGGGTAGGTGGTCGTGGATGAGGCGTCCGGCGTCGATTCCGGTGAATGCGACGGGGGTGTCACCGATGCTGTGGCTGACAAGGAGCGGATCGGTGGAGACGATGCTGGTGTTGGCGCCTAGAGCGGGGTGGCCTGCGCCGGTGATGGTGTGGCCGTGGACGCGTGCGGAGAAGGTCGTGGACGGCAGGTAGGTGCCGGGATCGGTTTTCAGCCCGAGGTCGTGGAGGAGGGTGGTCGCGGCGTGGGTTCCTTGGGCAGCGGAGTCGTCCCAGTGGTCGATGCGGTAGGAACTGGTGCCGGGATAGTGATGCAATGCGACCCCGCCAGCGGCATAGATGCGCTGCTCCGGGGCGTGCAGCGCGCGGAGGTGGCTGTCGACGGGGATGCCGTGGTGGCCGTTCCAGGGGGCGGGCGCGGCCGGGATGGTCCCGTGCGCCACGATGGCGAGATCGCCGTCGACGCGGGTGTCGTCATCCAGGACGATGGTGATGCCATCGGAGTGCGTGCGGATTGCGCTGACGGTGCGGCCGGTGTAGGTGGTGAGGTGGAGTCGCTGGAGTTCGAGGAGTCGACTCGCGACGTGCTCACCGATGGCACTGGCTCCAGGTGCCGGTGCGCGGGCGATGAGGGAGACGTGATGCCCGGCGTCGGCGAGCAGAGACGCGGTCTCTGCGGCGACCAACCCGCCGCCGAGCATGAGCACTCGCGCCGGGTCGCTGCTGGCGACGAGTGAATCTCGGACGTGGACGGCATCGGCGAGAGAGTGCAGGGTTCTGAGCCTCCCCTCGCGGATGGCTTGGTCGCGTCCGATGATCGTCTCGTCGAGCTGGCGTGGTCGGCTGCCGGTGGTGATGATCAGCGCTTCGAAGGTTCTGGTGCTGCCGGAGTCGAGGTGAACTTGGCGGGTACGCGGGTTGATCCCGCGCACAGTATCCGCGGTCGCGGGGAAGCCGGGGTCGGGCAGGGCGGTTTGTTCCGGAGTGAGCAGCCCGATAGCCACCCCTTTGTTCACCAGAGTTCGGTTGAAGCCTTCCTGTCCCGTGCGCGTGAACAGCGTTACGTCCAAGTCGGCGCTGCAGGCACGCAGCCTCTTCGCCGCGGAGCTGCCGGCAGCGCCGCCGCCAATGATTGCGATCGCGGGCGCGGTCATCGGGTTGCAGGCTCGGCGGTGAAGGCGGGGATCAGGATCGCCTCGATGAACCAGGGTGCGTCGTCGGGGTCGAGTCTGCCGGTGCGGACTTCTTCGGCGGCGCCGTTGAGAACGACATGGGTGGTGGTGAGCAGCCAGGTCACCGGGAGATCGCTGCGGAAGGCGCCCTCGCGTTGTCCACGCAGCAGCAGGCCGCGCATGCGGGCTTCGGCCTTCTCGTGCAGCTCGCGGATGCGGGCGGCGGAGAGCTCTTTCTGGGCGGTGGCGAGCAAGGCGCGGGACTGGTCGACGAACATCCAGCTGGACGCGACCAGACGCTGAAACGCGTCACGCGCGTCGCCGTCCAAGGGCACCTGGCTGAGCACGTCTTCGGCGCGTTCCAGGCTGTCCACCAGGGCGGCTTCGATCAGCTCGGCCCGAGTCTGAAAGTGCCCGTAGAGCGTCATCCGGCCCATGCCGGCCTCGGCGGCGATGTCGGCGACCGAGGCATCGGGGTTCTTCTGGATCGCGGTGACGGTGGCGGCGAGCATCCTGGCCCGGTTGCGCTGCGCGTCGGCCCGCTGATTGGCCGCCCGAGTCCCGGTCGCCGCGGCCTTCTTGTTCGTCGTCGTCACGCTCACACCTCACAAAGTCGTATCGGAATGTATGAGATAGTGTAGCCTGTTACAACCCGTACATCGATGCTTGAGTATGGCATGCAGTAGCCCTGCGACCACGAGAGGAGTGGCATGCGCCTGTTCGCGATCCGTGACTACCGTCACCTGTTCAGCGCCCAGGTGATCGCGCTGTTCGGCACCGGGCTGGCGACCGTCGCGTTGGGGCTGCTCGCCTATGACCTGGCCGGCCCGAACGCTGGTGCTGTCCTTGCCACGGCGTTGACGATCAAGATGGCCATGTACGTGGTGGTAGCGCCAATCGTGGGCGCTTATGCCGACCGTCTGCCGCGCCGGATGTTCCTGACCCTGCTCGACGCGATCCGAGCAGTCGTCGTGCTGGCTCTGCCGTTCGTGACCGAGGTATGGCACATCTATGTCCTGATCGGCGTGCTGCAAGCCGCGTCGGCGGCGTTCACGCCAACGTTCCAAGCGGTCATCCCCGATATCGTGACCGAGGAGTCGAACTACACACGCGCGCTATCGGCATCGCAGGTTGCCTACACGATGGAGAGCCTGCTCAGTCCGGTACTTGCGGCCGTGGCACTGAGCTTCATCACGTTCGGTTGGCTGTTCCTCGGCACCTCAATCGGATTCGTCGTATCCGCGCTCCTGGTGCTCTCGACACGCATCCCAAATGCCCAGACCAGCGGGAACACTCGTGCCTGGGATCGGGTGGCGTCTGGTATCGCGAGATTCGTCCGCACCCCACAGTTGCGCGGAGTCATGGCGCTAAACGTCGTGGTCGCCGCCGCGGGGTCAATCGTGGTCGTCAACACGGTCAACTACGTTCGCGACGAACTCGGCGGCACCCAGGCCGGTGTCGGCTGGATGCTCGCCGCATCCGGCGGCGGCACGCTTCTCGTCGCATTACTCCTGCCCCGCGTGCTCGATCGGACCAGCGACCGAGCCGTGATGATGGCCGGCGCCGCGGTCCTGCTCGCCGGGGTCATCGCCGCGGTCGCGATGGCGAGCACCGGCATCGCATCGTGGGCTGTCACCGCACCCATCTGGTTTGTCATCGGCGCAGGCATGGCCCTGATCGTCACACCGACTGGGCGGGTGATCCGATCCTCCGTCCGCCCACCCGAGCTTCCCGCCGCGTTCGCAGCACAGTTCTCACTCTCGCACCTGGCGTGGCTGATCACCTACCCGATTGCCGGCTGGATGGGCACCAGCGCCGGCCTGACACCGGCCTGGATCACCCTCGCCGCGCTCGCCGCAGCAGGCATGGCGACCGCCACCGCAGTGTGGCGTCGGAATCCCTCGGTGCGGGAGACGAGCTACTCCCGGGTCGAAGCCAGCGCCGGCGAACTCTCCCGCAGCAACGAGGCCGAAGCTGCCGAGGGCACCCTCGCCGCCTGCCAGTGCTCGTCCGTGCGACCCGTCTAGCCAAGGACTAAGTCGTATCAGAATGTATGAGATATTGTGACTGTTACAACCCGTACACCGATGATGGAGTTCGGTTGGTTCCGTCCCAACTGTGGGGCGGAGGAGAACGAGAGGAGCGGCACGGCCATGAAGACGACACAGACGATCACAGGGGGTGCGTCATGAGCGGCGTGAGCACTCCTGCGCCCCGGGCGGGTGCGAAGCAGTGGTGGGGGCTGGCGGTGCTGGTGACCCCGTCGACGCTGCTGTTCATGATGTTGACGATCTTGTTCGTGGCGGCGCCGAGCATGGCGCAGGATCTGAACCCGACGGGCACCCAGTTGTTGTGGATCCTGGACATCTACGGGTTCGTGATGGCCGGGTTCCTGGTCGCGATGGGCGTGCTCGGCGACCGGGTCGGCAAGCGGCTGCTGATGGTGATCGGCGCGATCGTGTTCGCCGTGATCTCCGTGGTCGCGTCGCTCACCACCGACCCGTCGCTGATGATCGCCTGGCGGGCACTGCTCGGCCTGGGCGCGGCGATGATGGTCCCCTCCACGCTGGGGCTGATCTTCGTGCTGTTCGCCGACGCCCGCCAGCGCGGCGTCGCGATCGGGGTGTGGGCCGGCGGCATCTCCGCCGGTGTCGCCCTGGGCCCGCTGCTGAGCGGCCTGCTGCTGGAGGTGTTCGGCTGGCAGGCCACGTTCCTGGTCGCGGTGCCGATCATGGCGCTGGTCGCGATCGGCGCTCCGCTGCTGCTGCCCGAACACCGCGACACGACCGCACGGATCGACCTGTTCAGCGCCCTGCTGCTGGTCGCCGGCCTGCTCGCGATCATCTACGCGATCAAGCGGTTCGCCGCGCAAGAACCGGCCGGCCCCTCGATCGGGCTGATCGCGGCGGGTGTGCTGATCGGGCTGTGGTTCGTGATCCGTCAGCTGCGCGCGGAACGGCCGCTGCTGGATGTGCGGCTGTTCGCCAACCGCACCGTCTCCGGCGCGCTGGCGGTGTTCCTGCTCGCCGCGGCCGCCCTGGGCGGGATCTACTCGCTGTTCACCCAGTACCTGCAGCAGGTGCAGGGCCTGTCCCCGCTGGAGGCCGGGTTCGCGATCCTGCCCGCCGCGGCGGTGCTGATCGTGGTCTCCACGCTCTCCCCGGTGTTCGCCCGCCGGTTCCGGCCCGGCAACGTGATCGCGATCGGGCTGCTCACCCAGGTGATCGGCTACATCCTGTTCACCCAGCTCGACCCGGGCACCGGCCTGGCCCTGGTGATCGGCAGCTTCGTGCTCACCTACCCCGGCGTCGCGCCGGCGATGGCGTTGACCACCGACCTGGTGGTCGGCTCCGTCCCCCCGGAGAAAGCCGGCGGCGCCTCGGGGTTGGCGACCACGGCGAACGACCTGGGCATCTCGCTGGGTATCGCGGTGATCGGCAGCATCGGCATCGCCACCTACCGCAGCCAGATCACCGAGCTGCTGCCCGGCGGCCTGCCCGCCGACGCCACGACGGCCGCGTCCCGCAGCATCGACGGCGCTCTCACCGCGGCGGCTGAGCTTCCCGGCGCGCTCGGCGGGCAGCTGGTGACGGCGGCGCAGCAGGCGTTCACGAGCGGGCTGAACACCGCCGCGATCGTCTCCGCCGTCATCGCCGCGATCGCCGCGCTGATCGCCGCGACCCGGCTGCGTCACATCCGCCCCACCGGTGAGGCGCAGCAGGCCGCAGACGAGTCGATCACCAGTTGAGGAATACACCATAGGGGTATAGGGTTAGATGAATCTGTACACGAGTGAAGGAGTTGGATGAGATGGCTACGACCGAGTATCAGGTGACCGGGATGACCTGCGGGCACTGCGAGACGTCCGTGCGCGGCGAGGTGTCGCAGGTGCCGGGCGTGACCGGAGTCGAGGTCAGCGTGGCGACGGGGCGGCTGGTCGTGACGGCCGAGCAGCCGGTCGACGATGCTGCGGTGATCGCGGCGGTCGACGAGGCGGGCTACGCCGCCGTCAGGAGCTGACATGAGGGCACCTGCGCGGCTGGGCCTGTATGGCGCGGGACTGGTGGCCGTGTTCGCCGTGGCATTCGCCACGGCGGGCGCGGTCGTCCCGGAGGCGACCGTGCAGGCATGGGCAGAAGAAGGCGACCAACACAGCATGACCGGGGAGGACACCGACGACATGGACACCACCAGCGGACACGAAGGCCACGACGCAGGCGCCGGCACCGCCTCCGACGATGCGGCGGCCGGGCTCGGCCTGGCCCAGGACGGGTACCGCCTCACCGCGGTCAGTGCCCCGGCCGAGACCGGCACGGGAGGAGAGCTGTCGTTGACGGTGACCGGCCCGGACGGCAACGCGGTCACCGGCTTCGAGGTGGAGCACGACAAGCAGCTGCACCTGATCGTGGTGCGCGCCGACGGCCAGCACTTCGCCCACGTCCACCCTCAGATGGATGCCGAGGGCACCTGGTCGATCCCGTGGCAGTGGGAGGCGGCCGGCAGCTACCGGGTCTTCGCAGACTTCATTCCCGCAGACGCGGCGGACGGGGTGGAGGGGGTCACCTTGTCGACCTCGGTGCAGGTGGCCGGGGACTACGCCCCGGTTCCCGTGGAGCCGGCGGCCGCGACCACGGTCGATGGGTTCGAGGTGAGCGTGGAGGGTGACTTGATCGCCGGGTCGGCCTCGACGCTGACCCTGACCGTGTCCCGTGACGGGGAGCCGGTCACCATCCTGGAGCCGTACCTGGGCGCGTTCGGGCACTTGGTCGCGCTCCGCGACGGCGATCTGGCGTATCTGCACGTCCACCCCCACGGGGACGCCCCGGCCGCAGGCGAGACGTCGGGGCCGGAG
>JAGPGQ010000023.1 GCA_018055925.1 Micropruina sp.
TCGAGGCGGACGGCTCCTGGCGGCTGTTCGGGCTCCGGCACGACTTCAACCCGGCAGTGAAGGTGCAGACCGAGGACGACATCACCGCCTCGATCGTGGGCCCGGCGCACTTCAAGGAGCGTCCCGGACCGGTCGTCGGGCTCTCCCGCAAGTACGTCCAGAACTGCGAGAACCTGCTCTTCCAGCGGCCCGACGACGCCATCCATCGCGGCTACGACAAGCAGACCGAGACGGATCTCGCCGGCACCGACACGTTCCTGTCGAACTTCGAGCCGCTGACCCGGTTCGACGCCCGCGAGATGCGCGACGACGCGGTGGCGTTCAGCGCGTTCACCCCGCCGATGCGCCGGCTGCTCTCCGACTTCGCCGATCGGCCCGACGACGAGCATCCGCAGTACGTGGTGTCGTCGGCGAATCCGCGGCTGGTGAAGGGCAAGCCGTCGAAGAACCCGCGCTACCTGCAGAAGCGGCCCGACCTGGTCAACGCGGACGCGACCGCCGCGGCCGACCTGGCCATGCACCTGTACGCCGGGCTGCCCAGCCACGCGCCGCTGCCGATCCCGGTCGACGTGGTGGCCGCCGGCCGCCGGAACAACCCGCCGGACGGCCCGGTGCCCCCGCTGTGCTCGTACAACCCGCTGCACTACATGGAACTGCCCGAGCTGTTCATGGAGTACATCAGCTCGATGACCGGCAAGTCGCCCTCGACCACCGGCGCCGGCTCGGAGGGTGCCCTGACCAAGGGTCCGTTCAACGCGATGCCGGCGATCGTCGACCTGAACGCCGCGCTGCTGTCGTACGTGCTGACCGGCTACGACGGCTGGGTGTCCTGCGCCGGCTACGTCGGCCCGAACGTCCGGGTCGACCACGACATCTCGATGCTGATCCCCGAGGTGTTCTCGCGGATGACCGCCGAGGAGCGCTCGGCGTCCAGCCTGCTGGACGAGGGCTGCCTGGAGCGGGTCGAGGACGTCGAGCACGAGGGTGAGACCGTGCGGGCCAGCCGGCTCGGCTACCGGATGACCCAGCGGTTCGCCACCAAGTACTTCGGCCGGATCTTCCTGCACCCGCATGCGGTGTTCACCCCCGGGATGCTCCGTCCGGAACTGCAGGACGCCGGCATCTACGCCCGCAGCATGGCGGTGATCGTCGAGACCCACCGGCGGGTGGCGCAGGCCTACTTCGACGACGGCACCGCCGCATTGGCGATCCCGCCGTTGCGGGCGCTGCTCGAGATCATGGCGTTCGGCGCCACCGCCGACGGTCACGACCTGGCCTCGGCCGAGGTGCGGTCGCTGTTCGATCGCGAGGCGGTGCTGGCCTCGGACTGGTACGCCGAACGGCTGGACTCCAAGCAGCGGCTGGCCAGCGGACGGGCACGGGCCGTGGTCGACCGGCTGGAGGCGTTCGCCGGGCACCCGGAGAACCGGGAGGCGTGCGAACGGCTGGGCGTCCCGGCCCGGCTGGCGGCCGCTCGTGCCGAGCTCGACCGGTTCTCCAGCGACGACTACCGCGCCGCCCTGGTCGGCACGCTCGGCCGGCAGCCGCTGGAGTGACCCGCCCGGATTCCGGCCGAACCGGTCAAAGTGCCGCGTCGGTCCCGGACCCACGCGGCCCCGCTCGCTAAATTTCGCCCTGAGAGCGGACGCCGGCGGGCGGCGTCCCTCCAGACGCTTCATCGCTTGGAGTGACATGAACTATCAACTGGCGTTCTGGGCCTACGCCGACGGCCGGCGGAGCAACCGGGTGGCCGACCGGCGCACGTACCTGAAGCTGATCAAGGGCCGCCGGGTGCGCGACGTGGCACCGCTCGACACCGAGCGGGTGCTCGACGAGCTCGCGGTGATGTACGGCACCTGGCGGCGCACCGACACCTACCACTTCGCCCACCCCAGCCAGGGGGAGTTCGACGTCTGGCTCGCCGGCGGCAGCTTCGTCGTGCTCACCTTCCACAACGTGAAGGACCTGACCGTGATGGACCCGGCGATCCAGGCCATGGACGCCCTCGGCGCCCCGCTCTACGATCCGCAGGTCGACCGGCGCTTCCCCTGGGTGGCGCGCGCCCGGTAACGCCTCCTGCACCGCTGTCGGTGGTACGTGCCAGACTTGAGGCACGATGTCGCGCAGAGAGGCCAACACTGTGACCAGCAACCCTCAGCCCCTCCCGGTTCAGGACGGCTCAGACCACGTCGACCTCGATGTCCTCTTCCAGGATGCCAAGCCGATCGGAGACGGCAGCGACCTCGCGGCAGACGTGTTCGAGACCCAGGAGGAGCTGGAGGAATTCCTGACCTGGCTCCATGCCGACCGCGCCGCCGGCACTGTCTGAGCAAACCATGCGGATCGTTCTCGACACCGATGTGTCGTCCCTGCTTCTGAAGCGCACGCTTCCGCCGGCATGGCTTGCCGCTCTCGCACCGCATGAGCCAGCGATCAGCTTCGTTACGGTGGGCGAACTACGCAAGTGGACCGTCGTCCGCGAGTTGGGCGCCTCACGCCTGGCCGCGCTCGACGCGTGGGTGGCGGCGCGACCGAAGATCCCCGCCACTACCGATGTCGCACGCAAGTGGGGTGAGATTGTCGGCTACGCGGAACGCCGTGGAAGACCGCGACCGATCAACGACTCATGGATCGCTGCCTGCTGCATCACGTACGACCTTCCGCTGGCCATGCTCAACTCAGCCGATTTCGACGACTTCGTCGAGTATGAGGGGCTCAGGATCATCTCGACACATTCATAGTGGCTGTGTCGTGTGCGGGCCGATGGCCAGCTAGCCACGACAACGCCGTATCCGGCGCACATTGATGCCCTTTCGGGCTGCGATATCTTCGCGCCCCAATCATTCATAGGTGTGTTAACCTGCGGAACGAGCCGGCTCTATTCAGCTATCCACCCCACTTCGATCCAAGGGAGAATCGACGTGTATATCAACACGCCCACCCGACGTTTCTGGAGGCGCGCACTGGCCGCCGCAGGTGCCGCCGGACTGATTGCCGGGGGCGCCCTCAACGCCTCGGCCCACCCCAATTCGCACCGCCCGCTGGCCGGGCTCAAGGTGCTGCTCACCAACGACGACTCCATGCAGGCCCAGCGGCCAACGAACTCCGACGGGCTCGGCCTGTACGAGATCCGCAAGGCGCTGTGCGCGGCCGGCGCGGACGTGGTCACGATCGCCCCCTGGGGGGTCCAGAGCGGACGCGGCACCGCCGTCACCAACAGCGGCACGATCTTCGTCGGCACGAAGCAACTGGCCCAGGACTACGCCTCCGACTGTGCCGGAGCGCCCTCGAAGGGCGTCGTGGTCGGCCTGTGCGTCGACACCGCACCGTGCGGGCCGAACAGCCCGGGCGCGACCCCGTCCGACACCGTCAAGTTCGCCAACCGCGGCGGCCTGAGCGACGTTGCGGGCTGGAAGGGTGAACCCGACCTGGTGGTCAGCGGCATCAATTCGGGCATGAACGTGGCCAGTTCGGTGACCGATTCGGGCACCGTCGGCGCCGCCGTGGCCGCCATCGAGGAGGAGATCCCGGCCGTGGCGTTCAGCACCTCGGGCCTGTCGGACAACTCGCTGTTCCCGCTGAAGAACTACCGGGCGGCCGCGCAGTACGGCGCCCGCCTGCTCGGCGCGCTGCGCCGGGACGGGCTGCTGCAGCAGCACAAGTTCGCGCTCAACGTGAACTACCCGAACGTCTCCGAGGGCAAGAAGGCGAAGAAGCCCAAGTGGGTCAGCGTCGCGGACGGGGTGTACTCCTACCACGTCTACGAGAAGCAGCCCGACGGCAGCTACGCGGTGTCGTTCAAGCCGTGCGAGGGTGTGCCCGCCTGCGAGATCACCCGCACCGACGCCGACAAGATCTGGGCGGTGGACCGCAACCACATCACCGTCGCCCCGATCAACTGGGACCGCACCTACGGCTACCCGGTCGACGGCCGGCGCGAACTGGCCAAGGTGAAGGCGTTCGTCGAGAAGCGCGCCCCGCGTCCCTGACCTCGTCCGCTCCAGCACTGACCCGCTGGGCCGTACCGATCGCGCGATCCGTCACTGGTGACAGGAACGTCCGTTGCTTTCGGGAAATAACCCGAAAGTCTTCGTCGGATCCCGACATCAGGTTTCGATCGCGCGATCGGTCGGCCTCGATCGCGGCCGGAGCGTCAGACCCGCGGCGGCAACGCGGCCGAGGTGGCCAGCCCGGCCGGGTCGGCGGCGCCGCCGATGATCGCCGTCACGGCCTGCAGCAGCGGCAGCCGGTCGAGCAGGCCCTCCCGCTGCTGCACCAGGGTGAGCGCCAGGCCGGCGGCCGGGACGCCCTCGACGGTCTGCTCGGCGGCCTCCATCGCGGCCAGCGCCTCGATGGCGCCCTCGCCGCGGCCGATCCGGACGCCGTACACCTTGTTGCGGCCCGACAGGCCGGTCACCTCGAGGTCGCCCACGCCGGCCAGCCCGAAGGCGGTCTCCGGACGGGCGCCCAGCTCGGTCGACACGATCGACATCTCGCGCACCGCCTGGGCGAAGATCGCCGACTTCAGGTTGTGGTGCGGGAACCCGGTGCCCTCCTCGAGCCCGTCGGCGATGCCGAGGGCGATCGCGTAGACGTTCTTCATCGGGGCGCACACCTCGACGCCCACCTCGTCGGTGGTCGGCTCGATCCGGTACACGTCGGTGGAGATCTCGCGGGCCATCCGGAGCGCGGCGGCCTCGTCGAGGGAGCCGTAGATGGTGCCGGTCGGCTTGCCCTCGGCGACCTCGTTGGCCTTGCACGGGCCGCCGACGCCGACGATCGGGGGCAGCAGGGCGCCCTTGTCGGCCGCGATCCAGCGGATGGCGTCCGGCAGCAGCTGGATCCGGCCGTCCGGGTCGGTCCAGAAGCCCTTGGTGGTGCACAGCAGCACCGACGCCTTCGAGATGGCGCTCAGGGCCATCTCGGTGATCTTCGGCACGCCCACCGAGGCGACCGCGATGAACACCGCGTCGGCACCGTCCAGCGCCTCGTCGATCTGGCCGGAGCGGTACAGCTTGGTGCCCGGCGCCAGCGGGACGTTGGTCCGCGGATGCGGCTTGCCGGCCTCGCAGGCGTCGATCAGGTGATCGTCCAGCCAGGTGCCCCACAACCGGGTCTCCCACCCGGCCTGGGTGATCGGGGTCGCCAGTGCCGAACCCATCGCTCCGGCGCCGAGAATAGTCATGACCGCCATGGTCAGCCTTCCTTTCGTGGTTGTTGGCCATACGTTGACATGCCGGCCACGGCTTGCGTCATCTGCTCGGGCGTGACCAGCTTGACCGGCGCGCCCGTGGCCATGGCGCGCAGTTGGATCTCGCAGACGTACTCCAGGTAGGGAAGCAGCGACAGCGACTTCTCCAGGGTCTCGCCGATCGTGATGGCGCCGTGGTTGGCCATCAGCGCCCCCGTCCGGCGATCGAGCGCGGCCGCCACGTTCTCGGCCAGCTCGTCGGTGCCGAACAGCGCGAACGGCGCCACCCGCACCGAGCCGCCGAACATCGCCGAGTAGTAGTGCGACGGCGGGATCTCGTCCACGATCAGGCCGAGCGCGGTCGAGGCGGGGGCATGGTTGTGGGTGATCGCGCCGGCCCCGGTGGCCGCATAGACGGCCAGATGCAGCGGCAATTCGCTGGACGGCTGCAGCGCCCCGTCCACGATGGTGCCGTCGAGATCGGTCACCACCACGTCGGCGGCCGTCATCAACTCGTAGGCCACCCCGCTGGGCGAGATCGCCACCCGGTCGCCGACCCGCACCGACACGTTCCCGGCGGTGCCGACCACCAGCCCCTCGCGCTGCAGGAACCGGCAGGCCTGGACGATCTGCTCACGTTCGGATGCCAACAACATGGATGCCACCTTTCCTCAGGGACGCAGGATGTACTTGCTGCCGATGCCGCGCGACATGTCCTCCAACGATTCCACCAGCGCCTCCAGCGGCCGGATCTCGGTGCACAGGGTGAGACCGTCGAACTTGCCGGTCGACAGCAGGTGGACCGCCGTCTGCACGTACCGCGGGGCGTGGTGGTAGACGCCCACCAGCTTGTATTCCAGGTAGTGCATCGCCACCGCGTCGACGTTGAAGGTCGAGCCGGCCTTGGGGCCGCCGAACAGCACCGCGGTGCCGCCCGGACGCAGGCACTGCACGGTCTGCTCCCACACCTCGGGCAGTCCCGCCGCCTCGATGGCGACGTCGGCGCCGCGGCCGTGCGGGGTGGCCGCGCGGATCGCGGCCGCCCGCTCGGCGGTGGTCTCGTGGCCGCTCAGGTTCACGGTCGCGACCGCTCCCGCGGCCGCCGCCTGCGCCAGGCGTCCTTCGGACCTTCCGGCGGCGATCACCGAGGCGCCGCGCAACTGGGCGAGCCGGATGAACATCTGGCCGATCGGGCCGGGGCCGTTGACCACGACGGTGTCGCCCATGGCGATGCCGCTCTCGGCCATGCCGTGGACGACCGTCGACAGCGGCTCCAGCGTCGCGGCGGCCTCGAACGGCAGGGTGTCGGGGATCTCGTAGGTGTTCCGCTCGACGATCGCGCGCGGGATCACGATCTGCTCGGCGAACGCGCCGTTCAGGTACTGCAGGTTCTCGCACAGGGTTTCGCGGCCGATGGTGCACGCCCAGCACGAGCCGCAGGGGCAGGAGTTGGCCGCCACCACCCGCTGTCCGGGCCGGAACTTCGTCACGCCCTCGCCCACCTCGGTCACGATGCCGGCGAACTCGTGACCGAACCTGGCCGGCAGCGAACCGGCCGGGAACAGCGTGGGATGGCCGCGCCGGTAGCTCTTCAGGTCGGTGCCGCAGGTGGCGGCCGCCTTGATCTCGACGGCCACCTCACCCGGACCGGGACGGACCGGATCGACGTCCTCGAGCCGGAGATCGCCGGGTCCGTGGAACATGTAGGCACGCACGTGGAGGCTCCTTGACGAGAGGTTCGGGGCGGACGAGCCGGGGCCGGCCGGCGACACATCGTCCGGCCGGCCCCGTCGTGCTCAGCCGCCGTGACGCTGCATGAACTCGTGGATGTCGGAGTTCACCTCCTGCAGGGCGGGGTAGATCTTCTTCTGGATGGCGGCCACCTCGCCGTACAGCTCGTAGTTGTCCTGGTTCGGTTCGGTGGTGTCGCCCAGCTGGGCCATCTTCTCGGCGTAGACCGCGATGTCGGGTTCCCCGTGCACGCCGGTCACCGACATGGCGGCCACGGCCGCGCCCATCGCCGAGATCTCGTCCTCGACGCACGCGGTGATCGGGACGCCCATGGCGTCGGTCATGATCTGGCGCCACAGCGGGCTGCGGGTGCCGCCGCCCATCGCCCGGATCGAGGTGATCTTGTTGCCGGTGTCGGCCTCCAGGCCCTCCAGGCCGTTGCGCATCTCGAGGCCGATGGACTCCAGGATCGAGCGGTACATCGCGGGCCGGTTGTGGATGCCCCGCCAGCCGACGACGGCACCGCGGGCGATCGGATCCCAGTGCGGGGTCTGCACCGCGTTCCAGTAGGGAATCGTCAGCAGGCCGAGCGAACCGACCGGCAACGCGGCGGCGCCCGCCTCGAGCTCGGGATCCGGCGCCGCACCCAGGGCCGGGTTGCCGAGCGCCTCGCGGAACCAGGTCGCCAGGTAGGCGCCCGAGCTGAGCAGCAGCTCGAAGTCGTACCAGTCCGGGATGCCGGCCGCCAGCGTCCGGTACGCCTTGCCGTAGGCGTAGTCGGGGCCGTGCACGCCGGCCACCACGGCGGTGCCCAGGTTGAGGTACATGGTGTTCGCCGACACCGCGGCGGCACCCACGCCGGCCGCCTGGCCGTCGCCCATGCCGGCCACCAGCGGGATGGTCTGCTTCAGGCCCCAGGCCGAGGTGATCGCCGGGTCGATGTCGCCGATGATCTCGCCGGGCTTCTTCAGGTCGCTCATCTGGTCGCGGCGCACACCCGCGATGTCGAGCAGGCCGGCGTCGTACTCCTGGGCGGCGATGTCGAACAGGCCGAGCGAATCGGCGCAGGCGACCGAGCTGACCCACTGGCCGGTCAGTTTGAAGACCAGGTAACCGTGCACGTCGACCACCTTGTGGGCGGCGGGCAGCACGTCGGGTTCGTTCTCCTTGACCCAGGCGAGCTTGTACAGCGCCGGGGTGATGTCGGCGGGCTTGCCGGACAACGCATGGATCTCGGGGGAGCCGAACCGGCGGATCTGGTCGGCGGCCCGGCCGTCCATCCAGATGATGCCGTTGCGCAGCGGGTCGCCGTCGGCGTCGAACGGTGCGAAGGTCTCGCGCTGATGGGTCATCGCCATGGCCGCGACCCGCTTGCGCTGCTTCTTCTTCAGATGGCTGAGGGCCGTGCCGACGGTGGCGTTCGTGGTGTTCCACCAATCGAGCGGGTCGTGCTCGTAGAAGCTCGTCCGTGGGTTGCTCAGCGGGAACTCCTGCTTGGCCTGGGCCAGCACATTGCCGTTCGGATCGACGATGATCGCCTTGGTCGATGTGGTCGACGTGTCGATCGCAATGACCAACGGGTCGCTTTCACTCATAGGAACTCCTTCCGGCTCAACGACGAGCCGATGTTGCTGTGGGCGCCCACACCACATCGATGTGAGGGACGCCACCGGTGCGAACAGGCTAGTGGGGCGTCGCTGCGCGCGATAGATGGTGCCCGCAACCACGTGAGTGAAACTTCCTTCACATCCGGTGTGAAATCCTCACCGATCGGGTTGATCCGGTCCTTGGCTACCGTGGACGGATGTCGTCCAGCCCGCCGAGCCGCCTGGGACGCGTGCTTCGTGTCGCCGGCGTCGCGATCGGCGTCCTGCTCGCCGGGTGGCTGGGCTGGCTGCTGATCCAGCCGCCGGTGCTGCAGGCGCAGGCCCGCAACGACCTGGCCGCGGGTCTGGCCGCCGAACGGGCACCGTTCGAGGCGGCCGTCCAGGAGGATCTCCGTGCCCTGGCCCCGGCGCTGGGCGAACCGGCCGGCCGGCGGTCGGGCTATGTCTGCCAGGTGGCCCACGACGACCAGGGCTGGACGGTGGCCCGCTGGCGCCACGAGTGCTCGTTGCGGAGCGTCGCCGTCTACCCGACCACCCGCTCCCCGGTCGCGGCCGAGGCCGCCATCGCGGCCCTCCCGGGTGCGGAGCAACGGTTCGGGAAGCCCTGGACCACGATCGAGCCGCAGCGGTGCCGCTACCTGTTCCCGAGCCCCACCCGGCCGTCCGCGAGGGTGCGGCATTGGGACGCCGGCTGCCGTGGGACGATCCCGGGCCGGGACTCCGACCGGGGCTGGGTGACGTTCACGACGCTCCCGGACGGGGTCCCCGGCGGCGACGGCTCATGGATCGTGGTGGAACGCAGCCGCCGGGTGTCCAACACCGTCCTCGGCTGCCGCCCGCTGCCCATGTTCTGCCTCGACCCGTTGACCGAACCCGTGGTGGGCTAGGACACCCTCCGCTCTGGTGCCGGGACGGGAGGGACGGCATAATCCCCCCAACGAAACCGGGGGGAATCGTGTCGATCAGCACACCGCAAGCCAGCACACCGCAATCCAACACACCGCAATGGAGCCGCTATCGGCCGCCGAAGGTCCCGGTGGACCGCGCCCAGGGGTGGCGGCGCCGCCTGACGATTGCCACCGCGGTCACCGCGGCCGCCCTGGTCTGGCAACTGGCCCCGGTCGTGGCCAGTGCGGCGCTCCCGTCCGTCCCGGTCACCGAGCCCGCCTTCCCGACCGAGGTCTCCTACTCCTGGTGGACGCCGAAGCTGTCGGAGTCGCGGATCGACCGGGCGACCATGCTGTACCTCAACCGGCCCGACGACCTGCCGGAGTACCAGGAGGTGCTGCTCGGCACGGACGGCGGCGCCTACCGCAAGCTCGGCACCGACGTTCCCCTGGACGCCGACGGCTACCCGGTCACGGCGATCCTGTCCCCCGACGGCGGCTCCCTGATCCACGGCACCGGTGTCGCGCCGGAGATCACCGTGACGTCCCTCAGCGACGGCAGCCGCCGGACGATCCCCGTCCCGGCCGAGCACGCGCTGCATCCGCTCAGTGTCACCGAGGACGGACGCACCGTGCTGGTCTCCTCCGGCGATCCGTACGATCCGGACGCCTGTGCCGTACCCGGCCTGATCGACCTGGTCACCGGCGAACTCCGGCTGTTCCCGGGCCTGTGCGGCCTCGGCGTCGCGGCCCTCTCGCCCGACGGCACCCGGATCGCCGCCCTGGAACGCCATACCCAGTCCGATCCCGAGCTGGACAAGACCAACCTGGTCTGGCTCGATGCCGCGGACGGCCGGGTACGGGGCCGGATCTCCGGGCTCGGCGGTCCCGGGTACCACGACGTGCAACTCGACGCCAATGCCTGGTCGGCCGATGGCCGGCGGATCGCCCTGGCCAGCAGCACCTGCTCCGGGGCGTGCCGGACGTCCCTGTGGGTGGTGGACGTCTCCGGAGCGGCGCCGACGAAACGAGAGTTCCCGCTGTCGCGCACCGAGTGGTCCGAGAACGCCTACGCGCTGGGCTGGCGGGACACCTCCACCGTGCTGGTGGCCGAGGGGATGGCGCCGCTCAGCTTCGCCTGGGTCGACGTGACCACCGGCGACCGCGACGTGTTCTCCACGTACCGCCCCGACTGGACGAGCGCCGACCTGCTCCGGCCCCAGGTCGCCCGCAACCTGCTTCCGCAGTGGCAGGTCCAGCCGGTGCCGGCCGACCGTGGGCCCGGCGCCACCGTCGCCGGCGCGTTCACCTGGTCGGCACTGGCCGGGATCGCGGCCCTGCTGATCCCCGTCCGCCTGCCGGCATTCGGGCGCCGCGGCCCCGCCTAACCGGCCGCCGGGGTGAGCCGCAACAGCCGGCCGCCGGAGCCGTCGGTGAGCAGCCACAGCGCTCCGTCGGGGGCCTGGACGACGGCCCGCACCCGATCGCGCAGATCCCATTCGTCGCCCTTGCGGGCATCCGTGCCGTCCAGGTCGACCCGGATCAGCGCCTGGCCCGACAGCGTGGGGATGAACGCGTCACCCTGCCATTGGGAGAACATCGAGCCGGAGTAGATCATCAGGCCGCCCGGCGAGACGCTCGGGTTCCACCACACCTTCGGCGCCTCGAACCCGTCACCCGAAGAGTGGTCGGGGATCCCGCCGCCGCCGTAGTGCGAACCGTTCGACACCCGCGGCCAGCCGTAGTTGCGGCCCTCGCGGACCAGGTTGAGCTCGTCGCCGCCCTGCGGGCCCATCTCGCTGCTCCACAGATTGCCGTCGGCGTCGAACGCGATGCCGAGCGGGTTGCGGTGCCCATAGCTCCAGATCTCGGCGGCCGCCCCGCCCCGGTCGGCGAACGGGTTCCCGGCGGCCGGGCCGCCGTCCGGATCGAGCCGGACGATGGTGCCCAGGGTGTTGCCCAGGTCCTGCGCGGGCTGCATCTTCTGCCGGTCGCTCGAGGTGATGAACAGGTGCCCGCCGTCGGGCGAGAACGCCATCCGGTGGCCGAAGTGGCCGCTGCCGCTGGTCTTGGGTTGCTGCCGCCAGATGGTGGTCAGCCCGTCCAGCCGGGCGCCGCCACCCTCGGTGACCAGCCGGGCCCGGGCGACCTCGGCGCCCGCGCCGTCGCCGCCGGCGGCCGCCCAGCTCAGGTAGATCGTCCGGTCGTTGGCGAAGCCGGGCGAGACGATCACGTCGCCCAAGCCGCCCTGCCCGGCGTGCACCACGTCCGGGACGCCGTCGACCTCGACGCGCCGGCCGTCGGCGGTGCGCAGCACCAGCGTCCCGCCGCGCAGCGTGATCAGGACGTCGCTGGTCCCGGGCAGGAAGGCGAGCGCCCACGGCTCGTCGAACCGGCCCAGGTCCTGCACCGCGAACGGGGTCCCGGACAGGCGTTCCGCCGCCGGGAAGCTCGGCGTGGCCGGGGCCGGGGACGCGCTGGCCGAGGCGCTGGCCGGCGTGCTGGCCACCGGTGCCGGAGGCGTCGGCGTGGGGGTGGTCTGCGCGGAGCCGCAGCCGACCAGGGCCAGGGCCGCCGCCAGGGCGGCGATGCGACGAAGATCTGCCATCCTCAGAAGCTACCCGGCCGGCCGCGGCCATCCGGCTCAGGCGGGCAGCAGCCAACCCCTGGACGGCCGGAAGTCCACCTCGACCAGGTCCCCCTCGTGCAGGATCTCGGCCGGGTCGGGATCCGCGACGACGGCCACGATGGTGCCCGCGTTGGTGTCGATCTCGTACTCGACGACCGCGCCGTAGAAGACCGCGTGCAGTACCCGTCCGCGGCCGCCGACGACGGCCTCGCCCTCGCTGGGCACCTCGCGGGCCCGCTGCACGTGCACCGATTCCGGCCGCACCAGCACCGAGTGGTTCTCGGCCAACTCGGCTCCCGGCGCGTACGGCAGGGGACGCTCCGAGCCGAGCACCGTGACCTTGGCCACCCCGCCCGCGAACGACACCGCGGACGGCTCCAGGAAGTTGGCGCTGCCGATGAAGTCGGCCACGAACACCGTTGCCGGCCGGCGGTAGATCTCGTCCGGCGTGCCCATCTGCTCGATCCGGCCCTTGTTCATCACCACGATCCGGTCCGACAGCGACATCGCCTCGTCCTGGTCGTGGGTGACGTACAGGGCGGTGATCCCGAGCCGCTGCTGCAGGCTGCGGATCTCGGTGCGCATCTGCACCCGCAGCTTGGCGTCCAGGTTCGACAACGGCTCGTCGAACAGCAGCACTCGGGGCCGCATCACCATGGCGCGGGCCAGCGCCACCCGCTGCTGCTGACCTCCCGACAGCTGATTCGGCGCCCGGTCGGCGAGCTTCACCAGGTCCATCGACACGAGCGCGCCCTCGATGGCGTCGTTCATGTCCTTGGGGTTCTGCTTCTGCAGCTTCAGGCCGAACGAGATGTTGTCCCGCACGCTGAGGTGCGGGAACAGCGCGTAGCTCTGGAACACCATCGACATCGGACGCTTGTCCGGCGTCAGCCGGGTCATGTCGTCCCCGTCCAGCCGGATGTCGCCCGAGGTCGGGTTCTCAAACCCGGCCACCATCCTCAGGGTGGTGGTCTTGCCGCAACCCGAGGGGCCGAGCAGCGTGATGAACTCGCCCGGTTCGGTGTGCAGGTCGACGTGGTCGACCGCGACGGTCGGCCCGTCGCGTCCGATGAACTCCTTGACCAGCTGGCTGATCTCGATCCGTCCGGTATCGGCCGGCCGGGCCTGCGTGATGGTCATGCTCCTCCTCCAAGAGTCGTCGCCGTCCGGACGTCGGAGCGGCCGTGCACCAGCAGGCTCATCAGGCCCATCACGGCCACCACGATGAGCAGCAGCAGCGTGCAGAACGCGAACGCGTTGCCGAACCGGCCCGCGTCCACCTCGGCCAGGATCTGCTTCGTCATGATCCGGGTCTGCGGTGTGGTGATGAAGATGATCGGTGACAGGGTGGTCATCGATCGGGCGAACGCGTAGATCAGGCCCGACAGGAACGCCGGCCGGATCAACGGCAGGGTGACCTTGCGGAACGTGGTCACGCTGTCCGCGCCCAGCGAGGCCGCGGCCTCGTCAATGCTCGGGTCGATCTGTTTCAACGACGCGATGCCGGAGCGCTGGCCCGAGGGCACCGACCGGATCACGTACACCATCACGATCGCGATCGCGCCGCCGAACAGTGCCGACCCGCCGCCCAGGGCGGGCAGGAACATCCGGTCGCCGATGATCAGCGGGTTGTTGAAGGCGATCGCGTAGCCGATGCCGACCACGGTTCCGGGGACGGCGAGGCCAAGCATGCCGAGGAAGTCCAGCAGGCCGTTGCCCCGCTTGAGCTTGCGCACCACCAGCCAGGCGATCAGCATGCCGAGCAGGCCGGCGACCGGCGTGGCGATCAGCGCCAGCACCGTCGTGTCGGCGATCGCCTCGTTGCCGATCCCGCTGAGCACGTAGCGGAAGTTGTCCAGCGTGAACGTGTTGTTGATGCCCAGGATGGACGTGAACGCGCCGGCCAGAACGGTGGCGTAGATGCCGACGACGACCACGCCGACCGCGACCGCGAAGGCGAGCAGCGGCACCCGGCCGGACGGGTGCGTGAGCTGGCGGCGGGCCCCGGCCGGCTTGCCGGTCACCGTCACGGTGCTCTTGCGCGCCACCCAGTACTGCTGCACCAGGAAGACCAGCACCGCCGGCATCAGCAGCACCAGCGAATAGGCCGAGCCGGCGGCCACGTCGTACTCGCCGGTGATCGCGATGAACGCCCGCGAGGCCAGCACGGTGAAGTCGCCGCCGATCACCAGCGGGTTGGCCAGGTCGGCGATGGCCTCGACGAACAGCAGCAGGAACGAGGCGGCGAAGCCGGGCACCAGCATCGGCAGGGTGACCTTCCAGAAGGTCTTCCAGCGGGACGCGCCCAGATTGGCCGCGGCATCGTCCAGGGCCGGGTCGAGGTTCTCCAGCATGCCCTTGAAGTTCATGTAGGCGACCGGGAAGAACGACAGCACCAGCACCAGCACCAGCCCCGGCAGGCCGTAGATGTTGGTCTCCCAGCCGAACAGGCCGTAGGTCACGATGCCGCGCCTCCCGAGCAGGGTGATCACGGCCGTGGCTACGGCGAACGGCGGCGACACCACCGGCAGCAGGCAGATCAGGTGCATGACCCGCTTGCCCTTGAACTTCACCATCACCTGCACGTAGGCGAGCAGGAATCCGAGGACGGTGCCGATCACGCCGACCAGCAGGCCGAGCAGGAACGTGTTGCCGACGATCGTCCGGTTCACCGGGTTGGTGATCATCGAGGTGACGATCTCCCAGCCGACCGGGCCGAGCGCCTGGACGAACACGGTGGACAGCGGGTAGACGATCAGCAGGGCGAGCAGGCCGACGACCAGGACGACCACGCCGACCGTGGTCGGGTCGACGGCCCCGCGCCGCGCCGCCCGCGGCCGGGAGACCCCGGCCGCGGCCGCAGGAGCGGTCATCGGTTCACTCCTTGGGCTGCGCCGCGACTTCGGCGTCGAAGCGTGCCGTGAGTTCCTTCTTGCGGGACGCCGCCTTCGCGAAGTCGTAGTCGACGAGCTTGATCGTGTTCAGGTCCACCATGCGCGGGTCGAGCTTCGCGTCCGGGTTGGTCGGCAGCTGGTACGAGCCGGCGCCCGGGCCGAGCTCCTGCGCCTCGGCCGACAGCGCCCAGTTCACGTACTGCCGGGCGCCGTCGGCGTTCTTGCCGCCCTTGATGATCGCCACCCCACCGATCTCGTAGCCGGTGCCCTCCTTCGGGAACGACACCTCCAGGTCGGTCATCCCGCGCTCCTTGTAGAGCACGCAGTCATGGCTGAACACGAGTCCGACGGCCACCTCGCCGCGACCGGCGATCTGGCCCGGGGCGGTGCCCGACTTGGTGTACTGCAGCACGTTGGAGTGCAGCTTCTTCATCCAGTCGATGGCCTTGTCCTCCGAACCCAGCCGGGCCACCTGGGTCCACAGCGTGGTGAACGCGGTGCCCGAGGTGGACGGGTGCGCCGTCGAGATCTGCGACTTCAGCTTCGAGTCGAGCAGGTCGTCCCAGGACTGCGGCAGCCCGAGGCCCTTGTCCTTCAGCCGGGCCTGGTTCGAGCAGAAGCCGAGCGCGCCCACGTAGACGCCGGTCCAATTGCCCTGCGCGTCCTTGTACTTGGCGGGGATCTTCGCCGCGTTCTCGGCCACGTAGGGCTCGATCAACCCGGCTCCCATCGCGGCCCCGAAACCGTCCGCCGGGCCGCCGTGCCAGACATCGAATTCCGGCGCGTTCTTGGTGGCGGTCAGCCGGGCGACGGTCTCGCCCGAGCTGAGCCGGACGAACGACGTCTGAATGCCGGTCTTGGCCGTGAACCCGTCGGTCAACGCCTTGCACCACTCCTCGGTGGCACCGCAGGCGACCGTGAGCGTATTGCTCGAACCCCCTTGGGTTCCCGGCTCGACGGCGCAACTCGTCAGCGCCAGTGCGGCTGCCGCGCTACCGGCGAGCATCGCTTTCGTGATCCTCTTCATCCCGAAAATCTCCCTTGATTCTGGGACCTTCAGCGGTCCTGGCTGGATCATAAGAAGCGCGCGATCCGGCCGGACCCTCCTCACCGGGACCTGGCGTCACCATTCGGTGATGTTCCTCACGGGGTCTCGATCAGCCGATATCCGCGCCCGTGATCGGTCACGATCCGCATGCCGCCGGACGGGGTGGCGAGCTTGCCGCGGAGCCGGTAGATCGCGGTGCGCAGCGAGCCCCGTCCACCCCATTCGGGTGCCGAACCGAGGGAGTCGGCGAGCAGTTCCACACCGACGGTCTCGCCGGGACGCTCCATCAGCAGCCACAGCAGCCGGAACTCGGTGGCCGTCAGGTGCAGGTCCCGGCCCCGATAGCTGCCGGCCACCTGGGTGGCGTCCAGTCGCAGCTCGCCCAGGCTGCGCCGGGTGCTGGCCATCGGACCCGGTTCCCGGTGCGCCACCCGGCGCAGGATCGCGGCCACCCGCAGCACGAGTTCGCGCGGGCTGAACGGCTTCGCGACGTAGTCGTCGGCGCCCGCCTCGAGGCCCTGCACCCGGTCCGAGTCGCCGCCGAGCGCGGTCAGCAGGACGATCGGCAGATCGGAGTGCTCGCGCACCCGCCGGCACAGTTCGATGCCGCTCGTGCCGGGCAGCATGATGTCGAGCACCATCAGCGAGACCGGCTCCGCGGTCAGCAACCGCAACGCGGCACCCGCGTCGGGGGCGGTCAGGGTGCGGTAACCCGCGGCCTGCAGCGCCACCTCGAGCACCTCGAGCATGCGCGGTTCGTCGTCCACGATCAGGATCATCGGACGGTTCGTCATCGGCCCTCCTCCGTCGGCTCCGGCTGCACCCCGGCCGTGCGGGGAAGCGCGCACACCACCGCCGTCCCCCGGTCGGCCATGGTGTCGATCAGGCAGCGGCCGCCGTGCAGCTCGACGATCCGGCGGGTGATCAGCATGCCCAGCCCGGTGCCGGTGTCGGTGGTGCCGGCCAACTCCTTGGCGAACAGCTCACGGCGCTCGGCCGGCGACATGCCGGAACCGTCGTCGCTGACCGTGACCAGCACGCCGTCGTCCGAGGGCCGCACCGTGACCGCGATCCGCACCCCGTCGCCGGCATGCCGCGCGGCATTGGTGATCAGGTTGATCAGTGCCTGGCGCAACAGGTCCCGGTCGCCCGGCAGCCGCGGGATCGCACCCCGCGCCGAGAGCGTGATCCGGTTCGGGTAGAGCCGCCGGAGATCCCGGACCACCTCGGTGGCCAGCCGGCGCGGGTCGACCATCGACATGCTGAGCCGGAAGATCTGCGCGTCGATCTTGGCGTCGGTGAGCAGCGTCCTGGCCAGCTGGCCGACCTCGTCGGACTTGACCCGGATGGTGTCCAGCAGGGACTCCTGCCGGTCGGTCAGGGGGCCGGCGGCACCGTCCAGCAACAGTTCGCAGGCGCCGCCGATCAGCGAGACCGGGGTGCGTACCTCGTGGCTCACCACGGCCACCCGGGCGGCCCGTTCGCGCGCCAGCACGCGCCACCGTTCGTTCTCGGCACGGAGCAGGTTCCGCTGGCGCCGGAGCCGCCAGGCGAGCACGGCCAGCGCAAGCAGGACGGCCAGCGCGCAAACCAGGATCCAGGCCACGCATCCACCTCCCGCACGTAGGGCAGCGGGCCCGCTTCGCTGCGGCATCACCGGCCTCGGGGCCGGATCGGGGCGATTATCCCATGGCGCGACCCTTTCCTAGAATCGCTCCATGCCCACGGTTCGCGCGCACGACGACGTGCTGGTGCACCTGCGCGCCGCGCGCGACCACGCCGACCGCAACTTCACCGAGCCGCTCGAGCTGGAGCACCTGGCGGCGATCGCCCGGCTCAGCAAGTTCCACTTCCAGCGGCTGTTCACCGCCACCTACGGGATCAGCCCCGCCGCCTACCTCTCGCAGCGGCGGATCGAACGCGCCCAGGACCTGCTGCGGGCCACCAACCTGACGGTGACCGAGGTGTGCCATGCGGTCGGGTTCACCAGCCTGGGCTCGTTCAGCACACGATTCCGGCAGATCGTCGGCGAGACGCCGCGCGAGTTCCAGGCACGCTACGCCGCCGCCGGCGCGCCCCGGATCCCGGGCTGCTACGTGTTCATGTGGGGCCTGGTCGAGACCGGCGGACGGACCGCAAGCGAGGAGAAGCGCGACCGCTGAGCCCTCCCTACGGTGGTTCCCATGATCACCAATGTTTCCCTCGTCAGCGTGTGGGTGAAGGACCAGGACGCCTCACTCGCCTTCTACACCGACGTCCTCGGCTTCCAGGTGGGCGACGACATCCGGCTCGCGGAGGACTTCCGCTGGCTGACCGTCGTCCACCCCCGGCAGCCGGAACTGCACCTGCACCTGACCACGCCCGGCCCGCCGCTGTCCGACGAACTGCAGTCGGCGATCCACCGGTCGCTCGACTCCGGCGGCATGCCGGGCATCGGCCTCAATGTCGACGACTGCCGCGCCACCTACGACGACCTGGTCGCCAAGGGCGTCACGTTCCTGCAGGAGCCATCCGAGCGGCCCTACGGGGTGGAGGCGCTGCTCCGGGACAACTCGGGCAATTGGATCGTCATGGTCGAACCGCGGGAGTTCGACTCCGGCACGCTCACCCCCGACCAGGTGGCGCACCCGGCCGGCTGACCGGCGGCCCCACGGGGACGGGCCGCTCAGGCGGCGGCGCGTCCCCGGGTGCGGGCGAGCTCCCGGCCGGCCTCCACGGCGGCCTGCTCGGCCTGCCGCTTCACGGTGGTGGCCAGGTCGACCAGCCCCGCCATGGCCGGGGTGACCTCGGCCAGGGTGAGCTCTCGCTCGATCACGGTCAGGTCCGAACCCCAGACGTCGCCCACGATCCGGCGCAGGTAGTCGATGCTGTGGTCCCAGCCCTCCTTGGGCGTGCCCGGCCCGTACGCTCCGCCCCGGGTGGTCACCAGCACCGTGGGGGTGCCGTCCAGCAGTCGCGCCCCCGGACCGGAGCCGACGATCGCCAGATCGATCCAGGCCTTCACGTGCTGCGAGACCCCCCAGTTGTACAGCGGCAGGGCGAGCACGACCGCATCGGCCGAGCTCAGCTCACCCGCGATCTCCTTGGCCCGGCCGAGCGCGGCCGCCTGCTCGGGCGTCCGGTCCGCCGGCGGCGTGTGCGCCGCACCGACCGCCATCGCCCACAGATCGGACGGCAGCGGGTCGGCGCCGATGTGCCGGGTGCGCACGCTCTCGCCCGGGTTGGCCGCGGTGTACTCGGCGGTCACGAGGTCGGCGAGCGCGCTGCTGGCCGATCGGGCGCCCTGGATGCTGGCGTCGATGCGGAGAAGGGTCATGGGGATGCTCCTGACGGACTCAGTGTTGAATGTTCAAGTGACCCTAGTGGATTTGATTTGAATGTTCAAGTCGTTACTCTTGGGGCCATGTCCGAGCAGACGTCTCGAGAGCCCCGGTGGCTCACGGACGAACAGTCGCGCGACTGGCAGTCGGTGATGGCGCTGCTGATGACCCTGCCGCCGGCGCTGGACGCGCAACTGCGGCGCGACGCCGGGCTGAACAGCTTCGAGTACCACATCCTGGTCCGGCTGGCCGACCGTCCGGACGGCACCCTGGGCATGGGCGAGTTGGCCGCGCACACCCAGGGTTCGCCCTCGCGCCTGTCGCACGCGGTGTCCCGGCTGGAGCGGCACGGCTGGATCGAACGCCGCAGCGGCGAGGCCCGATGCGTGAACGCCCACATCACCGCCGACGGCCTGCGCAAGCTGGTCGAGGCGGCGCCGGAGCATGTCCACGAGGTGCGCCGCCTGGTCGTCGACGCGCTCACCCCCGAGCAGTTGCGGGCGCTCGGCGAGGCGGCGCGACTGGTGGCCGGACGCGCGGATCCGGCCTGGATCGCGGCCCTCGACAAGCGGGCGGGGCGCACCGGCTGCTGACCGGGCACAGCCCGTCCCCGCCGACGCACGAGGGTCGGCGGGTGACCACAATGTGCCTGCGGCGACCGCCGTTGGCTACCGTATGGCGCATGTCCGCGTCACCTTCACCTCAATCCGCCGTCTCGCCGATGCATCCGGCCGACGAAACCCCAGCCGTCGGGCCCCATCGCCGCGGAGTCGAGTTTCCGCAGACCCATCCGTTGGCGCTCGCGCCCGTCACCGCGCCACCCCACAACGTCGACGGCTTCGTCCGCGAGTTTCTGCATGAGTTGAACACCGACCTGGGTGTTGCGCTGTCCCGGTCTTCGATCAATGACCAGTACACGGCTTTGGCGCACACCGTCCGCAACTACCTGACGGCGCGCTGGCTCGAGACCGGCCGCAGCCAGCGGGAGAACAACCCGAAGTCGGTCGCCTACCTGTCGGCGGAGTACCTGCTGGGTCGCCAGCTGGGCAACAACCTGCTCGCCGCGAACCTGGACGAGATCGCCGACAAGGCGCTGAAGGCCTGCGGGCTCAGCCTGCAGCGGCTGCGGGCCCAGGAGGTCGAGCCGGGTCTCGGCAACGGCGGCTTGGGCCGGCTGGCGGCGTGCTTCATCGACTCGCTGGCCACCATGAACGTCCCCTGCGTCGGCTACGGCATCCGGTACGAGTACGGCATCTTCCGGCAGACCTTCGTCGACGGCGAGCAGGTCGAGCAGCCGGACGCCTGGCTGGCGCTGGGCAACCCGTGGGAGATCGCGCACCCCGAGGCGTCCGTCCAGGTCAACTTCGGCGGCCACACCGAGACCTACGACGACAACGGCACCGAGCGCACCCGCTGGGTGCCCGACTGGAACGTGCTCGGCGTGCCCTACAACATCATGGTCCCGGGCTACCTGAACGGCCGGGTGAACACCCTGCGGCTGTGGAGCGCGCAGGCCACCCAGGCGTTCGACCTGCACATCTTCAACGCCGGCGACTACGCCCAGGCGGTGCGCGCCCAGACGTTCGCCGAGAACATCTCCAAGGTGCTCTACCCCGAGGACTCCACGCCGCAGGGCAAGGAGCTCCGGCTGCAGCAGCAGTACTTCTTCGTCGCCTGTTCGATCCGCGACTTCATCGACGGCCAAGGGCCGGACTTCGACCTGCGCAGGCTGCCCGAGCGGGTGATCTTCCAGCTCAACGACACCCACCCGGTGATCGCCGTGCCGGAGCTGATGCGGATCCTGATCGACGAGCGCGGCTTCGACTGGGACGAGGCCTGGGAAATCACCTCGCAGTGCTTCGCCTACACCTGTCACACCCTGCTCCCCGAAGCCCTGGAGGTGTGGCCGGTCGAACTGCTCGGACGGCTGCTGCCGCGGCACCTCGAGATCATCTACCGGATCAACGAGGAGTTCCTCGACCTGGTCCGCGAAACCTGGCCGGACGACTACCTGCGGCTGGGCCGGATGTCGATCATCGCCGAGTACCCCGAGCGGGGCGTCCGGATGGCGTTCCTGGCCACCGCGGCCGGCGTCAAGGTGAACGGTGTCGCCGAGCTGCACTCGCAACTGCTGCGCGACAAGGTGCTGAACGACTTCGCCGAGCTGTGGCCGGACAAGTTCACCAACGTCACCAACGGCGTCACCCCCCGCCGGTTCATGCGGCTGGCCAACCCGCACCTCTCGGAGCTGATCACCGACACCATCGGTAAGGGCTGGGTGACCGACCTCGACCGGCTGCAGGAGCTCGCTCCGTACGCCGAGGACGAGGACTTCCGGAAGGCGTTCCGGGCGGCCAAGAAGACCAACAAGCTGCGGCTGCGCGAGACCCTGCGGGCCCGCGACGGCATCGACCTGCCCACCGACCACATGCTCGACGTGATGGTCAAGCGGCTGCACGAGTACAAGCGGCAGACCCTGAAGATGCTGCACATCGTGTCGCTGTACGAGCAGCTGCTCTCGGGCAAGGTGAGCGCGGCGGACGTGACCCCGCGCACCTTCGTGTTCGGCGCCAAGGCCGCCCCGGGCTACCGGATGGCCAAGCAGATCATCCACCTGATCAACGCCGTCGCCGAGGTGGTCAACAACGATCCGGTGGTCGAGGGCCGGCTGAAGGTGCTGTTCCCGCCGAACTACAACGTCACCCTGGCCGAGCGCCTGATCCCGGCGGCCGACCTGTCGGAGCAGATCTCGCTGGCCGGCATGGAGGCGTCCGGCACCGGCAACATGAAGTTCGCCCTGAACGGCGCGCTCACCGTCGGCACCGACGACGGCGCGAACGTCGAGATCCGCAAGCTGGTCGGCGACGACAACTTCTTCCTGTTCGGCATGTCCGAGCCGGAGGTCGAGGCGCTGCAGGCCAAGGGCTACCAGCCGGGCGACTACTACGAGTCCGACCCGCTGCTGAAGGCGACGCTCGACCTGATCGCGTCCGGGCACTTCTCCGGTGGCGACCCGATGACCTTCGAGCCGGTGGTCTCGAACCTGGTGCACCACGACCGGTTCATGGCGCTGGCCGACTTCGCCTCGTACATGGAGGCGCAGCGCCGGGTGGACGCCTACTACGCCGACACCGAGGCGTGGACGAAGTCGGCGATCCTGAACGTCGCCCGGTGCGGCTTCTTCTCCTCCGACCGGTCGATGAAGGACTACATCCGGCGGATCTGGGGCACCCGGCCCGTGCTGTAGGACAACTCGCCGGGGGCTTGCTGTATCGAAACGCCGACTCGCTGCTCTTGTCGGGCATCCGTTTCGTACAGGAGGCCCCCAATGGCGAGCAGGAGCAACACCATCCGGCACAGCGTCCGGCACTTCGAGAAGGTGATCGGACGCCCGATCCCCACGACCCCGGCACCCACCCCGGTGTTCGTGGCCGTGTTCGGCACCCGTCCCGGCAGCGCGCAGACCGAGGTGCTCGGCGGCGGCCATCTGGCCACGGACCGCTTGGTGCTGGGTGACGCCGACACCGTGGCGGCGCTGGCCGACGACGCCGTCCCGACCATGGTGGGCATCGCCTGGGTGGTGTCCGCGCCGCGGGCGCAGGCCCGCACCGTGAAGACCTTCGGGCCGAGCGCGTTCGCCTCCCCGGGCGAGCCGCAGAGCTGGGCGGTCGAACTGGCCGAACGCACCTCGGCCCCGGTCGAGTCCCTCGATCTGCCGCCGGGCGCCATCCCGGCCAGCGGCTGGTGCCTGATCTTCCCCTTCCTGTCGATGTGCAAGTCACACTGATGAACACCGCCGTCCGCAGCGTCGCCGTGATCGCCGCCGCGATCACGGTCGACCTGGTGTTCTGGAACGGCGACGTCGCCACCGCGGGCGGGGACGCGGTGATCTGGTGGGTGCCGGTGGCGGCCACCGTCGCCGTCCACCTCAGCCTGTGGTGGCGCCGGACGCATCCGCTGGAGGTGTTCGCGGTGCAGGTGATGTTCGCCCTGGTCAGCGTTGAGGTGCCGCTGTGGCAGCCGGTCGCCGGCCTGCTGGTGGCCACCTTCGCCGTCGCCGCCCACACGCCGGCGCGGGTCGCCCGGCTCGGCTGGCTGGCCGCGGCGCCGCTGCTGAGCCACTCGCTGGCGCTGGCGGAGGCCGGCTACGTGGGCGTCGTCGGGTTGACCCAGGCGACCCTGCTGAACCTGGCCGCCGGCGTGGCCATGTGGGTCGCCGGCCGCCGGGTGTTCCACCGGCAGCGCCGGCTGCGCGCCTGGCAGGCCGAGCAGGAGCGGCTGCGCGCCGAGACCTCGCTGGCCGAACGCGTCCGGCTGGCCCGGGAACTGCACGACGGCGTGGCCAACACGATCACCGCGGTGGCGGTCCAGGCGGCCGCCGCCCGGGCGTCCGGCAACGGCGATCCGCGGCTGAGCGGGATCGAGTCGACCGCCCGCCGGGCGATGGCGGAGGTGCAGGAGACCCTGCAGCTGATGCCGCGGAGCGCGGACACCGGCTCCGGGCCGACCCTGGACGACCTGCCCGCGCTGGTGGCGATGGCGACCGAGGCGGGACTCGAGGTCGACCTGACCGAGTCGGGGGTGCGCCGCGACCTGCCGGTCGCGATGCAGACCGCCGCCTACCGGGCCGTCCAGGAGGGCCTGACCAACGCGCTGAAGTACACCCCGCCGGGCACCCCGTGCCGGGTGTCGCTGGCCTGGGGACCGGACGAGCTGGCGATCTCGATCGTCGACCGGCCGCCCGTGGCGGCGGGGGCACGCCCCGCCCTGCCCGCCACCGGTGGACGCGGCCTGGCCGGCCTGCGGGAACGGTTCCGGCCGCTCGGGGGCGTGCTCGAATGCGGCGCGGACGAGGGCGGGTTCCGGCTGGCCGCCCGGCTCCCGGTGGGTGCCCGATGAGCGCCGGAACGATCCGGGTCGCGCTGGTCGAGGACGATCCGCTGATCCGGGCGGGCATCGCCGCCGTGCTCACCGCCCGTCCCGATCTGGACGTGGTCGGCGAGGCGTCCGAC
>JAGPGQ010000024.1:0-14953 GCA_018055925.1 Micropruina sp.
CGACGGCGCCGGCGTCGAGCACCAGGATGCGGTCGGCGTCGGCGATCGTGTGCAGCCGGTGGGCGATCACCAGCACCGTCCGGTCGGCGGTCAGCCGGTCGAGCGCCCGCTGGACCAGGTACTCCGACTCGGGGTCGGCGAACGCCGTCGCCTCGTCGAGCACCAGCACCGGGGTGTCGGCGAGCAGCGCGCGGGCGATGGTCAGCCGCTGGCGTTCGCCGCCGGAGAGCGCGACCCCCTCGCCGAGCACGGTGTCGTAGCCCATCGGCAGGGCCAGGATGCGGTCGTGGATCCGGGCGTCGCGGGCGGCGGTCTCGATCTGTTCGCGGGTGGCGTCCGGCCTGGCCAGGGCGATGTTCTCGGCGACCGTGCCGTGCACCAGCGCCACGTCCTGCAGCACGAAGCCGACCCGGCGGTACAGGTCGTCCTGCGTCAGCGTGCGCAGGTCGTCGCCGTCGATCCGGATCGTGCCCTCGTTCACGTCGTGGAACCGGGCGACCAGGGCGGCCAGCATCGACTTGCCGGAGCCGGACGGGCCGACCAGCGCGGTCACCGTCCCCGGCCGGAGCACGGCGGAAACGTCGCGGATCACCGGCACCCCGGGGTGGTAGCCGAAGCTCACCCGGTCGAACTCGACGGTGCCGCGCGGCGGGCGTCCGTCCAGCTCGGGGGCCGGCCGGGTGGCGAGTTCACGCTCGCCGAGCGCGATGCCGATCCGGCGGGCCGCGAGCAGCCCGCCGCGGATGCCGCTCAGGCCGTAGCCGATGCCCAGCAGCCGGGTGCCGAACGCGGTGCCGAGCAGCAGGAACGGCAGCAGGTCGATCACGCTGAGCCCGCCGCCGACCACCAGCAGCGTGCCGGCCGCGGCGATCAGCCAGCCCAGGGTGCCCGGCCGGGTGACCAGGTCCATCATCGTCTTCTTGCCGATGAACGGACGCTGCCAGTCGTTGAGGAACGTCAGGTAGCGCTCCAGCCGGCGGCTGAACGCGGACGCGGCCGCGCCGCCGAACACCCGGACGACGGGCTGCCCGTCCAGATAGCCGGCGGCGGCCGCTCCCATGCGTTCGGCCCAGCGTTGCGCCGCGCCGATCTTCGCGCCCGACTGGACGATCATGATCCACATGGTCACCAGGTAGGCCAGCACCGGGATCAGCAGCACCAGCCCGAGCCGCCAGTCGACCACGAACAGGTAGCCGAGCACCGCGAGCGGGGCGACCGCAGCGGCGACCGCGTCCCCGATCGCGTGGGTGACCAGGTAGTGCAGCGCGAGGGTGTCGTCGGCGACCAGCGACTTGACCCCGGCCGAGCCCCGGTCGGCGTACCAGCCCAGGGGCAGCCGCGAGAGCTTGTCGAGCAGCCGCAGCCGCAGGTCGCGCGCGAACCGGGCGTCCACGACGTGCAGCCACAGCAGCAGACCCGAGCCGAGCAGGGTGCCGGCACCCAGCAACACCAGGGCGCCGATGGCCAGCGGCCACAACTCCGCCGGCCCGCCACCGGCGAGCAGCCGGCGGGCCAACTCGACCAGCAGCACGTAGGGCGCGAGTTCGAGCAGCGTGGCCAGGGCCTGCAGCACGCCGGCGACGATCAGCCGGGACTTCAGCGGCGCCAGCAGGCTGCCGGCCGCCTGGGAGCGCCAGCGGCCCGGGACGGCGGGCGCGGCGGTGGGTTCGGGTGCGCCGGGGGCGGGGTCTACTGGGGCCTGAACCGCGCCGGTCGCGGCCGGGGATCCCTCTCCCACAAGGGTGGACGCCAGGGGCGGAACCGGTACCGCGGCGTCCGGGGTGCCGGAACTCGTCGCCGGAACCGCTGCCGGCGCCTCGGGGGCGGGCGCGGCGGCGTCCGGCTTCGATGGTTCGGCGTTGCCCCGCACCTTGCCCATCGAGCGGCCCTGGATCCAGTAGGCCCGGCCGTGGATCTCGCGCTTGGGGAAGCCGAACTCGTCGCGCAGCCGGGTCTGCAGCGCCTTCAGCGAACCCGACTCGGGCGCCAGCCAGGCGTACCAGTCCGACCAGTCGGACGCAGCGATCGCGGCGGCCAGCGAGCCGGCGTCCCGGCGGTCGGCCCAGTGCACCCGCAGCCGCGGGTGGTCGTGCAGCGGGATCGCCTCGTCGTGCGGGCTGTGCCGTTCCAGGTAGAGCTCGACCGGAACCCGCGCGGGCAGCACCTGCAGCACGCTGTTGATCGCCGGGATGGACGCCGAGTCGCCGATCAGCAGGAACCCGGCGGGCAGTTCGTCCGGCACCGAGAAGCCCGCGCTCAAGGAGGTCATCACCGGCACCCGGGCCCCCGGTTCCGCGGCGGCGGCCCACAGGCACGCCGGTCCGGCGGGGGAGTGCATCACGAAGTCGACCGCGAACGTGCCGGCGTCCGGATCGGCCTCGGTGAGCGTGTAGGCGCGCTGGTACTCGGTCTCGCCGCCGTCCGGATCGGGGAACCAGAACCGCAGCCAGGCGGTCGGCTCGACCTCGACGTCGTCGAACACGGTGGGTGAGTGCAGCCGCACCCGCAGGAAGTGCGGCGCCAGCCATTCGCTGCCGGTGACCGTGGCGATGTGGTCGCGCGCGCCGAAGCCGCGCATCATGGCGCCCTGGAATCCTCGGGACATGTCAGCCCTCCAGCGGGGTCGGAGTCGTTCGGGGGTGCAGGACGACCTGTGGGTCGCCGGCACGGACGAGCCGGTCGTTCAGGCCGGCGACCACGGTGCGGGCGGTGGCCCGTCCGGGTTCGGGACCGAGCGCGGCGACGATGCCGCGGACGCACGCCGCCAGCAGCATCCGGACGTAGTCGCCGCCGCTCACGCTCGGCATGGCGGCGGCCGCGCCCAGCCGGGGTTCGGACTCGAACCGCCGCGTGGCGGCCAGGAGTTCGGCGGCGAACCCGCCGTCGGCGTCCTCCGCGGCCGCGTCCCGACGGCGTTCCTCGGCGGCGACCAGCGAGAACGTGACGGTCGCGACGGCGTTGCTCACCACGAGCGCCGCCTCCTCGGTGAGGCCGCAACGGCGCAACGCGGACGCCTCGGTCTCCATCAGCCGCAGTCCCGCCTCGCCGCGCGGGAACAGGGTGAGGGCGTAGCCGGCCAGGCCGGGCCGGTCGGTGGCGAAGTCGTGCAGCGTCAGCGCGAACCACAGCAGCCGGGACTCCACGTCCCGCCCGTCCCCGGGACCGCCGTCGAGCGTGAGATCGGCGAGCAGGCTCTCGCCGACCAGGCTCTCCAGGTGCCACCGGTTCTGCACGTGCCGGTACAGCGCGGCCGCACTGACCCCGAGGCGGGCCGCCACCGCGGCCACGCTCAGCCGGGCCATGCCCAACTCACGCCCGGCGGCGATGATCGAGGCCTGCGTCACGGTCGAGGGCCGTCCGCCGGGATTCGGTCTGACTGTGGTCGTCACGCCGGTAGTTATACCCCATAACTAAGGGTTGCCTAAGTTGTTCCGGAGGGTGAGCGCGGACGGGTTGCTATGCTGCCGAGCCAGGTGGCCGGAGACGAGCGCGGCACCCGTGCTCGGTGGGTTCGGATCACCACCAAGGGGGAGCCTCATGAGCGTCCGAGGTGCACGAGTTCTGGTTGCTGTGGTCATGGCGGCGCTGTTCCTGCCCGGCTGCGCGCCTTCGATACCGCACGAGGCGGTGCCGCCCGGCTGGACGCTGGACGTCCACCGGCCTGGGGAATGGTGGACGCAACCGCTGATCCCGCGTTCGGTCGTGGTGCAGCGCTGCCCGCCGAAACCGGGCTGGAGGTCCGAGCCCGACCTGTCGACCGTGACCGCGTTGCCACCCGGCATCGACGTCAACTATTCGCTCCTCGGCGACGACTACCACTGCCTGATCGGTTGGTCCCAACCCACCGGTGACGCGCAACTCGCGTCCGGTGAACTGGACACCGAAGCGGGTCTGCGTCGGGCCTGTTCGAGTTCCGGGCTGCCGATGGACGCCGGATGGCGCTACCTGGGACACAAGGTGACCGACCAGTTGAGCGATCTGCCCAACCCGGAGGAAGTCGGCGTGGCTTCCTGGGAGAACGCGACGGCGGCCTTCATCGACGAGCACCGGACCGTCGTGAGTTGTCTGGTGCAGCGGATCGACGGGCCCGGTGTCGTTGCCTCGGTCGAACTCTCGGTCGGGGCCGACCTGTCCGCGTCCGCGAAGCGGGCGTGCCCCGTCCAGATCCGGGACGTGGCGCGGAGCGACGACGGCACCCTACTGGAGTACCAGTTGCGGGGCGCCGGTGCCGTGCGTGGCACCGGCGGACGGGTGCTCACCGACGCGGCGACTCTGCGGATCGGCCTCGCCGGCGATCCGGTAACCACCTCGTATCCGGTGGTCGACGGCGTCGCCATCGTCCAGGCCGCCACCATGCGGCCGAAGGTGGCGATTCCGTTCGAGTGGGATCGCATTCCGCCCGTTGAAGGCGCGGTCTACGACGGCGACGGCCGTCTCCTGGCAACCTGCGGCGGCTGACGGAGCCCTGCTCCCAGCCTTGGTGCGGGTTGGAACGCGCATGGAGGGGAGACATACTCAAGATCGATCCAGATCGGGCACCGACAGCCCTGCCCGATCCGGATCGATCTTGAGCAGCATGGTGATTCGCTCTGTGAACGAGAGTAGGAACCGTCCCCTTGGACCGGAATCACGGGGGACTGAACGGTTGGGGACGGTTCCCTGAACGGGATAGAGAACCGTCCCCTGAACGGGATAGAGAACCGTCCCCGTTGCCGTCCGGGTCAGCGGGAGTCGACGAAGGGGTCCAGGAAGGTGTGGGACGCCCGGTTGGCCTGGACGCGCAGGACGGGTGACTGGCGTTCCTCGGAGAGTTCGTGGACGCGGGTGTGCAGGGCCGAGTGCAGGTCGCGGTTGGTGATGATGAACGGGCAGGCGTTGACCGTGTCGATCATCGCCTTGGTGAAGAACCCGTGCCCGACCGAGGACGACTCCAGGGCGGACTCGTCCCAGCGGGCGGCCGAGATCACCGTGGCCTTGGCCAGCGGGGCGAACTCCTGGTTGGCCGATTCGGGGTAGCAGGCGACCGGTCCGGGAGCCTCCGACACCGTCTGGATGTTGTTCGACAGGGTCTCGATGTCGGGCAGGGTGATCCCGAACGGCACCACCTTGCGCATCGCCGCGACCATCTGGGCGATCATCTCCTGGCTGACCGCGGCGGTCTTGGCGGCCGTGCCCTCGGGTTGCGGGTCGCCCATGCCGCCGGAGTGGCAGCAGTCCATCACCACGGTGAAGTTCACCTCGGACGGACGCAGCTGGTCGGCCGCCTGCCACAGGTCCCAGTCGGTGATCCACCGCCCGGTCGCCGGGATGATGGTCTGGTAGTAGGTGTCCGGCGTCCCGCCGGGGTGCAGCCCGCCGTGCCCGCTGTAGTACAGCGCCGCCACATCGCCAGGATCGGAGGCGGCCAGCATGTGCGCGATCGCCCGCCGGATGTTCGCCGAGCTGGCCGCCTGGTCGGTGAGCAGGGTGATGCCCGCCGGGTCGAACCCGAAGGCGTCCAGCAGCATGTGGTACATCGCGTCCGCGTCGGGACGGCAGTAGGTCAGGTCGGACCACATCCGCGACCCGTCCGGCCAGCGCAGCTGCCGCGAGTAGTCGTTGATGCCGATCACGACGGCTCTCTTGGTCATCTCTGGTGTCCTTTCTCAGCGCGAGTCGCTGAAGCCCTCGAGGAAGATGCCGTCCATCCGGTTGGCCTGGCCGCGCAGCACCGGGTGCTGTTCGTGGCCGGCCGCCTCGTGGACCAGCGGCGTCAGGGCCGAGTGCAGTTGCCGGTGGGTGATGGTGAAGTTGCTGGAGTTGACCGTCGCCAGGATCGCGTTGGTCAGGAACCCGTGGTTGGAGTTCTCGCCGGCGTACTCGTCCCAGCGCGAGGCGGCGAGCAGGGTGGCCTTGGCCGAGGTGGTGAACTCGCGGTTCGCGGCTTCGGTGTAGCAGACGGTCGCCTGCGGCGCCGCCTGCACCCGGTGGACGTTGTTCGACCAGGTCGCCAGGTCAGGTGCGGTCACCCCGAACGGGATCACCGTGTTCAGCGTCGACACCAGGCTGGCCAGGAACGCCTGGCCGTTGACGATCGTCCGGACGTCCGAGGTGGCCTCGGTCGGGTCGACCATGCCGCCGGAGTGGCAGCTGTCCAGGATCACGGTGAAGTTGACCGCGGACGGCTGCAGCTGCGCCGCCGCCTGCCACAGGTCCCAGTCGGTGATGAACCGGCCCGAGTGCGGGATGATCGTCTGGTAGAACGCGCCGGCGGTGCTGCTCGGATGCAGGCCGCCGTGCCCCGCGTAGTACAGGCAGGCCACGTCGCCCGGTTCGGACGACCGCAGGATCCAGTTCAGCGCCTGCAGGATCCGGGTGCTGCTGGCCTGCCGGTCGAGGTAGCAGTACACCTGCGAGGCGTCGAAGCCGAACGCGTCGATCAGGGTGTGGTACATGGCGCCGGCATCCCGGACGCAGCCGTTCAGATTGCCGAAGCCCTGCACGGAATAGTCGTTGATGCCGACGACAACGGCTCTCTTGGTCATGGTCGGGTCCTCACGCGGGTAGGGGTTCGGTGATGGCGATCAGGTCGTCGGTGGTGGTCACCGGAGGCAGCCGGGTCATCGAGTTGTTGCTCCCGACGAGCGTCACCTGGTAGGTGTACGACTTCTTCTTCAGGTCGAGCACCGCGATCTGCTTCGCCACCGGCTCGATGTCGGTCGGCTTGATCGTGATCCGCTCCTGGCGCTGGTAGCTGCCCTCGTCGTCGCGGTAGCTGATGTCGACGAAGGCGAGCCGGGTCCGGGCCGGGTCGAGCAGCGGGACGAAGGTCAACTCGAGCGCGCCCGGGAACGGGTCGTCCACCGGCAGCAGCGACGCCCGGGACGGCTCGGTGCCGACCGTCTCCTTGGTGGTGCCGTCGGCCAGGTGGTGCACCAGCCGCCAGGTGTAGTCCCGGGCGGCCGGCGCGGACGTCCGCACCTTCCAGGTGGCCTGCGGGGTGGCCTGGGTGAGCAGCAGCTGCTTGGTCAGCACCTCGCCGCCCGATTCGTGCCGCAGATGGACGTCGATCGAGTCGACCACCGACCAGTCCACCCGGGTGGCGACCGCGTCGACGCTCAGGAAGCCGATCTTCTCGTGCGGCACCAGCACCAGGGTGCGGTCCTCGGTGCTGCCGGACGGCAGGTCGTAGGAGAACCTGCCGCCCTCCCAGCCGGACGTGGTGGCGAAGTGGTACTGCACCTGCTGCCGGTAGCTCAGGTCGAGTGCCGCGTTGAGGAACACCTCCATGGTCTGGGACGCCGGCGGGGCCGCGCCCGCCTCGAACCGCAGGTCCTTGTGCTTCAGCTCCGCCGGCTTGGCCGGGTCGCCGTAGTCCAGGGCCACCTGGGCGCTGCGCAGCCCGATGCCGGCGAAGTCGTCCGGCGGGTCCACCACGATCTGGAACACCCGGAAGAACGCGTCGTCCAGGTCGACCTCGACGAAGTGCCGGGACCGGTCGAGCCCGGCCACCAGGACGCCGAAGAAGCCCTGCGGCGCATAGGTGCGCTGGGTGGCCTCGGAGCGGTCGTAGATCACCTTGATCCGCTTGCGCTCCTCCTGCCGGACGGCCCGCAGCTTGAACGACACCACGGCCGGCATGCCGCCGCCCTGCGGCGGCTGGGACAGCCCGTTCGGCGGCGTGGTGGCCGGCTGGGACGCCGGGGTCACCCGTGGGGCGCCCACCGCCGCGGCCGAGGCGGCGGCCGAACTCGTCGGCGGGGTGCCGGTGCCCTCGGTGGGCGCGGCGATCGCGTCGGTGGGCGGGGCCGGGTTGTGTCCCTCGGTCGGGTCCTCGCTGCCGGTGCCCGCGGTGGGCGGGGCGGCCGCTCGTGGCGGGGTGGCCGGGACGCCGGGGGCGGCCGGCGGCCGGGGCGGTGCCGGCGTGGTCGGCGGACGCAGCGCGTTCCCCATCGCCAGCACCTCCGACAGCGGGGTGGCGGTGACCCGGCCGCCGGCCACCTGGCCGGGGGTCAGGGTCGGCTCGAACCACTGCCGCAGCAGGTTCTCCTTGAAGAAGTCGAGCGCCCATTTCTCCTTGTCGGCCTGGTCATCGCCGCCGACGAAGTCGATCACCTTGATCTGGATCACGCCGTCCTGGACGAGCTTCTCGAAGGCGGCGTCGATGCCGGCCTGGACGAAGTACACCTGGGCGTCCAGCGCGGCCCCGAACTGGGTGTAGACCCGTTCCAGGTCGGCGCTGATCTCGACGTGCAGGGCGGGCCGCATGCCGGTGAACTTCAGGTCGTACAGCACGCCGACCGGGGCCGTCCCCTGTTCGAACGCCTGCTCCAGGATGGTCGCCCCCTCCTGCGACAGGGTCAGGCTGAACGCCGCGGTGTTGTTGCCCTGCAGCGACGGCGTGGACGCCCCCAGGATCTGCTCCACCGCCCGGAAGGCGCCCTCGGGGGCCGGCTGCGCGGTGGTGCCGCCGCTGCCCTGCAGATTGAGCGCGATCGCCTGCACCGTGCCCTCGTCGAACGGCACCACGGTCAGCCGCGGCCGTCCCTTCGCGATCGAGCGCAGCCGGGACACGATCCGGCGCTCCAGGTCGGGTTCGAGGCGCAGGTCGACCTGGAACATCAGGAAGCCTCCGCCCTTGGCGCCGGCGGCCACCGCGGCCGGCTTGTACTTGATGAAGGTGAACGCCTGGTCACCGTCGGGCCGGCGGGCGAGCTGGACGGGTCCGGGCAGGTACCAGAACTGGTCCGGGTCGGCGTGGTCGGGAAAGACCGTGACGCCTTCGACGGTGATGGTGCGGCTGCCGAGTAGCAACATGAGATGCCTCCTGGGGCTGGTGTGGCTAGCGGACGTCGATGACCAGGTCGCCCCGGTCGCTCGGCGCCCAGTCGCGGGTGCGGGACAGGTTGTTGGTGAACGTGGTGGTCACCCGGTACTCGAAGCCGGTGCGGGCGGCGTCGGTGTAGTCGAACTCGAACGAGCCGGTCTCGCCGGGGTCGCGGAGCTGGACGCGGTCGGCCACGTCGATCTGGCTCGCCGGGTCGGTGTAACGCAGTTCGACGGTTACCTCGCGCACCTTGGCGGCGGCGAAGTCGGCGCCCGGCGCACACCGGACGCGGACCAGCCGGTGGCCGCGCATGTCGGCGCGCAGGGTGATCCGCCGGGCCTCGGTGACCGAGGGCGGCACCTCGACGACGCTGCCGTTGAGGTTGATCAGGGTGACCCGGTACTCCACGTCCCGCTTGCCGACATCGGCCAGCCGGACCCGGAACTGCTGGGTGTCGTCCTTGGTGGCGTTGAACTCGAACGACTGCTCCTCGACGATGTCGTTCGCCCGGTCGGTGTAGCTCAGGTCGACGAACGCCCGCTTCACCAGCGTCCAGTCCAGGACGGGCACCACGTCGAGCACCAGCCCGTTCGGGTACGGGTCGCGGACGATGATCCGCTCGCCGGGGATGTCGTCCCAGGCGCCGGCCAGGTCGCGCTGGTTCGCCGCCCGGTGGGTCACCCGGTAGCGGCCGGTGGTCAGCTCGCGGTCCCGGACGAACATCGGCCACAGCTTCTCGGTGGCGTTCTGGTCGAGCAGCAGGACGTCGTCCTGGGCGATGCCGTTGGCCGGGTCGGCGTAGCTGACCTCGACCTCGACGTTCGGGTAGCGGTCCCACGGGTAGTTGAGCGCCACCACCGGCACCGGTGAGACGGCGTAGAGCTCGCGCGGGTCGATCTCGATGGCGTCCACCAGCACGGTCCGGGCGGGCCCGGTCAGGGTGGTCGGCCGCTCGGTGCCGTCCACCCCGGCGAAGTGGACGGTGTAGCTGAGCTCGACCTCGCGCACCATGCCCCCGTTCAGCAGCCGGCTCGACCACGACACGGTGCCGTCCGGGGCGTCCGGGGTGAGCAGCAGCGACTCCACCTCGCCCTGGTAGGTCATCAGCACGCTGATCGAACGCACCTGGTCGGCGGCCCATTCGGCCCGCGAGATCACCTTCAGCTGCCGGCGGGCGAACCACGGATCGTCCAGGTCCACCTCGGTGACGAACGCGTCCAGCGACCGGCCCTGGTCGGTGAGGGTGCGGAACAGCCCGGACAGGTGGCCCTGCGGGTACACCGTCCGCTTCACGGTGATCCGCTCGCTCATCGACACGTCGAGCCGCTTCTTCTCGGTGCGCGTGATGTCGACGTCCCGGCGCCGGGCGAAGCACAGCTCGGACGCCCCGGCGGAGGCGATCACCTGCGCCACCCGGCCGGCGGTGCGCACGCCGGTGTCGATGTCGTCGGAGGAGTCGATCGGGTCGAGGGTGGGCTCGAAGAAGGTCTCGGTGATCATGTCGCGGATGTCGTCCATCGCCTGGTCGCGCCGGGAGATCACGGCCGAGCCGTCCTCCTCGAGGACGAACGTGTCGGCCTTCACCTCGATCACCCGGGCCTCCTCGAGGGAGTCGACGAACGTGTCGATCGACGACTGGTAGATCAGCGGGACGCTGAACTCCTCGTGCTCGGAGATGTGTTTCTGGATGAGTTCCCAGTCGGCGTGCACGCTCACGTGGTAGGCGGGCCGCATGCCCAGGTAGTCCAGGCTGTACACGATGCCGATGGGCGACAGCACGCCCTTCATCGCCGCCTCCAGCGTGGTGACGCCCTCCTGGGTGAGCCGGACGGAGAACGCCGCTCGGTTGTCGCCGTACAGGGCCGGCTTGGCGGCGTGGCTGAGCTTGAGCACGAACGTCAGGGCGTCGGGCTGGGCGGGTCTGGGTGCGGGCACCGGCTGGCCGCCGCCGGGCGGGGCCGGCACGGGCGTCTCGGCGTCGAACAGCATCATCCGGACGGTGCCGTCGATCACCGGCAGTTGCGCCATCCGGGCCGGGTCCGGCAGCCCTTCGATGGCGGCGATCCGGCGGCCCAGGTCGTCCACCACGTCCGGGTCGAGTCCCAGGTCGACGTCGAAGTTCAGGAAGCCGCCGGTGCCGGCGGTTCCCTTGAACTTGATCAGCGACAGCTGCGGCATCCCGTTCGCCTGCGCGATCCGGGGCACCCCGGGCAGGTAGTACCACTGCTGCCGATCGGCGTGGTCGCCGAAGACGGCGACCCCGTCGATGGTGTGGAACGGTGCGTCCAGGTACAGCATGGCCGGCTCAGTTCGCGTTCGGCGGGAGCACGATGGTCTTCTCCCGGGAGCCGGTGACCGTCCTGGACGTCGAGGTGCCGTTGGCCGCGAAGTACGTGATCGTGTAGTCCAGCGCCCGGAGCGCGGCGTCGGCGTACGGGTACTCCCACGTCATGGTGGTCGGCGAGGCCGCCTTGAACACCAGGTCGGTCGAGCGGCCGATGCCGGGCTCGGTGGTCGACAGGGTCACCTTGACCAGCCGGAACTCGGCGAACTCGATCAGGTCGGCCATCACCTCGACCGTCTCCATCAGCTGCACGTCGCCGACCATGACGGTGTTGCCCTCGACCGGCAGCTCGGTCTGCTTCTTGACCGTGCCGTCCTTGTAGCGGATGTTGACCACGTAGCTGAGTTCGCCGCCCTCGGGCAGGATCGCCGGGAACGACCACTCGTCGAACGTCGAGCCGGCGTTCAGCGCGATCGACTTGGTCTGGCTGTAGTTGTTCAGCCGGTCGACGTAGGTCAGGTCGACGAAGATGGTGTCGATCCGGGTGGCGAAGTCGCCGAAGCCGCGGATGTTGACCGTCCGGGTCGACGCGAACGGGTCGTTGATCCGCAACTCGTTCGAGCCGGTGGTCTGCTCGGGGCCGTCGAACTCGCGCCCGTCCGCCATGAAGTACTTCACCTGGTAGTGCACCGGGGTGCGGCGTTCGGCGAAGATCACCTTGGTCCAGGTGTGGGTCGGCTTGTCCTTGCTCATCGACAGCGACGTCTCGATCCGGTCCGCGCCCTCGCCGTACCACAGCTTCACCTGCGCGGCCCGCACCTGGTCGAAGTTCAGGTCGCCGGGGGCGATGTCCAGGTGCAGGATGCCGAGGTCGCCCACGTTGACCACCAGCGACGGGTCGTTGCTGGTCTTCTCCTCGGAGACGAACGGACGGCTCTCACCCTTGTAGTTCACCTGGTAGCTGTAGGTGTAGTGCCGGTCGTTGTTGGCGACGAACGCCTCCATCGACTCGGTCGAGGTGGCGTTGGTGAACACCGGTTCGACGACGATGTTCTGGCCCGGGGTGTCGTATTCGACCTTGAGTTCCACGCTGTGCAGCGGCAGCTTGTCGAAGTCGGCGTTGACCCGCATGGTCACCTTCATGGTGCGGAAGAACGGGTCGTTCAGGTCGACCACCGAGGAGTAGTTCTTCCACTCGTACGGCTTGCCGTCCGGCCCCTTCATCGAGGTGATGTTGGGCAGCGTGCCCCGGGGTGCCGGGTTCCACTCCATCACCTGTCCGATGGTGTAGGTCTGGTCGAAATGCGCCCGGCGGCGGTCGAAGAAGTGCACGTCGATGTTCTCGAAGTCCTGCTCGGTGTACAGCTTGCGGATCTCCTCCGGGTTCTGCAGCGGCGCGTCGCCGAGCACCATGCGGGTGGCGGCGTCCGCCATCGTCTTGTTGGCCCACGTGGTGACGCCCTCGATCACCTTCTGATCGGTGACGGCGCCCGGGTCGATCTTGATGCCGCCGGACTGGCTGGAGCTGATCAGCTGGGTGATGCTCTCGGTGTAGTCGTCTTCGCGGCAGATGCGTTCCTCCACGTTGATGTGCTGGTGGAAGTCCATGGTCTTGCGCAGGTCGAACCACACCCGGGCCGAGACCGGCGGCATCTTGACCGGGGTCCACAGGTCGTAGACCACCTGCACGACGCCGCCGTCGTCCTGCAGCGCCTGCTCCAGCATGGTGGCGCCGGCGGGCGACAGTTCGACCGTGATCGGCAGCACCATCCGGCCGTACAGCGACGGAGAGGCGGGGTTGGTGACCTTCTCGACCAGGGCGCCGCCCTGGTCGAGGATCTGGACGGACGCCGCGCCGCGGGTGAAGCTCAGCTGGCCGATCTTGGCCTTCGGCGGATCGGCGGCGCCCGTCCAGCGGGCGTTGATCCGCTCCTGCAGCACCTCGCGGAGCGCGTCCTCCTCGGCCCGGCTGACGCCGAACTCGACGTCGCAGATCAGGAACCCGCCGCCCTTCTTGCCGCCGGCGTGTTCGATCGGGAACTTGTACTTGATGAACTTGAACACCGGTTTGCCGTTGTCGATCCGGAAACGCGGGGTCTGCGGCAGCGCGTACCACAGGTTCGGGTCGGCCTCGTCGCCGTACACGGAGAGTCCGTTGATGGTCTCGACCTTGTCCCACTTGAGCATGGTGAGGTCCTTTCAGGTGAGGGTTGGGTTGACGTGCCAGTCGGCCAGGTCGGCCGTGGCACGGACGGTTCGGTCATGGACGGTGAGCGCCGTCCCGGCCAGGACGGCCGGGTCGAGCGGCAGGTCGGGGGCCACCCGGGCGGTGATCGTCACGAAGGCCCGTCCGGTCTCGCCCGCGGCGGCCGCCCGCAGCGCGGCGGCGGCGTCCGGTCCGGCGGCGACGCTGAGGATCGCGTTGAACGGCGGGTAGCCGGAGGTGTCGACGGTGATCAGCGGACTGGGTTCGCCGCCGGCCACGGACGAGACCGCGAGCGTGAGCGTCGGGGTGCCGGCGATCGCCACCCGCAGCTGCGAGGCGCGTCCGGTGAACCCTGCGTAGGGATGGCGGCCGGGCAGCTGGGTGCGCAGCCAATCTTCCGGGATCGGCCAGCGGGCGCCCAGGGAGACGTAGGTGAGCTGCCCGTCGCTCAACAGCCGGACGGACGGACCCGTCGGCTGCTCGGGTGCCGGGCGCCCGGGGACCAGGTCGATCGCGTCGGCGCCGGCGACGAAGACGCCGTAGCCGCCGCCGGGCAGTGCGACTGCCGTCATGAGTCCGCTCCGATCGTGAGGACGGGGTCGGTGAGCGGGCCGTGCCACGGTCCGGGTTCGCCGACCGGACGGAGCCGGTAGCGGTAGCCGGGCCGGAACGGGTCGGTGACCAGCCAGTGCCAGTCGCGGGTCGCGCCGGCGTCGAGGTGCAGCACCGCCGAACCGGTGGCGTCCTCGCCGGCCACCTCGACGGCCCGCGGGGCCGCGGTGGCGTTGACCAGCCGGACGGTGTGCGCCCCCCATCCGGGGATCGCGGCCAGGCCGAGCGAGTGGTGCCGGGCGGGCCGGTCCGGCAGGTCGATGACCCCCTCGCCGGCCAGTGCGTGGACGCTGAGCTGGAGGTACGGTTCGCCGCCGGCGGGGGAGTCGTCGCCGGTGAGCGCGAAGGCCGCCTCGGGATGCTCGGCGTCCAGCGTCACGGTCTCGCCCGTCCAGGCGCCCTGGCGCAGCGCGACCTCGACGCTGCCCAGCCGGAGCACGGCGTCGTCCACCGACACGTTCGCGAACCGGACGCCCACGTCGTCCGGGCCGACGATCAGCCGCTGGCCGGTGCGGGTGCGGCTCGGGCCCGGCACCTCGCGGGTGCCGCCGGGGCCGTCGACGACCAGCCAGGCCTCGCTGACGTAGTCGAGTCGTTCGCCCACCGCCAGCCGCAGGGTGATCCGCTGCCGGGGTTGCTCGGCGGTGAGTTCGCAGCCGGCGATGGCCGGCTGCGGCCGGGCGGGCGGCCGGGGCGGGGCCATCACGTTGACGCCGCAGGCGAGCACCCCCGGGCTGCGGTCCGGCAGGTTGCTGAGCACGTCGAGGCTGTGCCAGCCGAGCTGCAGGGACGGCAGTTCGGTGCCCGGCGGAACCATCACGGACTCGTCGATCGGCGCGTGCCGGAGCTCGTCGGAGAGCAGCCGGTCGACGGTGACGGGGCGCCGGGTGACGAACGGCCGGGAGAGGTCCCACACCTCGGTGCCGGACGGACGGGGCAGGTCGGAGTTGAGCCGGTCGAGGATCACCCGGGCGATGACCTCGGTGGACACGTCGTCCGCCGAACCGGGCAGGACCCGGACCGCGCCGGTCGCGCGTGTCGAGAC
>JAGPGQ010000024.1:15053-24177 GCA_018055925.1 Micropruina sp.
CCGGTCGCCGTCCACCTCGAGCCGGACGGGCAGGCGGGGCGCCACCCCCCGGACGCTCAGCACCGCGTGGGCGTGCAGCGGCAGCAGCCGCATGCCGAGGGCCTCGATCATCCAGGTGATCAGCTCGGGGGTGACCCGGGCGCCCCAGGGTGCGGTCAGCGAGCCATCCCATGCCATCGGTGTGCCGATCACGAGCGGGTCGCCGTTGACCTGGTCGAGCCGCACGGTCAGCGTGCCGGCGTCCGGGATCACTCGTCCGGTCACCGCGCGGTCGTCGGCCAACTCGGGCCAGCGCATCGTGAACCGGGCGCTGACCAGGCCGTACGCCTGGTTCGCGGGGGCCGGGTTGGAGCTGCGGAAGCGTTCCAGGGTGAGCCGGGGAACGCCGGCGGCGTCCGTGGCGAGGCCCAGCGAGCCGGGCAGCGCCAGCACGCCGCCGGGCTGATCGAAGGCCGCGAAGCAGCCCACGCCCAAGGGTGCGCCGAAGTCGGGTAGGCCGCGCATCAGGTCACGTCCGCACTGACGATCCACTTGACCGTCTTGGAGTCGTGCGCCCAGTCGCCGTCGGTGACCCGGTCGGCCCGGACGGTCGAGACCCGGTAGCGGTACTCGCCGCTGCCGTCGGTCGGCCGCACCAGGTCGGCGATCGGCGTGTTCACCGAGGCCACCGCGCTCGGGCTGTCGGCGCTGAGCTCGACGGTCTCGGTGAGGCCGCCGCCGCGTGGACCGATCTCGACCACCAGGGCCAGGATCTGGCTGCCGTCCGGGCCGGCGGTGAACAGCTGCGCGGGCGCCTTCACGGTAATGTGGCGGGCCACGTAGCTGATGGTGTCGTCGCAGATCGCCTCCCAGATCGCGGACGGGTCCGGGGTGACGGTGACGCTGGTCAGCGTGACCTCCGGCAGCACGTCGGGCTCCTCGGGCTGCCGGGCGGGCACCACGTCGGTGGTGAGTGCCGCCCGGGCCGCCAGGGTCTGTGCGGCGACCGGCGGCTGCAGGTCGCAGGCGATCGGGCCGGTCGGCTGCGGCAGGTGCGCGGTCACCGTGTTCAGCCGGACGGGGGACTCCACCACATTGGTCAGGGTGACCGTGTAACCGGTGCCCGCGCGGGCGGGTTCGGCCTGCACCGTGGGCCCGGCCAGGTCGGCCAGGTCGACGATCAGCGGCACCTTCTCGGCCGCCCGGTCGGGGCGATCCAGCCGCACCTCGACCTCGCCGTCGAACAGCGTCGGCGTGGTGCCGTTGAGCCGGTCGTACATCGACAGGAAGGTGGCCAGCGGCAGCCGGAAGCCGGCGCTCAGCGCCGTCCGCAGATCGATCCGGGCCCCCTCCAGCGTGGTGCTGGCGCCGGCCGAACCGGGCAGCGACACCTGCAGGGTGAGCCTCGAGGAGTCCGCCAGGAACGGTTGCAGGTCCATCCCGGTGACGTCGCGGCCGGCCTTGGCGGCCAGCTTGGTGGCGGCGTCCAGCAGCCGGGCCGGCGAGGCAACCGCCGAGGCCGCGAAGGCGACGTTCACGCTGGTGTTCGCCGGCTTGCCGTCCGGGCTGTCGAAGCTGACCGACATCATCGGCGGATGCGGTGCCTCGGGGGTGCGGGCCAGCTTGAACGCGTCCGGCAGGTAGTAGACCACCTCGGGCCGGCCGGCCGCGAAATAGTAGGAGTGGTGCCGGCCGCCGAAGGCGATCTGCTCCAGCACCAGTCCGCCTTGGCCGGCGGTGCCGGTGATGTCGCCGTAGATGTAGGCGTGCAGGTCCTTCGAGAACACGAACGGGCTCGGTGCCTGCACCTGGTCGAGGCTGCGGGTGGTCGCCCGGAACAACTGTTCGCCGGCCCGCACGGCGGCCTCGGCGAGCTCGGTGATCTCGCCGGCCCTGCGGAACCCCGCGAGTACCCGCGCGGCGGCCGGGATGGCCTCCGGGGACACCTGGGCTCGGAGGGCCTGCGCCGGGCTCGCCTTGGGCACGGTCGCGACCTGGATCGGCGGTGGCATCCAGTTGACCACCATCGGCTGCATCCTCGGCAGCGGTTCGAGGCCGGGCTTGCGCGGGAACGGGAAGCGGTCCTCGACCATCCAGGGCGGGATCTTGCCGGGGATGCGCGTGGGCCGGTCGGGAACGGTCGGTCCCGGGTCGGGTTGGGCGGTGCCGGACGGAACGGCGACGGTGAACGTCCGGCGGACCGTGAAGGTGCCGCGGGCGGCGGCGCTGGTGAGCGCGTCGTACACCTCGCCGCGATCGTTCAGGGTGGGGAGCACGACGGAGAGCTCGACGCCGTCCGGCAGGTCGCGGCGGTCGGCGAACACCCATTCGCGTTTCATGCCGCTGCCGGGAACCTCGAAGCTCAGCACGCCGGCCAGTTCGTGGTCGAGGGGAGCGGCGTCCGGTGCCGTGGCCCGCACCTCGGGTGCCATGGACGGCTGCACGACGACGCTCACCCGGGTGCCCGGATCCTGCCGGGTCAGCCGGATCCGGAACTGGGTGCCCCGGTCGGTGGCCTGGGTGGCGACCGAGTAGCGGGGCAGGTAGAACTTCTGGCCAGGGTTGCCCGGCGCCTCGAACACCATGGCGTCGGACGGCGCATCGCTCGGGGCGATCGGCACGGTGATCTGCGACCGCGGATCGCCCGCATGCGGCTTGATCTGCGCGATCGCCAGGCCGAGCGCCGGGTCCATCCACTTGGCCGCCGCCAGCGCGGTCACGGGTTGACTCATCGTGACCGCCTGCAGCTGCATCGGCTTGGCGACCATGGCGTGGAACAGGGACTCGGTCATCGGGCAGCCTCCTCGCTGGGGAACATCCGCCAAGAGCGAGGGGTCCGGCCTTTTCGGCTGTGCGGCGGCTGGGTACAAATACGTAGGCCGTCGCGGCGGTTCCGCGCTACCGCGGGCGACAAGGGAATACGCGTCCACCGCGGCTCGGGCGCGTGGAAATGGCCACGCTTTGCCCGCCGTCGTGGGGTGGGCGGCGATCTCGACATCGCTCGCCGATCGGGGGAAACCCCACTGGGTTTCGGGTCACGACACGAAATCGGCGAGGTTTCCCTCCATCGGACGGCGTTGTCGAGATCGACCCGCAGCTGATCGACCAGGCCGGCGCGCTGCGGGCCGACGAAGCCCATGGCCAGCAGCACCAGCTCGGCCGGGATCTCGCACTGGGTGCTTACCGGCCGTCGTGGTGGGCGGCGATCTCGACATCGCTCGCCGATCGGGGGATACCCCGCTGGGTTTCGGGTCACGACACGAAATCGGCGAGGTTTCCTCCCATCGGTCGGCGTTGTCGAGATCGTCCCGAGCCGACGGCCGCACGCACCATCCGCAAAGCCTGCAGTACACACTGGATCGTGTGACGTATCGAGGGGTGTTGCTGGACTTCTACGGGACGGTGGTCGACGAGGACGGCCCGGTCATCCGCGGCATCGTCCGACAGATCGTGCGCGAGCATCCAGAGCACTCAGTACGCTCGTTGGCGCAGACCTGGGGGCAGGTGTTCTCCGATCTGCTCGCTGATTCGCACGGTGCCACCTTCCGGACACAGCGAGAACTCGAAATCGAGTCGCTGGCAACCCTTCTCCACACCGTGGGCTCCACCCTGGACCCGATCGAGTTGTCGGTGGACCAGTTCGCCTACTGGCAGTCACCCGCCGTGCGTCCGGGAGCCGCGGCGTTCCTCGACGCGTGCCCCGTCCCGGTTTGCGTCGTCTCCAACATCGACCGCGCCGACCTCGATGCGGCGATCCGGCATACCGGTCTGCACTTGCCCCTGTCCGTGACCAGTGAAGACGTTCGCTCGTACAAGCCGCGCGCGGAACTGTTCGAGGCCGGGCTTCGGATGCTCGGCCTTGGCCGCCAGGAAGTACTCCACGTCGGCGACTCGTTGAGTTCGGACATTGCCGGGGCCAACGCTCTCGGAATCGATGCCGCCTGGGTCAACGAGCAGCAGAGAACAGCCCCCAAGGGCGCACAGATACGTCGTCAGTGCAGAGACCTGCGCGACCTACTGCCGCTCTTCGTGCCGGTTTGAGAGTCCAATCCCTCAATGTTCGGTCGCTGGATCATGCTCGTCGTTTGCGCATGCTGCACCCTCAGGGACAGAACTAAGAAGCCGCAGAATCGGCCGCCGGCAAGACCTGACCATTTTGCTCCCCACGGGATCCCTGCTCCGACTGTCGGGCACTGGCTCATCATGGCTGCGCGGACGCACCACCGCAGCCTTACGACCCAGTGGCGTGATGGCGGTGTGTGAGGATGCACCCATGGCATCGGAGGCGCAGGGGGCTGCGACGGCGGCTCCCGACGGGTTCGGTTCAGCCGTCCGTGACATCGCGTTCTTCCCCGTGGTGATGAGCGCCTACGCCATCTTCTACGCGGTCTGGTGGCCGTTCGCGTGGGGCTGGGCCGGTGCCGCCGCGCTCCTCGTCGCCCTGGTCGCCGCGGTGTTCCTCGTGGTCCGTGGCGCCTCGCAGATTCGTCACGCCGCGCGGTTCCCGGACGACCCGACGCCGGAGATCGAACGGGAACGCAGGGCGATGACTGCGCTCAACAGCGTCACGCATCCGATCTGGCTGCTCGGCTCCATCCTGCTGTTCCTGCTCGGGCTGGGCAGATGGACGCTCCCACTGATGGTCTTCGTCATCGGCGCGCATTTCATGCCGATGGCCCGCATCCTGGATCGCAGGATCGACTATCTGCTCGGCCCCGTCACGATGATCGCAGCGATCATCGCGGGGATTCTCGCCCTCGATGAGCAGGTCTCCTGGCTGGTGGTGTTCGCCGTGGCGGGCGTCGGCGGCACGGTGGCCACACTCTGCTACGCGCTCTATCTGGCCAGGGAGTATCGGCTGGTCTGCGAGCGCGCGGGGGTTCCGTTCCCCGCCGCGGCAACCCCTCCCCGCTGAGTACTCCCGAGCCGGGCCGTAGGCGTCCACTGCTGACGGTTCGGACGGTCGTGTGCCGGGCGAGTTCGAGCATCACGAGCCGGTCGAAGTCTCAGCACGTTGGGGTGGATCCCGGATCGAGTCCGGGATGACCAAGCCCTTGTCGCGGGGCTGGCGGGACCTCGGTGACCGGTCTAAGTCTCAGCACGTTGGCGTGGATCCCGGATCGAGTCCGGGATGACGAAGCCCTTGTCGCGGGGGATGGCGGGATCTCGGTGGCCGGTCGAGGTCTCAGCGCGTTGGCGTGGGTCCCGGGTCGAGTCCGGGATGACCAAGCCCTTGTCGCGCGATGTCGGATCTCGGCCGCCGGTCGAAGTCTCAGCAGATTGGGGATAGATCCCGGATCGGGCACGGGATGCCCGGTCCTCGTCATCCCGGCGGACGCCGGGATCTCGGGCTAGTTACGAATCATATCTACATGTTATGCTTCATAACATGAGGATGATCGAGCTGGACCGGCCCGGCGGGACGATCGCCGTGGAGGCCTCCGGCGAAGGACCGCTGGTGGTGTGCGTGCCGGGCATGGGCGAGTCGCGGGCGTCGTTCCGCCATCTCGTGCCGGGCCTGGTAGCGGCGGGGCATCGGGTCGCGGTGATGGATCTGCGTGGACACGGCGACAGCTCGGTCGGCTTCGACGCGCATGACGATCCGGCGGCCGCGAGCGACGTGATCGCGGTGATCGACGCGCTTGGTGGCGCACCGGCGACGGTGGTGGGGAACTCGATGGGTGCCGCGGCCGGAGTGCTCGCGGCGGCTGACCGTCCCGATGCGGTGCGCCGGCTGGTGCTGATCGGCCCGTTCGTGCGGGATCACGGATCGGGTGCCGCCCGGCTGTTCATGCGGCTGCTGCTGGCTCGTCCGTGGGGACCGGCGGTGTGGCGCGGCTATTACCGATCGCTGTTCGGGCAGCCGACGCCCGCCGATCACGAGGAGCATGCCGATCGCGCGCTCGCCCTGCTGCGGCGTCCGGGACGGTGGGCCGCGTTCCAGGCCACAGCGCGCACCTCCCACGCGCCGGCCGAAGCCGCGTTGCCGACGGTGACCGCGGCGGCGCTAGTGGTGATGGGCGACCAGGATCGCGACTTCCCCGACCCGGAGGCCGAAGCCGCCTGGGTCGCCGGGGCGCTGCGCGGCGAGTACCGGATGATCCCGGGCGCGGGCCACTACCCGATGGCCGAGCAGGCCGCCGAGACGCTGGCGGCGATGCTGCCGTTCCTCGAAGGATCGGGCCTTGGGGAGGCGTCGCATGGCTGAGCGGCTCACCCGGCGCGCGGTGGTCGAACGTGCCGCCTCCCTATCGGACGACATCGGCCTGGACGAGCTGACGATCACCAAGCTCGGACGTTCGCTCGGGATCGCCCCGCCCGGCGTCTACCGGCACGTCGCCGACCTCGGCGACCTGCGCGGCGCGCTCGGACGGCAGGCCGCGCGTGAGGTTGCCGCCGCCCTGTCGACCGCGTGCGCCGGACTCTCCGGCGCCGAAGCCCTGGCCGCACTCGCGCACACGCTGCGGGCCTGGGCCGCCCAGCATCCCGGCCGGTACGCGGCCCTACAGCTCGCCCCCGACCCGGACGACGCCGACGGACAGGCCGCCGCCCAGGGCGTGATCGCGGTGATCGCCTCCGCGCTGCGCGCCTATCGGCTCGACGGCGACGACCTGACGGACGCCATCCGCCTGATCCGCGCCACCCTGCACGGCTTCGTCACCCTGGAACAGGGCGGAGGCTTCGCGATGTCGCGCAGCCTCGACGCGACTTTCGCGCGCGTCATCGACTCCCTCGACACCGTCCTCGCCGGATGGTCGGCATGAGCGAGACCGGTCCCCTCGACGGTGCGTCCGCCGTCCTGACGATCGCGCTGACCGCACGGTTCCTGCTTGAGCTCGCCCTCCTCGCCGGGGTCGCCGTTCTCGCGTGGAACCTCACAACGGGGTGGTGGCGGTGGCCCGCGGCAATCCTCGCCGTGGCCGTCGTCGCGACCGTCTGGGGCCTGTTCCTCTCACCCAAAGCGGCCGTCCCACTGCCGTGGCCCGCCGCGCTCGGGATCGAGGCCGCCCTGTTCGTCGGTACCGGGGCAGGCTTGCTCATTATCGGCCTCGGCATCCCGGCCGGAGTCGGTGTCGCGCTCTGGATCATCGACCGCGTCGTCCTTGCTCTCGTCCAGAACTGAACAACCAGCACCGGCGCTACTCGCCATCGGGCGAGGGGGGATTCGGCGATGCCCCGACGCCACACAGGCCGAGGAACCTGCGCAGCGCGGGGACGCAGGCCCTCGTCGACCGTGGGGTCGAAGTAGCTCGGCTGGGCGTCCTCCTGCCAGGGCAGGGCGCCGGCGACGCCGTCGTTGAACAGCGCGCTGTGTTTCCGGGTTGGATCCAGCACGAAATCCGCATCGAAGCCGCCGGTTCGGACGCCGAGCTTCGGTCGGAACACTACCGTTTTCGGTATAGTTGTGACATGGCTGGTGGGGTGAAGTACCGGGAGATCGTGCGTGAGATAGCGCTCGATCACTACGGTTACGTCACCACGAGGGAAGCTGCCGAGGCCGGAGTGCCGGCAGTCGAGCTCCCCAAACTCGCCGCACGCGGTGGTTTGGAGAACGTCGCCTACGGGCTCTATCGGGTGCCCGACATCCCGCCGACGGACTACGACCAGTTCGCTGAAGCCCTTCTTCGCGCGGGCGAAGGTGCATACCTGCACGGCGAGTCGGTACTGGCGCTGTTCGGTCTCGCCAACGTGAACCCTCGACAGATCAAGGTGGCCGTCCGCCGCCGTACTCGCTCCAAGGTGCCACCATTCGTCGAAGTGACGCAGGTGAGAGACGGGGCGCGTACGACGTTCTACGAGGGGCTGGCGGCGCAGCCGGTTGCCGACGCCATCTTGGAGTGTCGCGGCCGCATCGAGACCGTGCGTCTTCTGGATGCGGCCAAGCAGGCGCGCAGCGAAGGGCTATTGACCACGACCGCGTGGCAGCGAGTACGTAAGGGGCTGCGATCGTGAACTACAGCAGTGCCCCTACCGGTGTGCGCTCTCTGGAGCAGCGTATCCGTAACCTCGAAGGCAATGATGGCCTCGCCCTGCGCCGTAGGGTTGGAATGGCATTGGTTGTCGTCGGCCAGATGCTCCCCGAGGGCGCTATCAAGGGCGGCAGCGCGATGGCGCTTCGTTACGGGCGGGGCACTCGGTTCACTCAAGACCTCGACGCTGCTCGGGTCCAGCCGCTCGTCAGGTTCCGCAGTGACTTCGAGGAGTCTCTGTCCACCGGGTGGGCCGGCTTCACCGGAAGGCTGGTTGCGAAGGCAGCACCTCGTCCACGGGCGGTGCCCACGGCGTACGTCATGCAGCCCTTCGAAGTGAAGCTCGACTATCGGGGCAGATCGTGGTGCACCGTGAAGTTCGAACTGGGACACAACGAGATCGGCGACGCCAACGAACCCGAGCACCAACTCGCCGCCGACCTCGCAGAACTCTTCACCGCGGTCGGACTCGAAGCACCGAAACCCGTGCCGGTCATGCGCTCCGACCATCAGATCGCGCAGAAGCTCCACGCCGTCTCAAGCGCAGGAAGCGAGCGGGCACACGATCTCATCGACCTCCAACTCCTCGACATGCGCGAAGACCTCGACCTCGCGCAGGTGGCCGCGACGTGCGTCCGGCTGTTCGATTACCGCCGGCAGCAGGCGTGGCCTCCCGTCATCGTCGCCGCCGGTCAATGGGGCAGCCTCTACGCCGAGGCCGCCGAGGGACTCGACGTGCTGCCCACGGTCGAGCAGTCCGTTACGTGGGCAAACCAGTTCGTCCACCGCATCGCGACATCAATGGACCGGGACCGCGGAAATCGCGACGGTCGGTGAGCACCCATTCGCGTCTCGGCTTGCTGCTGGAACCTCGAAGCCTTAGTACGCCGGGCCTCAATCCGGCCGATCGGACGGGGCGCCGATCCGACGCCGCTACAGCAGGTTCAGCAGCAGCACATAGGTGAGCGTTCCGGCCCCGACGCTGAGCAGCGTCCGGCGCCCGTCCCCGGTGAGCGGCACCGTGGATCAGCAGGGACGCTCGGTCGGAGTGCTCTGCGCCACCAGCGCCGGGTCCGAGATCACCACGTCACCCAACGCCTCGTCGATCGCGGCCAGCACCTCGGCCGACAGCTTCACTCCGGCCGCGGCCGCGTTGTCGACGACCTGCTCCGGGC
>JAGPGQ010000025.1 GCA_018055925.1 Micropruina sp.
GGTTGCGGTCGACCGACTCCTTCCATTCCGGCGTGTCGACCATCTCGGCGACGATCTTGGTCAGTTCGCTCCGATCGGCCTCGGTGATCCCCGGAGCCCCGACCAGGCCGCGCCAATTCACCAGGTTCACCTGCGGATAGCCCAGTTCGATCATGGTGGGGATGTCGACCCCCGGCAGCCGTTCCGGCGCCACCACCGCGAGCGGCCGCAGCCGGCCGGCCGCGATCATGTCGCGGAAGTCGTTGTAGCCGCTGATCCCGACGTTGACCGTGCCGGCCGCCGCGGAGAGCAGCGAGATGGTCAGTTCACCGCCGCCGGAGTGCGGGGTGTACTTCAGCGCGGCGCCGTCGATGCCGACGGACTTGGCCAACTGCCCCGCGACCAGATGGTCGACACCGCCCGCGGATCCACCGCCGACCGGCAACGCGCCCGGATCCGCCTTCCAGGCGGTCAGGAAATCGTCCAGCTTCTGGTAGGGCGAATCGGCGTTCACGGCGACGACCAGGAAGTCCTCGGCCAGCCGGGCGATCGGCGTGGAGTCCTTCAGGGTGAACTCCGAACCGCGCGCGATGCCGCCCAGCATGACGGTGCCGGTGACCATCATGATGTCGGGCCGGCCCTGCATCCGGCCCAGCTGGCTCAACCCGATGGTGCCGGCCGCACCGGGCGCATTGGACACCTGCACCGTGCCCACGATCTTGTTCTTCCGGAGCGCCTGCTGGGCCTCCCGGGCGACCAGGTCCCAGCCACCGCCCGCGGCCGCCGGCGCCATCAGCGTGATCGCGGCCCGGGCGCGTCCGCTGGTGTCGGTATTGCGTGCGTCGGCTATCGCGAATCCGGCGAGGGCCAGGACGAGAACCGTCCCGATGATCGATTTGATATTCAGCTTCATTGCCATGAGGGTCCTTCCTCCACACTGATGAGGCCCTCGGGTCATCGTGCTTGTGCGGGACCCGTCCGTCAACGGACGCGCCGATATTTCTCCTACTGGGAGGCCAGAATGTGGATATCCGTGGGGTTTCCGGGGGCTCGCCAGGTCAGCCGGTGGGGCATTCCCCGTTCGGGTCGATGGCCCGCCCGATGCGGCGTCCGATCGCGGCGAGCTGCCTGATCTGCCCGCGGGTCAGCGGGTCGAGCACCAGTCGGCGCACCTCCGCGACGTGGCTCGGGGCGGTATCCACGACGACGTCCCAGCCCTCGTCGGTCAGGGTGGCGAGGGTGGACCGGCCGTCGGTGGGGTCGGCCGCCCGCCGGACCAGGCCCTTGCGTTCCAGCCGTCCCACGACCTGCGAGAGCCGCGACAGCGAGCCCTCGGCCACGGCGGCGAGTTCGCTCATCCGCATCGTGCGGCCGGGCCGCTCGGAGAGCCCGGCCATCACCGAGTACTCGAACAGCGTGAGTCCGGCGTCCCGGCGCAGCTGGGCGTCGAGGGCCGGGCTGAGCCGCATCAGGAGCCCGACCAGGCTCAGCCAGGCCGCCCGCTCCTCGGCGTCCAACCACCGCGCCCCGACCGCGTCGTCCACGTCCGCATGGTAGCCGAGAAGGCCGTCCGGGCAAGGTCTTCCAGCCCGCCATTAACTTGAATCTTGAAGTAAATCACCCTACGATTTACTTCACAGTTGAAGTTAATCATGAGGAGTTGGAACATGGACATCGCCCTGTGGATCGTCGCGGGCCTACTGGCGCTCGCCTTCCTCGGCGCGGGCACGATGAAGCTCACCCGCAGCAAGGAGCAGCTCGCCGGCGCCGGCATGGCGTGGACGGAGGACTTCTCCGCCGGCATGGTCAAGACCATCGGCGGCCTGGAGGCGCTGGGCGCGCTCGGGCTGATCCTGCCCCCGCTGACCGGCATCCTGCCGGTGCTCGCGCCGATCGCCGCGACCGGGCTGGCGGTCACCATGATCGGGGCGATCGTCGTCCACGTCCGGCGCCGTGAGCAGTTCACCCCGGCGCTGGTGCTGCTGGCGTTGGCCGCGTTCGTGGCGATCGGCCGGTTCCTGGTGCCGTTCGGCGGCTGAGCTCGACGCGGGGCCATTCCTGGAGCGCACTCCATGATAGAGACTGAGCCCATGACCGTTCCGGGCGCCACCATCTCAGCGGCCGCCGAGGCCCTCGGCCTCACCCCCGACACGCTGCGCTACTACGAGCGCGACCAGCTGTTGCTGCGGGCCGTCCCTCGCGAACCGAGCGGGCATCGCCGCTACCAGGAGGCCGATCTGCGCTGGATCGAACTGATCACCCGGCTTCGGGCGACCGGCATGCCGGTGCGTGAGATCCGCCGCTACGCGGCCTTCGTCCGACGTGGCGAAGGGAACGAGGACGAGCGCCTCGAACTGCTCCGCACGCACCGCGAACGGGTGCTGGCCCAACTCGCCGAGGTCACCGCGAACCTGGCCGCGATCGACCACAAGATCGCCCTCTACACCGATCGTCTCGGACGCCGGGCTCTGTCGGCTTGACCTGGAGCGCGCTCCAACGTGTGTGCTGGAGTCATGAGCACACAGATTCCCACCCGGACGCTCGGCTCCGACCCGGCGGCCCTCACCGTCTCCGCCCTCGGCCTGGGCTGCATGGGCATGTCGGAGTTCTACGGCACGCCCGATCACGCCGCTGGCCTGGCCACCATCCACCGCGCCCTCGACCTCGGCGTCGCCTTCCTGGACACCGCCGACATGTACGGACCGTTCACCAACGAGAAGCTGGTCGGCGAGGCGATCCGGGGACGCCGCGACGAGGTGCGGCTGGCCACCAAGTTCGGCAACGAACGGCGTCCGGACGGCACCCGGCTCGGGGTGAACGGCCGGCCCGAGTACGTCCGGGCGGCCTGCGACGCCTCGCTGCGGCGGCTGGGCGTCGACCACATCGATCTCTACTACCAGCACCGGGTCGACTTCACGGTGCCGATCGAGGACACCGTCGGCGCCATGAAGGAGCTGGTGGACGCCGGAAAAGTCCGCTTCCTGGGGCTGTCCGAGGCGTCCCCGGCGACGATCCGCCGGGCCCACGCCGTCCACCCGATCACGGCGGTGCAGACCGAGTACTCGTTGTTCACCCGCGACGTCGAGGACGCCGTCCTGCCCACGTTGCGCGAACTCGGCATCGGGCTGGTGCCCTACTCGCCGCTCGGCCGCGGGCTGCTCACCGGCACGATCGGCCGGGAGTCGCTGGCGTCCGGGGACAGCCGGGCCACCGCCTACTTCCCGCGCTTCCAGGGCGAGGCGCTGGACGCCAACCTGCTGCTGGTCGACCGGGTGCGCGAGCTGGCGGCCGGCCACGGCTGCACCCCCGGACAGCTCGCGCTGGCCTGGGTACTCGCCCAGGGCGACGACGTGGTGCCGATCCCGGGCACCAAACGGACCCGCTACCTGGAGGAGAACGTCGCGGCTCTGCGGGTGTCGCTCACCGCCGGCGACCTGGCGGCGCTCACCGAGGCCGTCCCGCGGGAGGCGGTCGCCGGAGCCCGCTACGGGGACCTGAGCACGATCGACGGCTGACCTCCCGGCGACTGCCGGGCCACCTCACCCAGGGACGCGCTCCAGGACGCGGTTGGGCACCGGCGTCATTGGTAGTCTCCTGACGTCCAGAAACCTCGAGGCATCAAGGGGCACGATGAGTCCGATCATCTACACGCACACCGACGAGGCGCCGCTGCTGGCGACGTACTCCTTCCTGCCGATCGTCCAGGCCTATGCCGGAGCGGCCGGTGTCGACGTGGAGACTCGCGACATCTCCCTGGCCGGACGCATCATCGCGCTGTTCCCCGAGCGACTGAGCGACGAGCAGCGGCTCCCGAACGCGCTGGCCGAACTCGGTGAGCTGGCCAAGACGCCGGACGCCAACATCATCAAGCTGCCCAACGTGAGCGCGTCCATGCCGCAGCTGAAGGCGGCCATCGCCGAACTGCAGGACAAGGGCTACGACCTGCCCGACTACCCCGACAACCCGTCCGGTGCGGACGAGGCCGACGTCAAGGCCCGCTACGACAAGGTCAAGGGCAGCGCGGTCAACCCGGTGCTGCGCGAGGGCAACTCCGATCGCCGCGCCCCCGAGTCGGTCAAGAACTACGCCCGGCAGCATCCCCATTCGATGGGCGCGTGGAGCCCCGATTCGGCGACCAACGTGGCGACGATGGACGCCGACGACTTCCGGCACAACGAGAAGTCGGTGGTGGTCGAGGCGGACGACGACCTGCGCATCGAGCTGGTGCCGGCCGACGGCGGCGACGCCGTTGTCCTCAAGGAATCGGTGCCGGTGCTGGCCGGCGAGGTCGTGGACGGCACCGTGATGCGCGCCGAGTCGCTGCAACGCTTCCTGCGCGCCCAGGTCGCGCGCGCCAAGGCCGACGGCGTGCTGTTCTCGGTGCACCTCAAGGCCACCATGATGAAGGTCTCCGACCCGATCATCTTCGGCCACGTCGTGCGGGCGTTCTTCCCCCAGACCTTCGAGACGTACGGCGACGCCCTGGCCGCGGCCGGGCTGAGCCCCAACAACGGCCTCGGCGGCATCCTGGCCGGGCTGGACGCGCTGCCCGACGGCGCCGCCATCAGGGCGTCCTTCGAGCGGGAGCTGGCGGACGGGCCGGCGCTGGCGATGGTCGACTCCGACCGCGGCATCACCAACCTGCACGTGCCCTCCGACGTGATCGTGGACGCGTCGATGCCGGCGATGATCCGGATCGGCGGCCACATGTGGGGCCCGGACGGCAAGGAGGCCGACACCCTGGCGGTGATCCCCGACTCGTCGTACGCCGGCATCTACCAGGCCGTCATCGACGACTGCCGGGCGCACGGCGCCTACGACCCGGCGACGATGGGGTCGGTGGCCAACGTCGGGCTGATGGCCCAGGCGGCGGAGGAGTACGGCTCGCACGACAAGACCTTCGAGATCGGTCGAGCCGGCACCGTGCGGGTGGTGAACCGGGCTGGGGACGTGCTGATCGAGCACGCGGTGCAGCCCGGCGACATCTGGCGCGCCTGCCAGACCAAGGACGTCCCGATCCGCGACTGGGTGAAACTGGCCGTGACCCGGGCCCGGGCCACCGGCGACCCGGCCATCTTCTGGCTCGACGAGGGCCGCGCCCACGACGCCAACCTGATCGCCAAGGTCAAGACCTACCTGCGCGACCCGGAGCTGGTCGGCGACGTCACCGGGCTGGACCTCTCCATCGCCCCCCCGGTGGACGCGACCACGGTGTCCGTCGAACGCATCCGGCAGGGCAAGAACACGATCTCGGTGACCGGCAACGTGCTGCGGGACTACAACACCGACCTGTTCCCCATCCTCGAGGTCGGTACGTCCGCCAAGATGCTGTCGGTGGTCCCGCTGATCAACGGCGGCGGACTGTTCGAGACCGGCGCGGGCGGCTCGGCCCCCAAGCACGTCCAGCAGCTGCTCAAGGAGAACTACCTGCGCTGGGACAGCCTCGGCGAGTTCCTCGCCCTGGCCGAGAGCTTCGCCAAGTACGCCGAGGTCACCGGCAACGGCTCCGCCAAGGTCCTCGGCGAGACCCTCGACCGGGCGACCGGCACGTTCCTGAACGAGAACAAGTCGCCGGGCCGCCGGTTGGGCACCATCGACAACCGCGGCAGCCACTTCTACCTGGCGCTGTTCTGGGCCGAGGAACTGGCCGCCCAGACGGCCGACCCGGCCCTGGCCGCCACGTTCGCCCCGCTCGCCACGACCCTGCGCGCCCAGGAGGACGCGATCAACGCGGAGTTGCTCGCGGTGCAGGGCTCCCCGGCCGACCTCGGCGGCTACTACCGCCCCGACGATGCCCTGACCAGCAGCGTGATGCGTCCCTCGAAGACCCTCAACGCCACCATCGCGTCCCTCTAACCGCGCCCCCGGCGAACCGGGGACGGTTCCCATTCCCGTTCAGGGGACGGTTCCTATTCCCGTTCAGGGGACGGTTCCTATTCCCGTTCACCCAGGCCGCCAACGCCGGCGTGCTCGACCTACAGGCACTCTGCGCGCGCCGCGACTCCTGGGTTGGCTGATCGACTCGCTGCGCTACGTCTGCCGCTGACCCCTCACCGCGACGCGCCCTGGATGAACCGGCGGCACCGACCCGGACGGCGCCCGCTACCCTGCTGGGCGTGATCGACTCCACCCACTGGCTGCTGACCCTGGCCTGCGACGACCGGCCCGGCATCGTCCATGCCGTCACCGGCGCCATCGCCCAGGCCTACGGCAACATCACCGAGCTGCAGCAGTTCAGCTCGTCGGAGTCGAACCGGTTCTTCATGCGGGTGCAGGTGCAGTCCGGGTTCGACCGGTCGGTGTTCGAGCGAGCGGTCACCCCGATCGCCGACTCGATCGGCGCCGAATGGACGCTGGACTACGTCGGACGTCCCCGCCGGACCCTGATCCTGGCCTCGAAGGCCGGGCATTGCCTCAACGACCTGCTGTTCCGGGCCCGCTCGGGCTACCTGCAGATCGAGATCCCGCTGATCCTGTCGAACCATCCCGACCTGCGCGACCTGGCCAGCTTCTACGGGGTGCCGTTCGAGGAGCACGTCGTGCTGCCCGACACCAAGGACGCGTTCGAGCGGCGGGTACGGGACGCGGTCGAGCAGCACGACATCGAACTGGTCGTGCTGGCCCGCTACATGCAGATCCTCTCGCCGGAGCTGTGCGACTTCCTCGCCGGCCGGGCGATCAACATCCACCACTCGTTCCTGCCCGGCTTCAAGGGGGCCAACCCGTACCGGCAGGCACACGCCCGGGGGGTGAAGCTGATCGGCGCCACCGCGCACTTCGTCACCCCCGACCTGGACGAGGGACCGATCATCGAGCAGAACGTCCGCCGGGTCGACCATTCGATCGAGGTGCCCGAACTGGTCGCGATCGGGCAGGAGCAGGAGTCCCGCACGCTCACCGACGCGGTGAAGCTGTTCGCCGAGCACCGGATCATGACCGACGGTCAGCGCACGGTCATCTTCCGGTAGAGCGCGAGATCCCGGCGTTCGCCGGGATGACGAAAGCCGCTCCCCGTCATCCCGGACGTGATCCGGGATCTCCGAGTTCCGAGCCGCGAGGCTGGGCCGAGATCTCCTGATACAGCGACGGCTTGGCGAAGCCGTCGTCCGGGTCCACCTCGGGAAAGTCGATGCCGAGCAGCCGCCAGCCGTCGTCCGGGTCACCGTCGGCGACGATCACCGTGGTGTTCGGCATGCCCCGGTGGCCGAGCACGGCGTGCACCTCGGGCATCGCGTGGCTCGACCAGGCCCGCATGGCCGCCCCGTGGCTGACCACCAGTGCACCGGCGACGCCGTCCTCGGCGATCCGGCGGATCGCCGAGTCGAACCGGTGCAGGAACTCCTCTCCGCTCTCACCACCTGGCACCCGGGCGGCGCGGTCGCCCTCGCCCCAGCTGCGCAGCACGGCGACGTAGTCGCGCACGTCCGCGGTCATCTCGTAGTGGCCGCCGGGAATCTCGCGCAGTCCGGGCAGCACGGTGGCGGTCACCCCGAAGGCTTCGGCGACCGGCTCGGCGGTCTGCACGGCCCGGACCAGGTCGGACGAGTAGACCCCGCCGATGCGCTGGCCGGTCACGCGACCGGACAGTGCCACGGCCTGGGCGCGTCCGACCAGGTCGAGGTCGGGACCGGGAGGGGCGGTATCGAGCAGGGCGGCCACGTTCGAGGCGGTCCGTCCGTGCCGGGTCAGCAGGAGTCGCACCCCGGCGACTCTAATCGGGCGCGACCCGATAGCCGCGCTGATAGCGTGAACTGGTCACCACACGTCGCTGAGGAGAACCACCGTGAGCACACCTTTGAAGGTTGCCGTCACCGGCGCGGCAGGCCAGATCTGCTACAGCCTGCTGTTCCGCATCGCCAGTGGAGGGCTGCTGGGCCCCGACCGGCAGGTCGAGTTGCGGCTGCTGGAGATCACCCCCGCCCTGAAGGCGCTGGAGGGTGTCGTGATGGAGCTGGACGACTGTGCGTTCCCGAACCTGGCGAAGGTCGAGATCGGCGACGATCCGGCCAAGGTGTTCGACGGTGTGAACCTGGCGATGCTGGTGGGTGCCAGGCCGCGCACGGCGGGCATGGAGCGCGGTGACCTGCTCAGCGCCAACGGCGCGATCTTCACCGCCCAGGGCCGGGCGCTCAACGAGGTCGCCGCCGACGACATCAAGGTGCTGGTGACCGGCAACCCGGCCAACACCAACGCCCTGATCGCGATGAAGAACGCCCCCGACATCCCGGCGGAACGGTTCAACGCGCTCACCCGGCTCGACCACAACCGGGCGATCGGCCAGCTCGCCGGCAAACTCGGTGTGCCGGTCACCGCCGTGAAGCAGATGACCATCTGGGGCAACCATTCCGCCACCCAGTACCCGGACGTCTTCCACGCCGAGGTGAACGGGCAGAACGCTGCCTCGTTGGTGGAGCAGTCGTGGATCGAGGACGACTTCATCCCGACGGTGGCCAAGCGCGGCGCGGCGATCATCGCCGCCCGCGGCTCGTCGTCCGCGGCGTCGGCGGCGAACGCGACCGTCGAACACATGCGCGACCTGCTGGCCGGGACGCCCGACGGCGACTGGGTGTCGATGGCGGTGCCGTCCGACGGTTCCTACGGCGTGCCCGAGGGCATCATCTCGTCCTTCCCGTGCACCACCGACAACGGTTCGTACCGCATCGTCCAGGGCCTCGAGATCGACGACTTCAGCCGGGCGCGGATCGACGCGTCGGTCGCCGAACTGCAGGACGAGGCCGCCGAGGTCACGAAACTCGGCCTGATCTGAGTCGGTCAACGCGTCCGGACGATCGGTTGAGGGTCACGTCCTGAACGCGGAACGAGCTCAATGTTCGCGCTCTCGGGCGCCGGCGGTGGTTGGATAGCGGCATGCCCCACACCGGACGAACCGCCACCGCCGCCACCGAGGCCGTCCGCGCGGCCCGTGACTTCCTGTTCGACCACGCCACCGACTACGAGGGCGCGGTCGCCGGGTTCCGCTGGCCCGCGCCGGCCGAGTTCAACTTCGCGCTGGACTGGTTCGACGTGGTCGCCGGGGAGCATCCGGATCGTCCGGCGGTCACCATCGTCGACGCCGAACTGAACGCCCGAAGCACGAGCTACGGCGAGCTGTCCGCCCGCTCCGATCAGGTCGCCGCCTGGCTGACCGGGTTGGGCGTGCGCCGCGGGGACGCGATGATCGTGATGCTGAACAACACCATCGAGCTGTGGGAGGTCCTGTTCGGCCTGCTCAAGGTCGGTGCCGTGGCGATTCCGACCTCCACCCTGCTGACCGCCGGCGAGCTGGAGTTCCGGGTGCGGACCGCCGGCGCGGGCTACACGATCGCGCCGTCCGCGCTGGCCGACCGGTTCGAGGGCCTACCCGCCGACGTCGTCCGGATCGGTGTCGGCGAGGCGGTGCGCGGCTGGGTCTCCTTCGCCGACTCCGACGGTGGGCCGGCGTCCTTCATCCCCGACGGGCCCACCCCGGCGGACGACACCTGCCTGCTGTACTTCACCTCGGGGACGACGGCCCGGCCGAAGCTGGTGCGGCACACCCAGGTGTCCTACCCGGTCGGCCACCTGTCGACCATGTGGTGGCTCGGGGTGCGCAGCGGCGACGTCCACCTGAACATCTCGTCGCCGGGCTGGGGCAAGCACGCCTGGAGCAACTTCTTCTCGCCCTTCCTGGCGCAGGCGACGGTCTTCATCTTCAACTACGCACGCTTCGACGCGGCCGCGCTGATGCGGGTGATGGACGTCCATCAGGTCACCACGTTCTGCGCGCCACCGACGGTGTGGCGGATGCTGATCCAGGCCGACCTGACCCAGTTGCACCATCCGCCGCGGGAGCTGGTCGGCGCCGGCGAGCCGCTCAACCCGGAGGTGATCTCCCAGGTGCGGGCGGCCTGGGGATCGACCATCCGGGACGGCTTCGGCCAGACCGAGACCACCTGCTGGATCGGCAACTCCCCTGGTCAGCTGGTCAAGGACGGCTCGATGGGACGCCCGCTGCCGGGCTACAACGTCGAACTGCTCGACCCGGTGACCGGGGAGCCCGGTCAGGACGAGGGCGAGATCTGTCTCGACCTGGCCCGACGTCCGCTGGCGCTGATGAGCGGGTATTTCGGAGACCAGGAGTACACCGCCGAGGCGATGCGCGACGGCTACTACCACTCCGGCGACATCGCCGCCCGGGACGCCGACGGCTACCTCACCTATGTGGGTCGGGCGGACGACGTGTTCAAGGCGTCCGACTACAAGATTTCGCCTTTCGAACTCGAGTCCGTACTGCTGGAGCACCCGGCCGTCGCCGAGGCGGCGGTGGTGCCCAGCCCGCACCCCGTCCGGCTGGCGGTACCGAAGGCGTACCTGACGCTGGCCGCCGGGCACGAGCCGTCCGCGGAGACCGCCCGCTCGATCTTCGACCACGCCAAGGCGAATCTCTCGGGCTACCAGCTGGTCCGGATCATCGAGTTCGCCGACGAGTTGCCGAAGACCATCTCGGGCAAGATCCGGCGGGTCGACCTGCGTACCCGCGAAGCTGCCCGCGCCTCCGGGGACGACACCGGCGCGGGTGAGCAGTTCAGGTACCGCACGTCATCCTGAGGAATCGAGTTGGTCGCGAATGCCGCGCCCGAGTTGCATGCCCGATCCCATCCTCGCCGTCGTAGACGTAGGTGGTCAGCGTCCGGTCGGCATCGGTGAGCTTCACCGGGCAAGTACTGATCGCGCGATCGCGGACTACTGACGTCCTGGCACACTGCTTTCGGGAAATAACCCGAAAGTAGTGCACGGACCCGAAGGCAGCGACGGATCGCGCGATCAACCAGGTCTCGGAGGCCCTCAGGTCCGCAGCGGGGGCACCGACCAGGCGAGCACGATGATCCCGATGCCGATGGTCAGCAGCACCAGGGTGTCGATCGGCCGGCTACGGACGGCGAGCAGCCCGACCCGGCGGTTGGGCAGCAGCCGGAGCAGGCCGCCGGCGGTGATGGCGGCCCCGACCAGGGTCGTGCCGGAACGCCAGTGACCGGTCGCCACCACCAGCAGGCCCGCGAAGACGCCGAGCAGCACCCCGGCCAGCGGCCACTGCCCCAGCACCTGCTGCACGAAGCTCTTCGGGGGACGCTCCGGGGCGGTCATGTCGGCGGGTTCCCGGCCGTCAGTGGAAGAAGTGCCGGGTGCCGGTGAGGTACAGGGTGACCCCGGCGGCCTGCGCCGCGGCGACCGTCTCGGCGTCCCGCACCGACCCACCGGGCTGGACGATGGCCCGCACCCCGGCGGCGATCAGGATCTCGGGACCGTCGCCGAACGGGAAGAACGCGTCCGAGGCGGCCACCGAGCCGGCCGCCCGGTCACCGGCCCGCTCCACGGCCAGCCGGCAGGAGTCCACCCGGTTCACCTGACCCATGCCGACGCCCACCGAGGCGCCGCCCGAGGCCAGCAGGATCGCGTTGCTCTTCACGGCCCGGCAGGCCCGCCAGGCGAAGGCCAGGTCGGCCAGGGTAGCGGCGTCGGCCGGCTCCCCGGCGGCCAGCGTCCACCCCTCCGGGTCGTCGCCGGGGGCGTCGATCCGGTCCGGCTGCTGCAGCAGCGCGCCGCCCGAGATCGGCTGCAGCTGGCGTTCGCGATGCTTGTAGGGACCGGCCTTCAGCAGCCGGATGTTCTTCTTGCGGGTCAGGATCTCGAGGGCCTCGTCGGAGTAGCCGGGGGCGATCAGCACCTCGGTGAACACCTCCGCCACCTGCTCCGCCAGCTCGGCGGTCACCGGCCGGTTGCTGGCGATCACCCCGCCGAACGCGCTCACCGGGTCGCAGGCGTGCGCCTTGCGGTGCGCCTCGGCGATGTCGGCGCCGACCGCGATGCCGCACGGGTTGGCGTGCTTGATGATCGCCACCGCCGGCTCGTCGAAGTCGTAGGCGGCCCGGTAGGCGGCGTCGCCGTCGGTGTAGTTGTTGTAGCTCATCTCCTTGCCGTGCAGCTGCTCGGCGCCGGTGATCCCGGACGGGCCGCCCGGATAGCGGTACAGCGCCGCCTGCTGGTGGGAGTTCTCGCCGTAGCGGAGGCCGCCGACCTTGTGCCAGGTGGCCCCGATCCAGGCCGGCCAGGCGCCCGGGTCGGTCTGCTCTCCCAGCCAGGTCGCCACGGCGATGTCGTAGGTGGCGGTGTGCCGGAACGCCACCGTGGCCAGCGCCCGCCGCTCCGCCACTGTGAAACCGCCCGCGGCCAGCGCGTCCACCAGGCACGGATACTGGTCGGGCGAGGTGACGATCGCGACGCTCGCATGGTTCTTCGCGGCCGCCCGGACCATGCTCGGCCCGCCGATGTCGATCTGCTCGACGCACTCGTCGGGGGTGGCACCGGAGGCCACCGTCTCGGTGAACGGGTACAGGTTGCTCACCACGAGCTGGAACGGCTCGATGCCGAGCTCGGCGAGCTGCTCGCGGTGCGACTCCTGCCGCAGGTCGGCCAGCAGCCCGGCGTGGATGTGCGGGTGCAGGGTCTTGACCCGGCCGTCCAGGCATTCGGCGAAGCCGGTGACCCGCTCCACCGGGGTCACCGGAACGCCGGCATCGGTCAGCGTCCTGGCGGTCGAGCCGGTCGAGACGATCTCGACGCCGGCGTCGGCGAGTGCCCGGCCGAGGTCAGCGAGTCCCGTCTTGTCGTACACCGACAGCAGGGCGCGACGGATGGGCAGGCGGTCGGTCATGTGTCCCCCTGGGAGGCCAGTTCGTTGACGGTGTGGACGAGCAGCAGCCGCTCGGCCACCTTGATGCGTTCGTGCAGGCTGTCGACGGTGTCGCCGGGCAACACCCGGACGGGCTCCTGGGCGAGGATCCGTCCGGTGTCGAGGCCGGCGTCCACCTCGAACAGGGTGGTTCCGGTCACCTTCACCCCGTGGTTCAGGGCGTCCTGCGGGCCGTGCATGCCGGGGAAGCTGGGCAACAGCGCCGGGTGCGTATTGATCGTCCGGCCGCCGAAGCGGGCCAGGAACACCGGCCCGACCAGCTTCATGAACCCGGCCAGCACCACCAGGTCGACCTCGTGGGCGGCCACCGCGCGGGTCAGCTCGGCGTCCCAGTCCGCGCGGTCGTTTCCCCTGGTGAACGGCAGGACGAAGGTCGGCACACCGGCCTGCTCGGCGCGGCGCAGCCCCTGGGCGTCGGCCCGATCCGACCCGACAACGACCACCTCGGCGTGCAGGTCGCCGGCGGCTTCGGCGTCCAGCAGCGCCTGCAACAGGCTGCCGGTGCCCGAGATCAGCACGGCGATGCGAAAGGCCATGGACGGCAGCCTAACGGGGTCTGCCCTACAGCCCCGCCAGCGGAACGGTTTCGGCCTCGGCATCGTCTGGCCGGGCGAGCACCTCGGTGCGCTCGTCGTCTACGCCGGCGGACCGGCGCTCCCCCAGCCACCATCGGACGGCTGCCGCGAGGGCACCGCCCGCGACCAGCAGGCCCGGGGCCAGCAGGACCAGGTTGAGCATCACCGGGCCGAGACCGATGAGCCGTCCGGCCCCCAGGTCGCCGCGGGCCAACAGGCCGATCAGCACCACCATCGCGGCGGTCGCGAGTCCGCTGCCGGCGCCGCGCGCCAGGCAGCCCACCAGCGTGGTCCGCGCGGTCGCGCCCCGGGTGGCGACCCACCCGGCCGCCGCGCCGGCCAGCACCCCGGACAGCAGCCAGAGATAGCTCCAGGGCCCGCCCAGCCCGCTCTCCGGAACCGCCCCCAGCACGGGGACGGCGGGCAGCAGGCCGGCGGTGGTCAGCATCGGCGAGACCAGGGAGCCGGCGCCCACGCTGAAGCCGGCCCCGAGCACCCAGCTGGCCGACCAGGCCAACAGGTTCGGCAGGAAAAGCAACTGCAGCCCGACCAGCAACCACCCGCCGACCGGGTCGGCGGCCAGCGACTGTTCGATCAGCGACACCCGATGGCTGCCCAGCAGCAGCCCGGTCACCAGCACGGCCGCGGCCAGGACGGTCAGCGTGCCGAGCCCGGCCAGGACCGCGCGGGGCAGCCCCACCAGCATGGACGGCAGCGCGATCAGCCGGCGCAGCCGTCCGGCCAGCACCCAGCCGGTCGCCAGGGCACCCACGACGAGCCCGCCGAGCACCGCCCAGCCGATCCGCGGCCCGGCACCGGCGCCCAGGGCAACGATGCCGGCACCGAGGCCGTAGCCGGCGGCGACCAGGCCGCAGGCCCGCAACGCGCCGGTGCCCTCCAGGCTGTCGCGCGGCGCGAACCGCAGCCCAAGGCCGACCACCGTCCGGGCGAGCAGGACCAGCAGAACGGTGAAACCCAGCGGGGTGAGCGTGACCAGCACCTCGCCGATCTCGGCGCCGGCGCCGTGACCGGCCAGCCACAGCTGCGCCGCGAAACCGAGCACCCGCGGCAGCGGCATGGCCATCGCGGTGAACCACGCGACCATCACCAATCCGGTGGTGAGCAGCCAACCGAGGGCCACGGCCGCGAGGCCGGCGGCCGGCGCCGCCCAGAGCAGCGGGAACTCGCTGGCGGGCGCCGAATCCGGCGCCGCGGTCACCTCGGCCACGGTCAGCCGGAGCCGGTTGCGCCGGCGTTCTCCTCGTTTGGCCATGATGATCCATCGTCGCCCAGCGCCCGTCCGGCGATGCGCCGGACACGCCCGTCCGCACTAAACTCGGCCGGGTCACACCCCCAAACCCGACACGAGGACCAGATGAGCAGCAGCGATCCGGGCAGTCCCCGCCGGGCGTTCGAGACCGACGAGGACGACGGCGACGCCGCCGGGAGGACCGGCGATCCGGGACGCACCTGGGCACCGGCCGACGACTCGGCGAAGGTAGCCGGCGAACCCGAGGTGAGCACCCCGATCCCGCCGCCCGCGCCGGCCCTGCCCGAGTCGCCGCAGCCGCCCGCCGTCGGCCGGCGGTTCTCCGCGGAGCCGGTACCCGACGACTGGGTGAGCGCCGCGCCGCGCCGTTCGGCGGTGAGCGTCAGTTCGCCGCCCTGGCCGGACGACGACGGGGACGACACCCCGCCGCCGGACGAGCCCGCGGCCGGCGACGCGCCCGCCGGGAGTGCGTCCCGACGCCCGACCCAGGTGCTGGTCCTCCTGCTCGTGCTCGCGGTGATCGCGGCCTTCTTCGCCTGGTCGGCCACCCAGCGGACGGGCTCGGCCACCGGAGCCCCGGCGACCGCGGCCGCGAGCCCGACGCCGACACCGTCCGGCCTGACCGAGGAGCAACTGCTGACCGCGGCCAACCTGGCCAAGCTCCGTTCGGGCGTCACCTGGGCGCAGGCCGGCGCTTCAGCCAGCCCGGCCTCACCCGACCCAGCATCACCCGGCACAGCCTCACCCGGAACGGCAGTCGATCCTGCCCCGGCCTGCCTGGAGCTTTCGGCCACCGGTGGCGGCACTCCGCTGGCCGAGGTGAGTCGGAGCTTCACCGCCGCCCGGGACGGCGGCGTGCTGCGCCAGATCGTCCAGGCGTGGCCGGACGACGCCGCGGCCACCACGGCCTACCAGGCGTTCGCCGCCCAGGCGACCACCTGCCGCGACGCGCATCTGGTCGCCGCCCACCGGGTCACCGGCCTGGCCGACCAGGTGACGGCGGTGGTGGTCGACGTGCCCGGCCTCGGCGAGCACAACCTGCTGATCGCCCGGACGGGCCGGTTCGTCGACGTGCTGGACGCCTCCTCCACCTCGTTCAGCCTCACCAACGACACCCTCGCCAGCGCCCTGGCGGCCTCGCTCGGACGCCAGTGCGGAGCCGCCGGCGGAACCTGTCCGGCCACCGTCACCACCGCCCTCACCGTCCCGCCGAAGGCCGAGCCGGCCGGCTGGCTGACGCTGGCCGACCTGCCGCGGGTCGGCACCGGCGACGGCGCCTGGTCGGCGGCGCAGGCGGGGCCGCCGACGACCAAGGGCAGCGGGTGTGAGCGGGTCGACCTCACGCGGGTGGCGTCCACCACCGCCGCCACCCAGCAGACCTACGTGGTGGCCACGGATCCGACGGCCTCGGCCTTCGGCATCGACGAGGTGGTCTACACGTTCGCGAAGCCGGCCGGAGCGGCCGACCTGGCCAGGACGTTGAGCAGGAACATCGCCGCGTGCACCAAGGCCACCCCCACCGCGACCGTGCAGCGCGCCGCGGTCACCACGGTGGACGCCGGCGGCAAGACGCTCGCCGCCACCAGCTATCGGATCACCCACCGGCTCGGCGAGTCGAAGGCCGCCGCCTTCCGGGTCGGGGTGGCCGTCGTCGGCACCCGGCTGGTCTACCTGATGGCGTTCCTGCCGGACGCGTCCGCCGACTACGACTTCACCGAGGACGACTGGCGCGGCCTCGTCGGCCGGGCGGCGCAGCGCGCCACCCAGGCCGACTGACCGCCCGGGTCAGTCGCGGCCCTCCATGATCTCGCGGACCAGCGCGGCGGTCTCGCTGGGCGTCCGGCCGACCTTGACCCCGGCGGCCTCCAGCGCGTCCTTCTTCGCCTGCGCGGTGCCCTTGGAGCCAGAGACGATCGCGCCCGCGTGCCCCATGGTCTTGCCCTCGGGCGCGGTGAACCCGGCGACGTAGCCGACCACCGGCTTGGTCACGTGCTCGGCCACGTAGGCGGCCGCGCGCTCCTCGGCGTCGCCGCCGATCTCGCCGATCATCACGATGCAGTCCGTGCCCGGGTCGGCCTCGAAGGCGGCCAGCGCGTCGATGTGGGTGGTGCCGATCACCGGGTCGCCACCGATGCCGACGGCGGTCGAGAAGCCGATGTCGCCCAGCTCGAACATCATCTGGTAGGTGAGCGTGCCCGACTTGCTGACCAGGCCGATCCGGCCCGGCTGCGCGATGCCGGCGGGAATGATGCCGACGTTGGACTTGCCGGGGCTGATCACGCCCGGGCAGTTCGGCCCGATCAGCCGGGTGGTGCCGCTGTTGGCGGCGTGCGTGTAGAACTCGGCGGTGTCCTTGACCGGGACGCCCTCGGTGATCACCACCACCAGTTCGACGCCGGCGTCCACCGCCTCGAACACGGCCCTCTTGGTGAACGCCGCGGGCACGAAGATCACCGACACGTTGGCGCCGGTGGCCGCCTTGGCCTCGGCGACCGAGTCGTAGACCGGCACCGGGTCCTCTTCGAAGGTGACCGTCTGGCCGCCCTTGCCCGGGGTGACGCCGGCGACCACGCGGGTGCCCGAGGCGATCATCCGCTGGGTGTGCTTGCGGCCCTCGGAGCCGGTCATGCCCTGCACGAGCACCTTGGAGTTCTGGTCCAGCCAGATCGTCATCGACGGATGTCCTTTCAGTTCGTGCTGGCCAGCTCGGCGGCCTTGCGGGCGGCGGAGTCCATGGTCAGTTCCATCGTCACCAGGGGATGTGCCGCCTCGGTCAGGATGTGCCGTCCGATCTCGACGGCGTTGCCGTCGAGCCGCACGACGATCGGCTTGGTGGCCCGCTCCCCCAGGATCTCGAGCGCGGCGATGATGCCCTTGGCCACCTCGGAGCAGGCGGTGATGCCGCCGAACACGTTGACGAAGACGACCTTCACCTGCGGGTCGGAGAGGATGATGTCGAGGCCGTCGGCCATCACCTGGGCGGACGCGCCGCCGCCGATGTCGAGGAAGTTCGCCGGTGTCGGGCTGCCGGGGAACTCCTTGCCGGCCCCGGCGACCACGTCGAGGGTGCTCATCACCAGTCCGGCGCCGTTGCCGATGATGCCCACGCTGCCGTCGAGCTTCACGTAGTTGAGGTGCTTCTCGCGGGCCCGGATCTCGAGCGGGTCGTCGTGCGACTCGTCGGCCAGGCCGGTCCAGTCGGGGTGCCGGAAGGCCGCGTTGGCGTCCAGCGACACCTTGCCGTCGAGTGCCACGATGGCGCCGTCGCCGGTCTTGACCAGCGGGTTCACCTCGACCAGCGTGGCGTCGTTGTCGCGGTACACCTCGCCGAGCAGCACCAGCACCCGGGCCACCTCGGCCCGGTCGGCCTCGGCGAAGCCGGCGGCGGCCACGATCTCGGCGGCCTTGGCCGCGTCCAGCCCGGCGATCGGGTCGACCTCGACCCGGGCGAGCTTCTCGGGGTGTTCCTCGGCGAGGGTCTCGATGTCCATGCCGCCCTCGACCGAGCACATGGCCAGGTAGCTCCGGTTGGCCCGGTCGAGCAGCAGGCTGAAGTAGTACTCCTCGGCGATGTCGGCGCCCTCGGCGACCATGACCTGCTCGACGACGTGGCCCTTGATGTCGAGCCCGAGGATCTCGGACGCCCGCTCGCGCGCCTCCTGCGGGGAACGGGCCAGCTTGACGCCGCCGGCCTTGCCGCGGCCGCCCGTCTTCACCTGTGCCTTGACCACGACCACGGAACTTCCCAGGGTCTGCGCGGCCTGCTCCGCCTGCTCGGGCGTGCGGGCGACGATGCCTCGCAGGACCGGCACCCCATGGGCCTCGAAGAGATCCCGTGCCTGGTACTCGAAAAGATCCACCGAATTGCTCCGTTTCATCGTGGAAAGGTTCGCCCGGGGGCGCCTCGATCACGATAGTGGGCCGCACCGGCAAACCGCACCCCACGGGTCCGCGGGTCCCCCGATCGCCCCGATTCTGAGAACTTCCCTGAGAAATGCTAAGGTGTTGCACGGTTCCGCCTCTCGGAACCCACACCCCGCTCGATCAAGGAGACAGCTGCGTGCGCCCAGAACCGGCCGATTCACCCGAGATCCGCTCCCGCGGTTCCCGCCTGCTGCGGGCCGGCATCGCCGCCGCGGCGATCGGTGCGTTGGTGGCCGGCGGCTCGCACGCATCGGCGCATCCGTCCTCGGCGGCCCAGCTGGCCCAGCCCGCGGTCGGTGCCGCGCTGCCCCTGGAGGCCCGCGATCCCGGCCTGAGCCGGGCCGTCCAAGAGCGGGTGGCCTCGCCCGAGCTGCTGGCCGAGGCACGCACCCGGGTCCTCGACGGGTTCGCCCGCGAACTCGCCCAGCAGCAGACCACCGCGGCGCTCGAGGCGCGCACCAAGGCGTTGAAGACGGCCGCCGCGCGGATCAGTGAGCAGTCGGAGTTCCTCAAGGACCAGAGCAGCTTCCTGATGCCGACCGCCGGTGGCTTCGATTCCCGGTTCGGCCCGCGGCTGCACCCGATCCTGCGCCGCTACAAGATCCACAACGGCGACGACATCGGCGGTGCCTGCGGGCAGCCCATCTGGGCGGCCGCCAACGGCAAGGTGATCAAGGCCGACATGGGCGGCTACAACGGCGGGTCCGGCAACAACGTCCGGGTGGCCGTGGGCAAGATCGGCAAGCACAAGGTCGAGACCGCCTACCTGCACATGAAGAGCATCGCGGTGAAGAAGGGCCAGAAGGTGACCAAGGGCCAACTGCTCGGCACCGTGGGCAGCACCGGGCTCTCGACCGCCTGCCACCTGCACTTCTCCGTCTACGAGGACGGCAAGGCGGTCGCGCCCAAGAAGTACCTGGGCAAGTAGGCGGAACCCCAAGATCCCGGCGTTCGCCGGGATGACGCGGTGCGGTTCAGAGCTTTCTCCATCGGGGCGTGCTTCGGGCGGCGCAGTTCAGAGCTTCTCCATCGGCGTGTGCTTCAAGCGGCGCAGTTCAGAGCTTCTCCATCGGGGCGTGCTTCAGGCTGAGCCGCTTCACGCCCTTGCTGCCGAAGTCGACGTCGGCCTTGGCCATGTCGCCCAGACCACTCGTCGCGATCACGGTGCCCATGCCGAACGAGGTGTGCAGCACCCGGTCGCCGGGCTGCACGCTCGGGACGGCCTTCGGCAGCGGCGACTTCGAGCCGTAGCCGACGGTGTTGCGCCACACCTGCTCAGTGCGGGCCCGCGCCCGTGACGTGAACCCGACCCTGGCCTGCTCCACCCGCCGCCAGTCGAACAGGTGCTGCGGGATCTCGACGGTGAACCGGCTGGCCGGGTTGTACTGCGGCGAACCCCACATCGTCCGGACGACCGCGCGGGTCAGGTACAGCCGCTGCCGCGCCCGGGTGATGCCCACGTAGGCGAGCCGGCGCTCCTCCTCCAGCTCGTCCGGGTTCTCCAGGGTGCGCTGGTGCGGGAAGATCCCGTCCTCGAACCCGGTCAGGAAGACCACCGGGAACTCCAGCCCCTTCGCGGTATGGAGAGTCATCAGGGTGACCACCCCGTCGCCGGTGCCGTCCGCGTCCGGGATCTGGTCGGAGTCGGCGACCAGCGCGATCCGTTCCAGGAAGGCGGGCAGCGAGTCGTCCGGCTCCGGCGCTCCGGCGGCCAGTTCGCCGCCGTCGGCGGGCAGGTCGACGGTGTGCGCCGCGACCACGAACTCCTGGGCGACCGACACCAGTTCGACCAGGTTCTCCAGCCGGGTGGCGTCCTGGGGGTCGTCGGAGTTGCTCAGCTCGGCGATGTAGCCGGACTTCTCCAGGATGCTCGACAGGATCGCGTCGGCCGGCTGCCCGGCCGCCATCATGGCGCGGTGTTCCGCGAGCAGGGCCGCGAAGCCCTCGATCTGGGTGCGCGAACGGGTGGCCAGGCCGGGGGCCTCGGAGGCCCGGTCGAGCGCCTGGCCGAACGCGATCCGTTCGGCGGCCGCCAGCGCTTCGATCGCGGCCTCCGCCCGGGCGCCGATGCCGCGGCGCGGCACGTTCAGGATGCGGCGCACCGACACGTCGTCGGTCGGGTTCACGATGGCCCGCAGGTAGGCGATCGCGTCCCGCACCTCGCGGCGTTCGTAGAACCGGACGCCACCGACCACCCGGTACGGCATGCCGACCCGGATGAACACCTCCTCGAACGCCCGGGACTGGGCGTTGGTGCGGTAGAACACCGCCACGTCGCCGGGTTTGGCGTGCCCGGCGTCGGTCAGCGCGTCGATCTCCTCGGCGACGTACTGGGCCTCGTCGTGCTCGGTGTCGGCCACCCAGCCGACGATCCGTTCGCCGTCGCCGGCATCGGACCACAGCCGCTTCTCGGGACGCCCCGAGTTGCGCGTGATCACCGCGTTGGCGGCGTTCAGGATGGTCTGGGTGGAGCGGTAGTTCTGCTCCAGGACGATGGTCTCGGCACCGGGGAAGTCGGCCTCGAAGTCCAGGATGTTGCGGATCGTGGCACCGCGGAACGCATAGATCGACTGGTCGGAGTCGCCCACCACCATCAGTTCGGGTGCCTCGATCGCCGGCACCCTCTCCGGCACCGGCAACGCGGCGCACAGCTCGCGCACCAGCGCGTACTGGGCATGGTTGGTGTCCTGGTACTCGTCGACCAGCACGTGCCGGAAGCGGCGCCGGTACTGCTCGCGCAACTCCGGGAACGCCTGCAGCAGGTGCACCGTGGTCATGATCAGGTCGTCGAAGTCGAGCGCATTGGCCGTGGTCAGCCGGCGCTGGTACTCCCGGTAGGTGTCGGCGTACACCTTCTCGTTGTCGGTCTCGGCGCGGGCCGCGGCGGTCTCGTGGTCGACCAGTTCGTTCTTGCGGTTCGACACCCAGTTCAGCACCGCCCGGACGGGGAAGCGCTTCGGGTCGGCCTCGGCGTCGCGCAGCACCAGCTGCATCAGCCGCTTGGCGTCGGTGTCGTCGTAGATCGAGAACGTCCGGCTGATCCCGAACCGGCCGATGTCGGTGCGCAGGATGCGCACGCACGCCGAATGGAAGGTGGAGACCCACATCAGCTTGGCCCGGTTGCCGACCAGGTCGACCACTCGGTGCCGCATCTCGGCGGCCGCCTTGTTGGTGAACGTGATCGCCAGGATCGAACCCGGATGGACGTTGCGGAAGCTCACCAGGTGCGCGATTCGCCGGGTCAGCACCCGCGTCTTGCCCGACCCCGCGCCGGCCACCACCAGGACGGGAGAGCCCGCGTGCAGCACCGCCGCGCGTTGCGGCGCGTTCAGGTCGGCCAGCAACTCGTCCTCGCTGAGCCGCTTGCGGCGCTGGCTCTGCTCGGGTGCGGACGGCGTGGGCTGGAGGCTGAACAGGTCGGGGGACAGCATCTCGGTCATGGCTCCCCCAGCCTAAGCGGTGGGCCGGACAGGTTCCGGCCATCCTCGTCCCGCGACACGGGCCGCGGCGGTGGGAGATCGCGGGTCGAGCCCGGGATGACGATGGGCACCATGCCTGTTCGTCATCCCGGCGGACGCCGGGATCTCCGCACCTCGCGGTCCCCCACCCGTGCTCGTCATCCCGGCGGACGCCGGACCTCCGCACCTCGCGGTCGCCCCAGCCACGCTCGTCATCCCGGGCGGACGCCGGAACCTCCGCACCTCGCGGTCGGCTCAGCCGTGCTCGTCATCCCGGCGGACGCCGGGATCTCCGCGACTCGGTAACCGTCCTAGCCGCCGCGTTGCACCTTGGCCATCCGGTGTTGCAGGTCGACGGTGGCCGGGTGGAGCTCCCGGTATGCCTGGTAGAACGGCTGGTAGACCTCCCGGGCACCCGGCGTCGGGGTGATCGTCCCGGAGTGAGTCGTCCAGTCGGTGTCGTCGTCGACGAGTCCGACACCGACCCCGGCGAACATGGCGTCGCCGTAACAGGCCCCCACCGACTGCTCGGTGATCAGTTGGGTCATGCCGGTTACGTCCGACACGATCTGCGGCCACAGCCCACCGGTGGTGCCACCACCCACCGCGAACGAACGATCGGTGGAGATGCCGGCCGCCCGCATGCCTTCGAGGATGTGCTCCACCCCGAACGCGGTCGCCTCCAGCAACGCCCGGTACAGATGGCCCCGGCCGTGGTTGAGGGTCAGCCCGAGCAGCACGCCCCGGGCGTCCGGATCGAGCAACGGCGACCGCTCGCCCGCGAAGTACGGCAACGCGATCAACCCGTTGGAGCCCGGCGGCACCTCACGGGCGGCCGCACTCAACTCGCCGAAGTGGAACCCGCCACCACACAGGTCGCGCAGCCACTTGGTGAGGGCGCCGCTGGTGGCCATGGCGGCCACCTGGTTGTAGGTGCCGGGGAACAGGTGGGCGTTCACCCACAGCGGCCGCCCGGGGATGAACCGGTCGGTGACGGTGATCACGGTCATCGTGGAGCCGTAGATCAGTACCGCGTCACCCGGCTTGCGCACACCCACGCTCATCGCGTCCGCGAACGCGTCGATCGTGCCCGGAACCACCGGCGTGCCGACCGGCAGGCCGGTGATCTCGGCGGCCGTCGGGGTGACGGTGCCGACCACCTGGGACGGCCACACGAGTTCGGGCATCGTCAGCCCGGGCGCCAGGTCGGTGCACCATTCGTCGGCCCACGTCCCGGCCCGGACGTCGTAGAGCGGCTCGGAGTAGGAGGCCGACACGTGGTCGAGCACGTAGGCGCCGGTGAGCTTGTAGGTGAGGTAGCTGCTGGCCATGAACCAGTACGTGGTGCGCGCCCAGATCTCGGGTTCGTTCCGGCGCAGCCACAGCATCCGTCCGCCGACCGACTGGGCGTTCATCGGGTTGCCGCAGACCTCGATGATCCGGTCCTCGCCGTAGCGCTCCATGATCTCGGCCACCTCGGCCGACGAGCGGGTGTCGATGCCGTACAGAATCGTGGGCCGCAGCGGCTGTCCCGACGCGTCCGCCGGGACGATGCACGGCCCGATCCCGGACACCCCGACCCCGGCGATCACACCGTCGGCCGCATGCGGCAGCAACTCCGCGCAGACTGCCCGGAAGTCGCGCCAGAACACGTCCTCGGCGTCCAGTTCCGCCCAGCCCGGTTGCGGCAGGGACACCATGTGCGGCTGCTCCGACAGCGCCACCACCGTGCCGTCCAGCGTGGTCAGGACTCCCTTGCTGCTGCCCGTCCCGACATCGAAACCCAACAGATACTGCTGCCCGGTCATCATTGACTCCTCTCGGCGATCCACCCGCTACAGCGTTGTGCGATGAACCCGGTGGACTCTAGGTTCGCCGGCGCCCGGGAGCCACCGCCCGGCCCGGGAAGCGGGCAGCCAACCGGGCACATTCGGGCAGGACTCACAACCGTCCCGGGGTGGACAATGTCTGAATGGACGCCGAGCAACGCATGCACTCGATCCTGGCGCTGGCCCGCACCCGCGGACGGGTCACGGTCCAGGGCCTGGCCGAGGCGTTCGAGGTCGCTCCGGAAACGATCCGCCGCGACCTGCGAGCGCTGGACGACCGGGGTCTGCTGCGCCGGGTGCATGGCGG
>JAGPGQ010000188.1 GCA_018055925.1 Micropruina sp.
GTGGTGGCCCTGCTCGGCCCGAACGGGGCCGGCAAGACGACCACGATCGAGATTCTCGAAGGGTTCCGCCGGCGCTCGGGCGGGGACGTCCGGGTGCTGGGCGTCGATCCCCAGCAGGCGACCGAGGCGTGGCGAGCCCGGGTCGGAGTGGTGCTGCAGAGCTGGCGTGACCACGGACCCTGGCGGGTGGCGGAACTGCTGGACGTGATCGGCGAGTACTACGCCGCCTACGCCACCGACCGGGTGAGCCGGCCGTGGCCGACCGGCGACCTGCTGGAGCGGGTTGGCCTGGCCGAACAGCGCGGGCAGCGGATCGACCGGCTCTCCGGCGGCCAGCGCCGCCGGCTCGATGTGGCCGTCGGCCTGCTGGGACGTCCGGAGTTGCTGTTCCTGGACGAACCCACGACCGGGCTGGATCCCGCCGGCCGGCGCGACGTCCATGACCTGATCGGCGACCTGATCGACCTGGACACCACCATCCTGCTGACCACCCACGACCTGGACGAGGCCGAGAAGGTGGCCGACCGGCTGCTGATCCTGGCCGGCGGCGCCATCGTGGCCGACGGGTCGCCGGACGCGCTGCGGCTCGGGCTGTCCCGCTCCAAGGAGGTCCGGCTGCGCGATCTGGGCACCGGTGAGATCACCGTCCATCCGACCCCGGACCCGACCGGATACCTGCGCGAGGTACTCGCCGGCCGACCCGACGGCGTCGAGGTGGTGGAGGTCCGCGCCTCGTCCCTCGAGGACGTGTACCTCGACATCGTCCGGCGCTACGAGACGGACGGCGGCGCCGTCGAGGCACCGGCCGTCCGGCTGATCGAGTCAGCTCCCATCCATGCCGAGGAGGCCACGCGATGAAGACCCCGACGATCGGCTCCGGCGTGTTGCGCGCAGCGGTGCGCCAGGCCGCCGTGACCATGCGCCGCAAATACACCAGCACGTCCGGCATCGTCAGCACCCTGTCCATACCCGTGGTGTTCTCGGCGATCCTGTGGTTCAACCGGGACGGCGCCCTCGAGGAGCAGGTGCAGTTCAGCGCCTTCCTGCTGTGCGGTTTCCTCGCCTTCGGCGTGATCGCCGGGGCGGTGCTCGGGGTGGCCTCCGAAACCCAGGTCGAACGCGAGGACGGCACCCTGCTGCGAGCGAAGTCGGTGCCGCACGGCATGCTCGGCCACCTGATCGCCAAACTGATCGCGGCCCCGGTGGACGCCCTGCTGCCGGTGCTGCCGATGCTGGCGTTCGCCGCCGTGGCACTGCCCGGCAGCTTCCCGTCCGGGCCGGAAGGCTGGTTCAGCCTGATCCTGGTCTACCTGCTGGCGGTGGCCGCGATGCTGCCCTGGGGTGCGCTGCTCGGCTCCGTGTTCCGGTCGATGCTCGGGTTGGGTATGGCAACCATGTCGATCTACGCCTTCGCCGCGATCTCGGGCCTGTTCTACCCGATCACCGCCCTGCCCGGCTGGTTGCAGGTGATCGGCCAAGTGGGCCCGCTGTACTGGATCGGACGGGGACTGCGCTCGGTGTTCCTGCCGCCCGAGGCGTCGGCCCTCGAGATCGGCGGCGCATGGGGCATCGGGTTGACCGTGCTGATCCTGCTCGCCTGGTCGGTCATCGGGCTCCTGCTGGCCCCCGTCTTCCTCCGCCGGATGGCGCGCAAGCAGTCGGGCAGCAGCGTCGCGGCGGCTCGCGACCGGGCGCTGGCTCGGGGATACTGAGCGACGATGAGCCCAGCCACCGAGACCATTCACAACCGCATCTCGATGCTCCGCGCCGAACGCGGCATCTCGCGCCGCCAGCTGGCCGATGCGCTCGGCGTGCACTATCAGACGGTGGGCTACCTGGAACGGGGCGAGTACAGCCCCTCGCTCCACCTGGCGCTCCGGATCGCGGACCACTTCGAGGTGCCGGTCGAGGTGGTCTTCTCGCTGCGGCCGTTCCCGCGGATCGGTCAGGTACGCGACGGCGACCCGGCAAGGTCGCAAGGATGATTCCTTCGGACGAATCCCCTAGAGAGCGCCAAGAGGCGACCGCGCCCGCCCTCCATGAGCCGGCATCTCGCCGGTCCCGGCGACACAAGGTCAGCGCGCTCTCGGCGGCGGCCCGGAATCGCTACGCCGATGTGCTCGACCGGCTTGGCCGGTGATCGAGCGCCTCTACCACCCCGTCATGGCTACTGCCAGTGGTGCGGCCACCTACCAGCAGGCAGCCGATCTCCTCGCACGCTGGCACTGACCGGTTGCAGCTGAGGATGCTCTACCGCGCCGGAGTCAGAGATGACGGCCACCGAGGACAAGGGCGTCTGATGAACGGTTCAACGGAATTGGAGGCCAAGGCTCTCGTAGACGCTGAATGGACTGGCGCAGGCGACGTTGACGCCGGCACAGGCGTCGGGGATGAGGACCCGTTTCTTCGCGGCAGGCGAAGACTGCTCCCGGGTGACTACCGTGTGGTTTGCCGCACGGGCTTCGGCGATGAGGAAGTAGTCGGCTTCCCGGAGGAAGGCTTGTCGGGCAGCGCTGGTGTAAAGCCTCGCGGGGGTCCATCGTCCAAGCCGTGAGTACGGTCATGGCTTGGATGGACGGCTGGCTGGGCTGGATCCAGAACGTGGGAGGCAGTGTCGCGGCCCAGGTGGTGAGGTGGCCGACTTTGCCGTCATCGATCTCCTTGCGTACGGAGGCAACTGATGCGATGTTGCCGGCCAGGTGCTGATCGGCTAGCCAAGCCCAGTACGTGGGAGCGATCCTGACCGAGTAGTACGTGCGGGAGGCCTCGATGAGCACGTTCGCGTCAAGCAGGAACATCAGCTCTCGCCAAGCTTCTCGGCGTACCTGTCAAACACCGGTGCGGACTTGAAGGACATCAGGCCCAATGCCTCGGTGAGCGGGGTGCGTCCGCGACGGGTGTCGCGGATCAGTGCCCGGCTGAGTGTCTCTCCGATGCGGTAGGGCTGGTTGTTGTAGAACGTGCCGCCGGAGCTCTCCGCGCGCTCACTCATCAGGCCGAGCAGCCGGCCGAGTTCGTCGTCGTATAGGTCTTGGAATCCCCGCGTGGGCACCAATCCGAGGTCGCGCAAGCGAATGAGGACGACGAGCGTGGAGCAGCGGTAGAAGTCGCCCAGCCGATCCAGTTCGGCGGTGACATCGGGAAGTCGCCGATATCGGTTGCGGAGGTCGTCGGCAGGAACAGCGGTTTCGGCGGCCACGTGGTCGCACCACCTCTCGGTGGACGTCCGGCCCCCAGCGAGAGGTTCGCCCCCGGCACTTACACCGGAATCGCCGCGCCACACATGGGCGAACTCGTGCAACAGGGAGAACACCTGGCCCCGCTTGGTGTCGTGCCCGTTGACGAACACCAGTGGTGCGGTGGCGGAATGCAGCGTGAAGCCGCGGAACTCGTCCAGGTCGAGCATGCGGTGGGTGTTGTTCCCCACCATGGAGGACACCACGACCAGTCCGCCGAGCGCCTCGAACGCCTGAACCAGGTGTTTCCGGGCTGCATCAATGCTGCGCAGCGTCCGCCTGGTTTCCAGACCGTAGTCGAGAGCGTTGGTGATCGCTGCAGCCGCCGCTTCCACGCTGCTGTCGCGTGCGGAACCGACGAACTCGAGCGGGTCAGCGCCGAAGGTGGCCAGGTAATCCTCGTACCAGGCTTGGCGCCGCTGATTGAGATAGAGCGTCTCAAGCAACTCCTGACTCGGCTCTTCGGCTGCGTCCCGACCGACCCGGAAGTCTGGAATCGGCAGGGTCTCGACCGGAGGTGTTGTGAGAAGCAACAACCCGAACGGGATGTGCGTGTAGTCGGCCAACTGCTGTGCCTGGTTGAACGTGGGGTGCGCCTCACCAGTGAGCCAGCGATCCCAAGACCTGAATCTGGAGCGCATCTCTGTCGTCTGGCGCCCGCTCCGGCGACGTGCCCACTCCAGAACGGGGCGATGGACGGCCACTGTCGTCATATCGTCTCCGTCCTCTGCACTGGGTTCTGCACGACCACCGGTGTCCTGTTACACCACGCGCGGCCGATCGTCCGCTGAAGTCGATTGTGCCGCGCGCCACTGACCCTTTGCCACGTCCGCCACGCGACCGCAGTCCGTTCGCGGCGAGAGCGCCGACTCGCCCGCCGGACTCGTGTCCATCGCTCGACCGCCAGACGAAGGCTCTGGGACGAGTGGAGTCTCAGCAGTTCCCGCCGTCCGGGAGTGCGCCCGACAAGTGGGCTCGGACGGCCAGCCTTCAGTCGGCCGAGGATCGACCCGCGGGACCTGGGTCAGTTTCGTCGAGGCCACGGCGGGCGTCAGGGCTGCGTGGACAAGTTGCCCGCGGCCGGAACGACAGCCGCTCTGATTCGGTATTTCACCTAGTCAGGGTGTCAATGGAGCGTGGCTCCCCCGCCTGGACTCGAACCAGGAACCCTCTGATTAACAGTCAGATGCTCTGCCAATTGAGCTACAGGGGATCGGCGCGGCGCGCGCGAGAAGCAACGTTAGCAGAACCATCAGGTGAAGTCGTATTCGGTTCGCAGCCGGGCCAGTTCGGCCAGTGCCTGGTCGTCCTGGGCGGTGTCGAAGGCGCCGCCGTGGCGGGCGATCGACCAGACCAGCGACGCGTCCCGGGAGCCGAGCGGTCGCCGCGCGACGATGACGGCGGCCCTCCCCCGGGTGAGGTTGAACCGTTCCTGGACGACGATGCTGGCGTCCACCCGTTCCCGGAACAGGTCGGGCAGCGAACCGGGATCGGCGAGCGTCACCCCGTCCGATGCGCCGTCGGTCAGCCGCCAGCGCAGCTGGCCCGTCTCGGCGTCCCAGCCGCCGGCGGCGATCTCGTGCCAGCCGATGAACCGCCAGCCGTCCGTGGTCCGCCAGGCCAGCCGGTCGGCCAGGCCGACGACGGGACCGTCCGCTCCCCTGGCCCAGGCCAGCACCCGGACCCGGCTCCCGACCGCATCGGTGAGGCTGGCGAAGTCGGCTGCCGGCAAGCCGGCGCGGTCGAAGAGGCCCATGCCGTCATTATCGCCGGCTCAGCCTCGATCCGCGGCTCAGGCGGCCCGGTCGGCCAGCAGCCAGCCGCGCAGCCGGCGCAGCGCCCGGGCCTCGTGACGGCGCAGGGTGCTCAGCGACATGCCCAGCGTCGACGCGGCGTCCCGTTGCCGCAGCGGGCCCGGCCGGTCGAGGCCGAAGCGCACATGGACGACCTCGCGCTCCCGTTCCGGCAGTTCGGGCAGCAGGCCGAACACCTGCGCCTCGACCTGTTCGTCCGACTCCTCCTCGTGCCCGGCATCGGCGACGAGATCGGGCTCCAGGGGTGCGTACGGAACCAGGTGGCGCATCCGGGAGACCCAGGCGGGGCTGCGTCCGACCACCTCGGCGATCTCGGCGTCGGTCACGCTGCGCTGCAGCTGTGCGGTCAGCTCGTCGACCAGCGCGCGGAGCCGCCGGGCGCGCAGCACCGTCCGCGCCGAACCTGGGACGCCGTAGTCGACCGACGCGTTCAGCACCCGGCGGCGCACCCACTGCATCGCGTAGGTGCTGAACCGATAGCCGGCGGCATGGTCCCAGCGCCGCAACGCCTCCGCCAGCCCGAGGAAGCCCTCCTGGAACAGCTCGTCCACGTTCACGTCGCACCGTCTCGCCTCATAGTGCGCAATCGCCTGCACGAGGCGGACGTTGGCCAGCAGGAAACGCTGCCAGGCCTCCCTGCCCTCGCGCTGGACGGTACGCAGCTCGTCCCGGCCGGCCAGTGTCCAATCGCCCCTGGCAAGCAGGTATGTGGCCATCTGGCCGGCCTCGATCCGTTTCGCCAGCCGGATCTCATCGGCGGCTCCCAACAACATCTCGCTCATGCGGGCGAGATTCGCGAGCGGGTGTTGTCCCACGTGCTGCCCGATCCGGCCTGTGGAGGCAGCAACCGGGCAACACCGATTCCTGTGGATGGCTCACAGCGCCCGGGCCGGATCGCCCCGGGCCGGAGTTCAGCTGGCCGGTCCCATCGCGACCTCGTGGAGTTCGCGGCGCCGCTTCTCGAGTTCGAGCAGGTTGGCGAACATCCGGTTGTAGGCCGGTTGGTCGTCGACCGGGCTGGTGCGCTGCAGCTTCGACTTGAGGTCGGCGATCGTCCTGGCCAGGGCGAGTAGCCGCAACCGGGCGACGTACTCGGCGGCATAGCCGGGGCTGGCCGGACGCAGCAGCGGCTCGGTCGCCAGTCCCGCGATCACGTGGGCGGCCCCGGCGTCCCCGAGTCCGGTCAGCACCGGCTGCGGCCAGTCGGCGCCGGGCGGGCCGGCGGCGGCGATGGCGCCGAAGATCGCCCGGTAGGTGGGATGGCTGAAGTCCTCCTCGGTCACGCCGTTCCAGTCGGCGGCGAAGACCTCCGGGGCGCGGACCATCAGGCGCAGGGTGCCGCGCTCCACCTCGAGTCCGCGATCCCGCGGATTCGGCACCGGCAGGCCGAGCAGCGCACCGTCGTCCGGCTCGGGCTCGGGTGGCTCCGGCATCGGCCGTTCCCGGCCGGGCGACAGCTTGCGGCGGCCCGCCCGGGAGACCTCGCGGCGGACGTCGTCCACATCGGCGCCCAGGAGCTTCGCCAGTTCATGGATGTAGCCGTTGACCAGGGACGCGTCCCGCACGCTGCCGACCAGCGGCGCCGCCGCCCGGAGCGCCTCCAGCCGTCCGTCGAACCGGTCGAGATCGAACCCGGCGATGGTGTTCGACATCACGTAGCGGTACAGCGGCTCCCGCCGTCCGATCAGTTCGCGCACCGCGGCGTCGCCGTGCTGGATGCGCAGGTCGCACGGGTCCAGCCCGGTCGGTTCGATGGCCACATAGGTCTGCGAGATGAAGTGCTGGTCGCCGGAGAACACCTTCAGCGCCGCCGCCTGCCCGGCCGCGTCGCCGTCGAAGGTGAAGATCACCTCGCCGCGCAACGCGTCGGTGGACCCGACCAGCCGGGAGAGCAGCCGAGCGTGATCGTCGCCGAAGGCGGTGCCGCAGGACGCCACCGCGGTGTCCACCCCGGCGAGATGGGCGGCCATCACGTCGGTGTAGCCCTCGACGATCACCGCCTGGTTCTTCTTGGCGATGTTCTGCCTGGCCAGGTCGAGCCCGTAGAGCACGTGCGACTTTTTGTAGACCGGGGTTTCGCGGGTGTTGATGTACTTGGCCGGCATCCGGTCGTCGTCGAACAGCCGCCGGGCGCCGAAGCCCAGGACGGAGCGGCCGGCGTCCCGGATCGGCCAGATCAGCCGGGACTGGAAGTAGTCCCAGCCGGCCTCCCGGATCAGGCTCGCCTTGATCAGTTCGTCGTCGGTGAACTTGTGGGCGCGCAGGTGCTTGGCGAGCTCGCGTCCGCCCCGGGGGGCGAAGCCGACGCCGAAGTGCTCCGCGGCGTCCCGGTCGAACCCGCGCTCGTCCAGGAACTGCCTGCCGGCCACCGCGTCGGGCCCGGACAGCTGCTCGGCGAAGAACTCCGCCGCCAGCCGGTTCGCCTCCAGGATCCGGGAGCGCAGCCCCGGCTCGACCCGTGGCCCACCACCACCCTCGGTGTAGCTCAGCTGAACGCCG
>JAGPGQ010000189.1 GCA_018055925.1 Micropruina sp.
CCGCCCCCGGCGTGCGGGCGACCAGGTCGTGGACGCGCGCGGCCGGGGACCGTCCGACGATCTGCCAGCGCGCGGCGGGATGCTGCGCCCGCACCAGCGGCCAGACCCGCTCGGCGAACCAGTCGATGGCGTCGTGGTTGGTGCCCACGTGCAGGGCACCGACGAAGACCAGCACCGGATCGTGGGGGCGCTGCCAGCGCGGTCCCTCGACGGCCGCACGCGGGCCGAGCGCGAAGGTCGGGACGTGCGCCACCGGCACCCGGGAGCGACGGGCCCGGGTCTCTGCGTCCGTGGCCGAGATGTCGGCGATGCCGCGCAGCCAGCGGGAGCGCTCCAGCTGGGCGTCCAGCCGGTCGATCCGGGCCGCCTCGACGCCGACCACCCACGACTTGGGCGCCCTCAGCGAACCGGCCAGGGCCCGGTGGTACGGGCCCTCCAGGTTGTGCTGCCGCAGCACGGCGGGCAGGCCGAGTCCCTCCGCCAGAGTCCGGGCCAACGCCACCGTCTTCAGCACGAATCCGACGACTCCGTCGGCGTCGGGCACCTGCATGCCCACCCGGGCCACCAGGTCGCGCGGCGCCGGCCGGGACGCGACGATGTACGGCGTGGTCAGCCGGATCGCCGCCTGGACGGAACGGCGCCGCGGGGTGATGAACAGGGGCGCGGGCGCGATCAGTTCGCGGATCGCGTCCAGGTCGTCCTCACGGCCCAGCGCCGATGGGTCGGCGTCGGTCGGGATGACCAGCCCGCCGAGCCATCCGGCCTCGACCATCGTCTCGACGAAACCCAGATGCTCCCGTTCACCACCGTCCTGCGCAGGCATGAAGGGGGCACCTGCGACTACTATCCAGCGACGCGACATGACGCCCATCGTAGGGGCCAGGAAGGAATCCACTCATGAAGCCAGCAGTCTCGGTACTGATGCCGGCCCTCAACGAGGAAAAGGCGATCGCACGCACGATCGAGAAGGTGCTGAATCAGCAGGGTGTGGACGTGGAACTGCTGGTCATCCACGGCCAATCGGTGGACTCCACCGGCGAGATCCTCGACCGGATCGCGGTCGAGGATCCCCGCGTCCGGGTGATTCCGAACCCCCGCAATCTGATTCCGGTCGCCCTGAATCTGGGTCTCGCAGAGGCCACCGCCGATTTCGTGGCCCGGATCGACGCGCATTCCGAGGTGTCGGAGGACTACCTGCGCCGGGGCATCGACTGGCTGCAGAAGGACCACCGACTGGCCTCGGTGGGCGGCGCCCGGCACGGCGTCGCCTTCACCCCGGCCGGCCGGGCGATCGCGCTGACGCTCTCCAGCCCGGCGGCGATCGGCGACTCGATCAACCACTTCGCCACCGAGCCGCAGCTCACCGACCACGCGTCGTTCGGCGTCACCCGCACCAGCGCGGCCCGGGCGATCGGCGGCTGGGACGAGGCGCTGCTGGTCAACGAGGACGTCGACTTCGACCACCGGTTGATCCAGGCGGGTCACCTGATCGGTTTCGATCCGGCGATGATCATCGGCTGGCACGTGCAGGAGACCCTGCCGCGGCTGTTCCGGCAGTTCCGGCGCTACGGCCGGGGCAAGGGGCAGATGATCCGCAAGAACGGCGCCGGAGCGATCCGGCTGCGCCACCTGGTGCCGCCGGCGTTCGTGGCCGGCGGCGGGCTGCTGCTGGTCGCCGGGGTCGTCCGGCCCGCCGCACTGCTGCTGCTCGGCCCCTACGCCCTGCTGGTGGGTGCCGCCAGCGTCAAGGCGTGGCGCAACCGGGACCGGTCGAAGCAGACCTCGGCCGGCACGCTGCCCGCGGCCTTCGTGGCCGTGCACACCGGTTGGGGCCTCGGCATGCTCGAGGCGCTGGCGTTCGACCGGCAGCCCTACCTGGCCAGCGGCAACTCCCGGCTCAAGCAGGCCGCGTCGACCCGGTGACCTCGGCGTAGCGCTGGGCGGCCACCTCGTGGCCGCCCACGTAGGCCTTCATGGTCGCCGTGCCCACGATGAACGCCCACTGCTGGGCGGCGACGTCGCGGCGGCCCCGGACGAGGGCCGCGAGCCCGCGGATCGCCGCACCGAGCGCCATCAGCGCCCGCATCGGCCATGCCTTCGCCCGGTGGTATCGGGTCAGGTAGCCGGCGAAGGACGCTCCGCGCAGCCGCAGCATCTCCAGCGACGGCGCTCCCGAGCTTCCCGAGCCGTGGCGCACCAGGACGTCCTCGCGCAGCACGGTGCGCAGCCCGGCCAGCCGGGCGCTGCGGCCGAAGCTGACGTCCTCGGCATAGACGTAGAAGGTCTCGTCGAATCCGGCCAGCTCCCGGAACCGCACGGCGGGGACGGCCATGCAGGCGCCCGTCGTCCAATCGACCTCGAGGTGCTCCCCCGGCTTGGGGAAGGCGAACAGCCCGCCGGTCGGCACCAGCGAGCCGATGCCCAGCGCATGCACTAGGAGCCGGCGCAGGGACGGCTCCCAGCCGCCGACGCCCGCCTCGATGCTGCCGTCGTGACCGGTCATGGTGGCGGCGTGCGAGGCCGCCCCGGGATCGCCCGCCAGGCCCGCGACCAGGGACTCCAGGTCGTCCACGCTGGGCCGGCAGTCCGGATTGACGAAGACGACGAATTCCTGCTCGGTGGAGAAGGCGCCCAGGTTGGCGGCCCGGCCGAAGCCCTGTCCCCCGCCGTCGAGGTACCGGACGTTCGGGTGCTCCGCGGCGAACTCCTCGAGCCCGTCGGCGCCGCGCGCGTTGTCGACCACCACCACGGCCAGTTCTGCCGGCCAACCGGCCACCAATTCCTCGACGTGCTGACGACTGCGGTACGACACGAGCACGATCTCGGTGCGGGACACGTGCGGGTGGACCGGATTCTGGCCGGACATGGGACCTCTCGAGACGGGGTGGACGCCGGCCCTCGGGCCGGCGCGGAACCCGCAGTCTATCGGGACGCGGGACGGGCGTCGCTCGGCGCCGGCGAACGAGTCGCGGAACGCTCGGCTCGGCGCCACGGGAGCTGGTCCTTCAGCCGCATCGCCGGCTTCTCCACCAGCCACCAGCTCAGGGCGGCGAACGGCAGCACGACCAGCGCACAGGCGACCACGTACCAGCCGAAGCCCCACTGCGGCACCCCGTAGATGGCGAGCGCCATCTGCACCGGCCAGGCGAAGATGTAGACGCCGTAGGAGAGGTCGTTGACCGAACCGATCCCGTGCAGCCGCTTCGGGGCCCGGCCGGCCACCCACAGGATCAGGTAGCTCAGGGCGATGTAGCCCACCGTGCGGAGGCCGCCCACCATGGCCGTGGTCACCACCACCGCCACCGAGGCGGACGCGATCCAGCCGGTGAACGGGATCCGGTCGTTGTAGATCGCGAACGTGGCCCCGGTCAGGAAGACCGACCCCAGCCGGGCCAGCTCCAGCAGCGTGAAGCTGCTCGAGACCATGGGACCGAACACCGAGACCGCATAGAAGACCGCGGCCGCCACCGGAACCACCCAGCGGCGACGCTCGGAGAGCAGGCCCGCGACCGCCAGGGCCGCGACGATCAGGTAGCACAGGGCCTCGAAGAACAGCGTCCAGAGGCTGCCGTTCAGCACGCCGCCGCCCATGGGGGCGTCCGCGAACACGTCGTGGATGGTGAACTGGCGCATCATCAGCAGGAAGTTCGACCCGATGAAGGACGACGGCCCTCCCGGCTCGTCGAAGTAGCCGTTCAGGTCGCCGTGGCCGCGGGCGTAGAACAGCGGTCCGACCACCAGCGCGGTGAACAGCAGCACCAGCCAGAAGGCGGGCATGATCCGCAGGAAGCGGCGCCACAGATAGAGGCCGAGCGGGGTGCGGCGGGCGCTGCGGGTGATCAGGTAGCCGCTGACCGCGAAGAAGCCGACCACCGCCAGGTCGCCCAGTTCCGCCTGCCCGTGCGTCCAGGCGCCCATCGGGTCCTTGCCCCAGCCGCCCACGGGAAAGGCGTGGCTGACGATCACCAGGAGCGCCAGGATGAGCCGGAGCAGACCGAATGCGTTGCTCCGCCCGACCAGCCCCTGGGCGAACGTGCCGACCCGGTGACGTGTCGGCGATCCCGTCGAACTTTGTCCTGCCATGCGCCCCCCCGAACCCAAAGCTCACGTTACGTGAGCTACCACTCTACCGTCACGTGAGGTTTTCTGTCGCTCGGCTCACGGAGTGACTTCGACATGGGCCGGGAGCGGGGTGGGCACGGCCGGAGAAACCGGGGTTCCCGGGCGCCCGGTACCTCAACGGCTAGGCTGCGGGCCGTGAGGACACCACCGGAGCCGCCCGCCGCATTGGCCGCATGGGCCGGCGTCGACTCCGAACCGACCATGCGGATCGGCGAGATCGGCGCACGGCTGGGGCTGAGTCATCGAACGATCCGACACTACGAGGACACCGGGCTGGTGATCCCCTCGGCCCGTACCCCGGGCGGATTCCGACTGTACTCCGCCAGGGACTTCCAGAAGTTCCTGATCATCATGTCGATGCGCCCCCTCGACTTCCCGCTGGAGGACGTCAGCCGCTTCCTGGCGGCGATCGACGACGCGCTGGCCGATGACGACGGGCGCCGGCAGCTGGCGCTGCAGGTGTTCACCGAGTTCACCGCGGCGGTCGAGGAGCGGCTCGCCGCGCTCCGGCAGAAGGTCGAGATCGCGGCCGGCTTCCGGACGTTCCTCAGCCGGGACGTGCTCACCGGCTACGACCCGTCCACATCCTGAGAGCGACCGGGCCCGCCCTCAGCCTCAGGGGACGTTGCCGGGTTTGATCCCGTTGATCGCGGTCAGGGCCGCGAACACCAGCGTCAGCGCCGCGACCAGCACCCCGGACCAGGCCAGGAGGCGCCTGGTCGCCGGCGGAGGGTCGGTGCGCAGCACGATGGCGAGCACCGCCGCGGTCAGGCTGACGTAGAGCGCGCACTCGACCCATTCCTGGAAGATCGACAACGGTGCCGGCACCTCGTCGAAAAGCATCACCGGGAAGTACGCCACGATGCCGGCAAAGCCGGGGATCGTCACCGCGGGCGGCGCGAGCAGGCGGAAGGTCTCGCCGCCACGTCGGAGCATGCGGACCACCACCACCCCGACGACCCCGAGCAGCCCGAGCCCGACCGAGGCGAGCTTGAACAGCATCTGTGGATCGAAACCCGCGTTGATGTTGTGCAGGTTGAGCTCACCCTGCTGGTTGGCCTCGCTGAGCGCCGCGGGCGTCTCGATGCCGATCACCCGTTGTGCCCACGAGATCTCCTCTCCGGCCAGGAAGAAGCAGCCCAGCGCCACGAGCAGCAGGAAGGCCGCCGCCCAGGGCGAGGACCGCCGGATCCGCCACGCGGCGACGACGGCCACGACCGCCGTGAACAGGCAGAGGGCGAACTGCCCCCATTCGACCACCTGGTCCTCGCGCAGCAGGACGTAGTAATAGGGACGCGCAACGACGAACATCACCGACAGGATCGCCCAGCCCGCCAGCGGCAGCCAGAAGACCAGCCAGGCACTCCGCGGCGATATGCCGTCCCGGGCGGCATCGTCGATCAGCCAGTCCGAGACTCCGCCGATTGTTCGTGTGGACCTCCACGTTGTTCCACTCATGATCTCCCGTAACAACTCGTCTCACCGCCCCCCGACGGCGAACAAGACGCGACGACTTTACATCGCCGAGGTGAACAGGCCGTGACCGGCCGGGGGATGCGTTCCCGGACGGCGCTCGCGCCCCAGGGAGTCGCATCCCGTTCGGGCGGGTGTGTCGCCAGTGGGCTTCCGTCCCACACACCCTTGTCATCCCGGGCTCGACCCGGGATCCGGGCGTTCGCCGGGATGACGTGGCAACGCATTCCACCGGCGACCTGTCCATAACCCCTTCGCACGTCCCCGTCACCCCGGGCCCGGCCCCGGGATCCCGGCGTTCGCCGGGATGACCTGGAGACCGCGTTCCACCGGCGACCAGTCCGTAACGCCTCGCACGTTCCCCGTCACCCCGGGCCCGGCCCCGGCGTTCGCGGGGATGACGTGGCAACGCATTCCACCGGCGACCCAGTCCGTAACGCCTGGCACGTCCTTGTCATCCCGGGCTCGACCCGGGATCCCGGCGTTCGCCGGGATGACGTGGGACGCCAAGGCGTCCCACCCCCAAGCGCCGCCTTTCGCGGGGTGACGCGCGTCTTGGGCGGTGAGGAATTCACAACGCCGCGGGGCCCGGCTCAGCCCAGTTCGCGGCCGATGCGCTCCAGCCGGTCGACCACGGCGCGGACGGCGCGGCGGGCGTAGTGATCGGGACGGGCCAGCGCCACCAGCGCCCGACGGGCGTTCACCCCGCGCAGTGGACGCAGCACGGTGCCGGGATGCGGACGGGTGGTGAACCGTGGCAGCAGGGCCAGCCCCTCCCCGACGGCGACGAACGACTCCACGAGGCGGTTGTCGATCAACCGCAGCCGGCGGTGCAGCGGACGTCCGGTGACCGCCTCCACGGCGAGCAGCACGCTGTCGAACGGGAACCCCCGGGGCACCGCGATCCAGGTGGTTCCGATCAGGTCCTCCGGTGCCAGTTCCGGCCGGGCCGCGAGCGGATGCCCCGCCGGCAGGGCCACGTCCAACGGTTCGTGGGCCAACACCCGGGTGACCAGGCCCTCGGCGCCCGACGGCACATCGCCGGACGCACTGTGCGCGATCACCAGGTCATGGTCGAGGGTGCGGGCCGCGAAGCCCTCCTCGGCCAGGTCGAAGTCCTGCACCTCGATGGTGATCGCCGAGCCCCGCAGCCGCTCGACCAATCGCGGCAGCAGGGCCTCGCCGGCGCTGGGCAGCGTGCCGATCGACACCGTGCCACCCGGCTCCCCCATCCGCGCCTCCAGCCTGGCCTGCACCTCGGCCAGCGCCCGGGCCACCTCGTCGGCGCTGTCGGCCAGCAGTTGGCCTTCGGCGGTCAGCCGCAGTCCCCGGGACACCGGCTCGACCAGCCGGACGCCCAGTTCGCGCTCGGCCGTCCGCAGCTGCTGCGAGACCGCGCTCGGCGTCCGATGCGTGGCGGCCGCGACGGCGGCGAGCGTGCCACGTCCGGCGATCTCTCGGAGCAGCATGAGATGGCGCACTTCCATGAAGGAAGCCTACAGATTCACTTCACAGATTCTTGCTTGTCCTTCAGTATCGCGGGTACCAGGCTGGAGCCGTGCCACCACGCCATGTCCTGCTCGCCGCCGGCGTCGCGGTGGTCTGGGGAGTCAACTTCCTGGCCATCCACGCCTCCCTGGAGCAGTTCCCGCCGCTGTTCCTGGTCGCCCTGCGCTTCCTGGTGATGGCGGTGCCGACCGTCCTCTTCATTCCCCGGCCCCAGGTGAAGCTGCGCTGGCTGATCGGCTACGGCCTGGGCTTCGGCACGCTGCAGTTCATCGGGCTCTACCTGGGCATGGCCGCCGGCTTCCCGGCGGGCCTGGCGTCCCTCGTCCTGCAGTCGTCGGCACCGTTCACCGTCCTGCTGGGCGCCCTGCTGCTGCGCGAGCGGATCGGCGCCCGCAGCGCG
>JAGPGQ010000190.1 GCA_018055925.1 Micropruina sp.
GGCGATCTCGACATCGCCGTCCGATGGAGGGAACGCTGGCCGCTTTCGTGTCGTGACCCGAAATCCGGTGGGGTTTCCCTTGATCGGTGGGCGATGTCGAGATCGCCAATCTCCCGGACGGCGGCTCGGGAGATCCTCCTCCGGGTCGGCGAGCGACCCGGAGGGCTTCCAGGAGCGTGGGATACTAGGACCTGTGCAGACAACCGTCAGTCATCTCGACCGCATCACGGTCGACCCTGCGGTGTGCCACGGCAAGCCGATCATCAGGGGCATGCGGTGGCCGGTTCAGACCGTTCTCGAACTACTCGCCAGTGACATGACGTTCGAGCAGGTCTTGGCAGACCACCCCGAGTTGGAGCGCGACGACCTGCTGGCGTCACTGGAGTTCGCCGCAGCCCAGGCCGCCGGCCAGTACGTCGTGCCCTTGATCAGGTGAAGTTCCTGGTCGACGCTCATCTGCCGGTTCGTCTTGTCGACTACCTGGTGGCGAATGGTCATGACGCGATTCACGTGTCCACGCTGTCCCGCGGTTTCGAGACATCGGATGCCGAGATCACTGCGTTCGCCGACGCCGATCAGCGGCTGGTGGTCTCGAAGGATGCAGACTTCGTGAACTCGCATCTGGTCGCTGGTCGACCTGCTCGTCTGCTGGTCATCAAGACCGGCAACATCTCCAACGCCGGGCTGATCGCCATCTTCGAGGCACTGCTCACCGAGGTAGTCAGCGCGTACAGTGCGGCATCCTATGTAGAGTTGCACCGCACGGTTTTCGTGGTCAACTCGTCCAGATCCGACTGACCCGGTCGCAAGCTCGGTACTCAGCAAGGGCGGGTGGCTGCGGCCGACCCTCGCCCACCATGGTCGCGCTTCGATGATGCCTGCTTCGCTCGTCGGATGTGAGAGTTCAGCGGGATATGGCGCCTCAGATTGTCCGTCCGCGCTCAGTTCGGGCGGGCGACCTCCACGTGGTCGCGCCAGTCCTGGGGCGACCCGGTGAGCAGGTCGGCGATGACGGCCGCCACGTCCTGGGGCGAGAGCAGCGTCGCGGGGTCGTAGGGACGGCCGAACGCCTGCCGGACCTGCGCCAGCAGGGGTGTCGCGGTGCCGCCCGGATTGACCAGCGCCACCCGGACGCCGGTGCTCCGCTCCTCGGCGCGCAACGACCCGGCCAGTTCCCGCAACCCGGCCTTACTGGCCAGGTAGCCGGCCCAGCCCGGTACGTCCCGCATGCCCGGGGCCATGCCGACGAAGACGACAGCACCCCGGACGGCCCGCAACGCGGGCAACAGTGCCGCGGTCAGGCGAGCGGGCCCGACCAGGTTCGTCCCCAGCACGTCCGTCCAGGTCGCCTGCCCGGTGTCACCCACCCGAGCGACCGGTGCGATCCCGGCACAGTGCACCAGCGCATCCAGCCGGTCCAGCGCAGCCACGTCCGGGGGAGCGTCGGACGGTCCGCCGAAGCCGAACCGGACGGGCACCACCCCGTCGGCGGCGAGCCGGGAGAGCCGCTCCCGATCGCGTCCCAGGGCGAACACCCGGAAGCCCCGCGTCTGCAGGACGGCCACCACCGCGGACCCGATACCACCGGTCGCCCCGGTCACCACCGCCGTCCGCCGCATCGCCCGAGACTACCGGCCGGCGGAATCCGGCTCCGGCTCGCATCGCCTCCGGCGTCCGGCCACGCACGCGGACGTCCCGGTGGCCTCGTCCCGTCCTTTCCGTCGTTTTAGTGGCGTCGTCCCGACTTTCCCGTCATCCCGGCGTACGCCGGGATCTCGTCGGCAACCTGTCCCGGAGGAGATCCCGGCGTTCGCCGGGATGACGAGGGCGGCATCACGAGGGGCAGGGTGACCAGGTGCGGGGTTGACGAAGGGCGGCATCACGAGGGACGGCATGACGAGGCGGGGGTTGACCGGGACGGCATGACGAGGACGGCATGACGAGGCGGGATGACCAGGGACGGCATGACGAGGCGGGGGATGACGAGCCGGGGTTGACCAGGGCGGCATGGCGAGGCGGCGGTCGACGAGCGGGGAACGGGACGACTCAGGCGCACCGGTCCACTGGCAGCCGGCCGGCTACGCGCCGAGGGCGTCCAACATGGGCACCAGTTTCGCCTTGGTCTCGGCCAGTTCCTCGCCGGGGTCGGAGTCGGCCACGATGCCGCAACCGGCGAACAGGTCGATCCGGCGGGGATCGTCCGCGTCCACCAGGCCGCAGCGCAGGGCGATCGCCCACTCGCCGTCGCCGCGGCTGTCGATCCAGCCGACCGGGCCCGAGTAGCGGTCCCGGTCGAGGCCCTCCAGTTCGGCGATGGTCGCCCGGGCCACGGCGGTCGGGGTGCCGCAGACCGCCGCCGAGGGGTGCAAGGCCGCGGCCAGCCGCAACGAACTCGCCTTCTTGTGCGCCACGGCGGTCACGTCGGTGGCCAGGTGCAGCACGTTGGGCAGCTCCAGCACATAGGGCGACTCGGGCACGTTCATCCCCGAGCACAACGGGGCCAGGGCCTCCGCCACCGACTCCACCGCCAGCTCGTGCTCGATCAGGTTCTTGGACGACCGGGCGAGCGCCCCGGCCAGCTTCAGGTCGGTCTCCTCCGAGCCGGTGCGGCGGATCGTCCCGGCCAGGATCCGGGACGTGGCCAGGCCGCGTTCGCGGCGCACCAGCATCTCGGGGGAGGCGCCCACCAGGGAGTCGACGCAGAACGTCCAGCAGCCGGGGTACTCCCGGGCCAGGACCCCCACCAGGTGCCGCACGTCGATCGGTTCGGACGCCCGGGCCGTCACCGCCCGGGCCAGCACCACCTTCTCCAGCCCGTCGGTCTCGATCAGGTGCACCGCCTCGGCGACCCGGTCGCACCAGCGGGCCTGGGCGCGCGGATCGTCGGCCACCCGCACCACGCCCGGGGCACGGGTCGGCGTGCCGCGTCCGGGCACCGTCATCGCGGGGTCGGCGCCCGCGTCGGCCAGCACGGTCAGCCAGGCCCGCTGGTCGCGACGGCCCACGATCACCCGGGGCACCACCAGCCGTGACCGGCCGCCGGAGTGGTCCGGGTCGAAGACGAACGAGCCGAACGCCAGGGGACCGGCGCCGGCCACCCCGGTCACCTCGCTCTCGTGCCGCACGCTCGCGACGAAGCTGCTCCACCAGGCGTCCGCCTCGGCCGGACCCGCCACCTCGGTGGTCGCGTACCGGCCCACCCCCACCATCCCGTCGCCGCGGCGCAGCCAGGCCAGCGAGGTGTGATCGGCGAGCAACTCCTCCAGCGGTCCGGGGTCATCGATGGCGACGGTGCGGGCAATCGTCGAGGCGTCCGCGGGCGCAGGAGTCACCGCCGCAGCTTAGTCATCCGGCCACCCCCGGGGTGGTCGCCCGGCCACGTCCGGGAGCCGAATGGCTGTCATGTCATTTCATGCCTAGACTGAACGGTGCCCAGTGGGTTTCGCCGCGCGGCCAGGCCATTTGGCCACCGGGCGGTCTATTAACGGCACGTTCGGGTTGCATAAAAGACGGCAAGGACAGGCCCACTCTACGGTGGGCATGACCCGGAAGGACGAGGAGCGACATGTCCGAGGAACAGGCGGACGTCATCGTCGTCGGAGCCGGACCGGCGGGCGCCACCGCGGCCTGTTGGCTGGCGGACCGCGGCCTCAGCGTGGCGCTGCTCGAGAAGGGCCGGTTCCCGCGCGACAAGGTGTGCGGCGACGGCCTCACCCCGCGGGCCACCAAGCAGCTGCTCCGGCTCGGCATCGACGTCTCCGAGTCCAACGGCTGGCTGCACAACCAGGGTCTGCGGGTCTACGGCGGCCGCGCCGAACCGTTCCACCTGCGCTGGCCCGAGCTCTCCGAGTTCCCGTCCTTCGGCCTGGTCCGCAAGCGGGCCGACTTCGACCAGCTGCTCGCCGACCACGCGGTCACCAAGGGCGCCACCCTCTACCAGGACGCCAACGTGACCGGCGGGATCATCGACGACCGCACCGGCCGGATCACCGGGGTCACCACCAAGGACGGACGCCGGTTCACCGCCCCGATCGTGGTCGCCGCCGACGGCAACTCGTCCCCGGTCGCCAAGTCCATGGGCCTGCTGAAGGACGCCAAGAAGCCGATGGGTGTCGCCTGCCGCACCTACTTCACCTCGCCCCGGCACGACGACGACTGGATGGAGTCCTGGCTGGAGCTGTGGGACGGCAAGCCGGGCGCGTCCAACCTGCTGCCCGGCTACGGCTGGATCTTCGGCATGGGGGACGGCACCTGCAACGTCGGCCTGGGCACCGTCGCCAGCAGCGCCACCTCGCAGAAGCTGAACTACCGCGACCTGCTGCGCCGCTGGCTCGACAACACCCCCGCCGAATGGGGCTTCAGCCCCGACAACCAGGTCGGCAAGGTCGCCTCGGCCGCGCTGCCGATGTCGTTCAACCGCAAACCGGCCTACACCCGGGGCCTGCTGCTGGTCGGCGACTCGGGCGGCATGGTGTCGCCGTTCAACGGCGAGGGCATCCCGTACGCGATGGAGGCGGCCGAGTTCGCCGCCGACGCGATCGGCCGGGCGCACGCCGAGGGGGTCGGCACGCCGGCCGCCGAGAAGGCGCTGGCCGGCTACCCCACGCAGCTGGCCCACGAGTGGGGCGGCTACTACCGCCTGGGCCGCGGATTCGTCGCCCTGATCGAGCACCCGCAGGTGATGCGCACCTGCGTCCGCTACGGGCTGCCGCGGCGCACCCTGATGCGGTTCACCATCAAATTGCTGGCGCACCTATATGACACGAAAGATGGTGATTGGATGGACCGCGTGATCCACACCTTGTCAAGGGTGGTCCCAGCGGCATGACCGAGCGGAGGCAACGATGAGTCCCTACATCCCGATCCTCGGGATCATGGCGCTGGCGGCCGGCTTCCTGATCGTGTCGGTCGTGCTCAGCCTGGTGGTCGGGCCGCGCCGGTACAACCGGGTGAAGTACGACACCTACGAGTGCGGCATCGACCCGACCCCGGCGGCGGTCGGCGGCGGCCGGTTCCCGGTCAAGTTCTACATCACCGCGATGATGTTCCTGGTCTTCGACGTCGAGGTCGCCTTCCTGTACCCGTGGGCGGTCGCCTTCGACAACGTGGGGGTGTTCGGCTTCGGCGCGATGATGATCTTCCTGGTGGTGCTCGGCGTGGCCTACGTCTACGAGATACGGCGCGGGGGTCTGGAATGGGACTGAACGCTTCGACCGGAAGAGGGACGCGACATGGGGCTTGAGGACAAGATCCCGCAAGGGGTGCTGCTGACCACCGTCGAGGGCATCTTCGGCTGGATGCGGCAGGCGTCGTTCTGGCCGGCCACCTTCGGCCTGGCCTGCTGCGCCATCGAGATGATGACCTACGGTGCCCCCCGGTTCGACGCCGGACGCTGGGGGCAGGAGGTGTTCCGGGCCTCGCCGCGACAGGCCGACCTGATGATCATCTCGGGCCGGATCAGCCAGAAGATGGCGCCCGTGCTGCGGCAGGTGTACGACCAGATGCCGAACCCGAAGTGGGTGTTGGCGATGGGCGTCTGCGCCAGCTCCGGCGGCATGTTCAACAACTACGCGATCGTCCAGGGCGGCGACCACCTGGTGCCGGTCGACATGTACGTGCCCGGCTGCCCGCCCCGTCCCGACATGCTGATCGACGCCATGTTCAAGCTGCGCAAGCAGATCGTGATGAAGCGCCCGATCGGCGCCCACGAACTCGCCGAACTCGAGGCCCAGGAGCAGGCCGCGCTGGAGGCCATGGCCACGCACGAGATGAAGGGCCTCATGCGATGAGCGACGCCAAGCGCCCCGGCGACCGGCTGCCCGGCGAGGAGAAGACCGTCGACGGCCACGTCGAGGGTACCGACTCGGCGCCGGGCGCCGGCCTGGAGCGCGAGGACGCCCAGCCCGACGAGGCACTGGACGCCGTCGCCCAGGTGCCGGCCGGGGCGCACGTCATCCAGACCCGCACCGGCATGTGGTCCGACGGCTCGGGCGACACCTCCGGCTACGGCCGGATCGTCCGGCAGATCGAGCTGCCGAACGCGGGCATCCCCGGCGAGGGCTGGTACGCCCCGGCGACCGGACGGCTGCTGCAGCTGGTGCCGAACGCCCTGGTCAGGGTGGTCTTCGACCGCGGCGAGCTGACCTTCTTCGTGGCCCGCGAGAAGCTCACCGAGGTGATGGGCCAGCTGCGGGACGACGCCCAGCTGCGGTTCGAGTTCTGCGCCAGCGTCTCGGGGGTGCACTACCCGGACGACACCGGCGCCGAACTGCACGTCGTGTACCACCTGCAGTCGATGACCCACAACCGGCGGCTCCGGGTCGAGACCACCGCCCCGGACGAGGACCCCCACGTGCCCAGCGTGGTGCCCCTCTACCCGGCCGCCGACTGGCACGAGCGCGAGACCTGGGACATGTTCGGCATCGTCTTCGACGGCCACCCGTTCCTCACCCGGATCCTGATGCCGGACGACTGGGTCGGGCATCCGCAACGCAAGGACTACCCGCTGGGCGGCATTCCGGTGGAGTACAAGGGCGCCACCGTGCCGCCGCCCGATCAGCGCAGGAGCTACCGATGAGCACGACCGACTTCTACGCCCAGCCCGGCGAGGCGACCGAGGGCACCGTCTACACCGCCATGGGCGGCGACTGGGCCGACATCGCCGCCGAGCAGGCGGAACGCTCCGACGAGATCCTGGTGATCAACATGGGTCCGCAGCATCCGTCCACGCACGGCGTGCTGCGACTGATCCTGGAGTGCGAGGGCGAGACGGTGCTCAGCATCCGTCCCGGCATCGGGTTCCTGCACACCGGCATCGAGAAGAACATGGAGTACCGCACCTGGACGCAGGGCACCACGTTCGTCACCCGGATGGACTACGTCGCCCCGATCTTCAACGAGGTCGCCTACTGCCTGGCGGTCGAGCGGCTGCTCGGCATCGAGGACGACATCCCGGAGCGGGCGAACGTGATCCGGGTGCTGATGATGGAGCTCAACCGGATCTCGTCCCACCTGGTCGCGATCGGCACCGGCGGCATGGAGATCGGCGCGCTGACCGTGATGACCATCGGTTTCCGCGAACGCGAGATGATCCTGGACTTCTTCGAGGCGGTCACCGGGCTGCGGATGAACCACGCCTACATCCGGCCCGGCGGGGTCGCCGGCGACCTGCCCGAGACCGGCATCGCGCAGCTGCGCGAACTGATCGCCTGGCTGCACAAGCACCTGCCGGAGTACGCCGCGTTCTGCAACGAGAACCCGATCTTCAAGCTGCGCATGATCGGCATCGGCCACCAGGACCTGAGCGCCTGCATGGCGCTGGGCGTCACCGGCCCGGTGCTGCGTTCCACCGGGTACGACTGGGACCTGCGCAAGCAGCAGCCGTACTGCGGCTACGAGACCTACGAGTTCGAGTCGAAGGCCTGGCGGCCCACCGACGAGTGGGAGAGCAGCGACAGCTACGCCCGGTTCCCGATCCGGCTGGACGAGATGTGGGAGAGC
>JAGPGQ010000191.1 GCA_018055925.1 Micropruina sp.
CTTGCTCTTCGATGTCGGAGTCGGAGTGCCGCTGTGACAATGCCTACACATTGCTCCACGAGAGACGCGACACTCCGGCTCCTTCTATTGGTCGGCTTTCAATTTCTGCCGGTCTCCGATCACGCGGAAGTCGTCGACCTGGAAGCCCGTGCGGAGGAGATCGCGACAAGGGCATTCGGAACGCCGCCGAATGAAGTCACGATGGCGTCCGGCTCGGCGAGCTGCTCCACGGTCGGCGACGGCGGCGCCTCGCCGCGCAGCAGCCAGATCGTGTTCAGCCCTGCCTGCTTCGCGGGTCGGACGTCGTTGTCGATGCGGTTGCCGACATGGACCGCCCGGTCCGCCCGCACGCCGGCGTCGTCCAGCGCCCGTTTGTACATGCGGGCATCGGGGGTCTTGCCGTACGACTTCGTGGGGTCGGTCTGCTCCGGCGAGATGACGACGTCGAAGTACTGCAGCAGTCCGTCACGTTTCAATGCGGCAGTCTGCTGCTCCTGCGGGTTGGTGACGACGCCGAGTTTGTACTTCGTCGCGAGCGCGGTCAGGGTCGGGCGGGCATCGGGGTAGATCGAGGCCGCCGGGATCTCATAGTGGCTCCTGGCGACACGATGAAGCTCCTCGGGATCGGCGCCGGCAACGAAACGTGCCGCCACCGTCCGGCTGAGGGAGCCACCCTGGGCCTGACGCTGCCCGTCGTAGACCTTCCAGAACTCGTTCTCGTCGATGTCGTTCGGGGCGAGCTGCCGGGCGGCCTTGAGTACGGCCAACGCCCAGCAGTCGTCGTCGTAGATGCCGCCGCCCGCGTCGATTATCACGAGATCGATGTCGTCGGCGCCGGTCAGCTCCAGCGGCAGCGCCGTGGCGTGCCCGGCCAGCGTCCCTCGGCGAACCTCGATGGTGGGGTCGTAGGCGAGCTGGCTGATGGTGGTGACCTTCCGGCCCTCGGCCTCAAGGCCAGGGATGTTCGGGCGCATCACCTTGTCGAAGAACACGGCCCCGATGATTCCGCCGATGATCGGACCTATCGTCGTCACCACCAGCGACAGGCCGCCGTTCGGTCCGGGGAACGCGGCCTCGCCGAAGCCCAGGAACAGCAGCATGATTCGTGGCCCGATGTCGCGGGCCGGGTTGAAGGAGGCTTGGGAGAGAGGCGCGACGAACATGATCAGCAAGCCGACCGTGGCGCCGACGATCAGCGGGAAGAACCACGCCGACGGCGCGTTGACGTGGCGAGTCTCCAGCAAGGACAGGATCACCAGCAGCAGGATGGCTGTGGCGAGGATCTCTCCGGTCAGGCCGAGCAGGAACGGCACCGTGGTGTAGCCCTCGGGGCCGGCCCCGGCGATGCCGGGGTTCGGCGAGTAGGTGGTGAACACCGCTCCGAGCCTGGCGCTCTCGGGAGAGCCGATGACGATGCCGTTCTCGTTCGCATAGTCGAACAGTTGCCTGCCGAACATCGCCGCCAGCACGGCAGCGCCGAGGAACCAGCCGAGCACCTGGCAGCCCAGGTAGAGCGGAACCGACTTCCACGGGTGCCGGCCGGTGACCGCGAGAGTGATCGTCACGGCCGGGTTGAAGTGCGCCCCGGAGAGCGTCGCGGTGACGTAGATGCCCAGCGCGATGGTAAGCGCCCATCCCGCCGCGGTGGGCCAGATGTCGGCGAACCACGGCGACCCTGGAGCTCCCCAGAGCGTTGCCGAGATCCCGATGCCGAGGCCAAGGAACGACAACAGGAACGAGCCGACCACCTCACCGATGATGATCGACTTGGTTGTCGGTTCCGGGGGGAGCACCTCCTCCTCGCCACCATCGGCGGCTGTATCTGCGTTGATCTTCGCTTCGGGCATTCGTCGCCTCCCATCGTTGTCGTGGATGGCGGTCGATGCCAATGCCTGTGGTCCACCACACACCGACCGCCCCCGGCATCATCTGCTCCCAGAGATCGGGACTGCAAGCCCTGGAGCGCAATTCTATGAATTTCAGCCGAAATTTGCCGACAAGGGTTTCGGGAGGCACTCTTCACTGTTACCGTACGACCTTGACGACTCGGAGAATCGGTCTTTCTGGCTTGATGTCAGACCATTCTCTCCGGGCGCCATTCGCGGCTAAACGTTTAGGCCATTCGATGGAATAGTGTCAGACCATTGGATGACAAACGTCAGCCCATTCGCTTACTGCGAGTACTTTCGTGTTTGAACCATTCAATGTTGAAAGGAGCAGCCATGGCTGAAGGTCCCTACCTGCTGGGTATCGACTACGGAACGGGTGGCGTGCGCGTCGGAATCTTCGATCGGGAGGGAAACCCCTTGGTCTTCCACGGAGTGGAGTTCGGTACGTCGTACCCACGCCCGGCCTGGGCCGAACAGTCCCCCGACACGTGGTGGTCGTCCCTGGTCCGCGCCACCCGGGGGGCGCTGGAGAAGAGCGGGGTCGCGGCCGACGACATCGCCGGGATCGGCGTCGACACCACCGCCGCGACCCTGCTGGCCATCGATTCCAACGACCGGCCGATCCGGCCGGCGATCATGTGGATGGACGTCCGGGCAGCACAGAAGGCGCGGCGCCTGGAGCAAACCGGCGACCCATCGCTGAAGTACGCCGGGTACGGATCGGTGTCGGCCGAATGGGGGCTGCCGAAAGCGTTGTGGATCAAGGAGAACGAGGCTGACACCTTCAAGCGCGCCACGCGGCTGGTCGAGGCCGCCGACTGGTTGATCCACCGCCTGACCGGGGAGTGGACCGGGTCGATCAACATTCTGGCGGCGAAGTACTTCTACGACCGCGACGCCGGTGGGTACCCGACGAGCCTGCTCGACGCGGTCGGTGGCACGGACCTCTTGGAGAAGCTGCCGCACAACGCGCTCGACCTGGGCGCAGTCGCGGGAGCGCTGCGCGCCGACGCCGCCGCGGAGTTGGGGCTGCGACCAGGCACCCCGGTTGCCGAGGGCGGTATCGACGCCTACATGGGTGCGCTGGGACTCGGGTTGACCGAGCCGGGCAAGATGGCGTTCATCACCGGGTCGTCCCACGTGATGATCGGGCAGACCGCCCAGCCGATCCACGGGCAGGGGTTCTGGGGCACCTACACCGACGCGATGTTCCCCGGCCAGTACACGATCGAGGCCGGACAGGTCTCCACGGGCAGCATCGTGGCCTGGTTCAAGCGGAACTTCGGTGCCACGGTGACGGCCGAGGCGGAGAGCCGGGGCGTCGACCCATACATCATCCTCGGAGAGCTTGCCCGCGATCTTCCTCCCGGCTCGGACGGGCTGGTGGTGCTCGACTACTTCCAGGGCAACCGCTCCCCCTACACCGACTCGTCGGCCCGCGGCGTGATCACCGGCCTGTCGCTGTCACACACGGTCGGACACATCTTCCGGGCGATCCTCGAGGGCATCTGCTACGGCTCCGAGCACATCTTCCAGACCTTCCGCAGCCACGACTACGTGCCCACCGAGATCCTCGTGTCGGGTGGCCCGACCAAGAGCGACCTGTGGATGCGGATGCATGCCGACGTGTCGAACGTGCCCATCACGCTGACAAAAGTGACGGAGGGTCCCGTGCTCGGGTCGGCCATCCTCGCCGCGGCCGGGGCCGGCATCTACCCCAGCGTGGCGGAGGCCGCCAAAGGCATGGTGACGGTCGAACGCACCATCGAGCCCGACCCGGTCCGTCACGAGGAGTACCGCTTCTTCGTCGACCGCTACATCGAGACCTATCCCAAGCTCCGCGACGTCATCCACCAGACCGTGGAGCACGTGGCAGGCGCCGGCGTGCCGGCGGCCCCGTCGGACGAGGGTGCCTATGATCTCGCCACCGAGGCGAAGGTGCAGGTATGACTACCGTCGTGATGCTGGGCGCCGGGATCATGGCCTCGGCCCTGACCGTGCCACTGGCCGACAATGGTCACCGGATCAACCTGGTTGGCACCCACCTCGACGGTGACATCATCGACAGTGTCCGGAAGACCGGGGTGCATCCCGTGCTGCAGCTCAGGCTTCCCGAGGCCGTCACCGCCTACTCGATCGAGCAGGCCGCGGCGGCGTTCGACGGTGCCGAGGTCGTACTGTCCGGGGTCAACTCGTTCGGCGTGCGTTGGGCCGGACGGCAGCTGGCCAACCTGCTACGGCCCGGGCAGCTGGTGATCGCGATCGCCAAAGCCATGGAGGCCGCCGAGAACGGAGACTTGCGGATCCTGCCCGAGGTCCTGATCGAGCAAGTCCCCGAACCGCTGCGTTCGCAGGTCACCTGGTCAGCCATCGGTGGCCCGTCCATCGCCGGCGAGGTCGCGGTGCACCGGCACACCAGCGTGGTCTTCGCCGGCCGGGACCAGCAGGCGCTGGACCGCCTGGCCGCGCTGTTCCGCACCGACCGCTACCACGTGGAGACCTCGACCGACTTCGTCGGAGTCGAGATCTGCGCCGCCATGAAGAACTGCTACGCCCTCAGTGTCGGGTTCGGCGAGGGTGTGCTGGACGCGCTGGGAGCGACCGACGGGCTCTACCGCAACCACAACTATGAGGCAGCCCTCTTCGGGCAGGGTGCGAGGGAGATGGCGTTGTTGCTACGCCTGCTGGGCGGCCGCCCCGAGACCGCGCAGGGGCTGGCTGGAGTGGGCGACATGTACGTCACCAGTGCGGGCGGCCGCAACGTCCGTGTCGGACGGCTCATCGGTTCCGGAATGACCTTCGCACCCGCGGCCGCCCAGCTCGGCAATCCCACGCTGGAGGGCGCCGCGGCCATCACGGTGATCGGCGGCGCCCTGCCGCTGCTGACCGAACGCGGCGTGGTCGCGCCGACCGACTTCCCGCTGCTCCGCGCTCTCTACGACGTGATCGGCAAGAACCAGCCACTGAACATCCCCTGGGGAACGATCTTCGGTGGCGACCCGGGCCCGAAGAGACGTCGATGATGGGGCCAGCGCTCCAGATCGGTGCGGTGGAGACGAAGCACGGAGAAGACTGCGACCCGGTGTGGCTCGCAGGTGCAGGCGCCAACGGGTCGCCGTGCGGCCAGAGTCGGCTGCCTGCACCGCCTCCACGCGTCTGGGGTCTGAGGTGCTGGTGCCGGTTGTCGGTCCGTCCAGGTTGACGATCGCGCGATCGCCTGCTGGTTTCGGGAAATGCCGACTGCTGTCGGGTTATTTCCTGTCAGTAGTGCGTCAACGTGTCAGTAGTGGACGATCGCGCGATCAGCACGAGTGGTCCGGGTCTCTGCGTTGGTGTCGTCCGGGGTGGCTGGTGTGCGACTGATCGCGCGATCGCCTGCTGGTTTCGAGAAATGTCGACTGCTGTCGGGTTATTTCCTGTCAGTAGTGCGTCAACCTGTCAGTAGTGGACGATCGCGCGATCAGCACGCTCAACGGCGTGAATCCCGTGCGAGGGCGGCCTTGACCCGGCGCAGGAGGGTGTTCCGTTCGTCCAGAAGATCGGTGGTCACCCTGACCACCTGCCAGTCCAGGGCGCGGATGTCGTCCTCGCGGACCTTCTCACGCACCTGCGAACCAGGCTCGTCGTACTTGCCGAGGCCGTCACACTCGATCAGCACCCGGGTGCCCCGCAGCCGGGCGTCGGCCCGGTAACACGTCCCGGGAACCCCGAACTGTGGATCCAGCCGCCACCCCCAACGATCGAAAGTGATCGCGGTACGCGACTCCAGGGCCGACTCACGGTGCCCGTTCGCCAACCGGAGCACGACCCACAGGTGGCTGCGCCCGAGAAACCACTGCCATTGGGGAATCGACCGTATGAGCGAAGCCGGGTCGCAGTGATGTCGCGTTTGGGCCGACTAATGAGTGAGCAGCGGTCGGTCGCGTGGCCAGGCTCTGGCCTGCGCACTCATCAGGTGATTGAACATCGTCGCCCGCGCGGCCTTGTGGTTTCGCTGCTGGACGGCCAGCGCGAATTCTCGGTGCTCGGAATCAGCTGTTCGATCGAACTCAGCCGCTCCCCTCGATCCGCGGTCCGACGACGTCAACGATCCCTCATAGAGCGAGCGCGACATCATTTCGATGGCGGAGTTGTGCGTGGCCCGGGCCATCCGAATATGAAACTCCGCGCACATCGAAACGACGTGCTCGTCGCCGGACTCGGGCAGCACAGGCGTACGGCCAGAGATCTCCAGTAGGTCGACAATGTCCTGCTCGTCGGCCCGCTCACAGACCAGGGGAACGATCCCGAGCTCGAATGTGCGACGGGCCTCGTCCACCTCGTCCGGCCTCACGACCGACGCCGCGACCAGGTCAGCGATGCCCTCGCTCACCTGTTGAATGGTCGGTGCTGCGACGAAGGCCCCACCCCGCGCGCCCACCCTGATACTGACAAGCCCGTTGGCCTCCAGCCCACGGAGTGCCTCCCGCACAGTAACGCGACTCACCCCGAACTGCTCACACAACTCCCGCTCGGACGGAAGGCGATCACCGAGACAGAGTCGACCGTCACGGATGAGGGACCGAATCTGGTCGACAATGAGGTTCGACGCCCGTCCGACGTGAACCGGGACGAACGTGACGGCGACAGCATCGTCGTTGCTGCCGGCAGCGTCGGACGAATCGTCGATCGAGCGGAGCAGGCCGCGATCCGGACTGACGTTATCCAACATGAGGCTCCTATCTCGACGAACATCCGGCAAACCAGCGTGTGGGCAATTGACAAGTCTTTCGCCACTCCCGTGACGACGTCCAATCCGCCCGACCATTGAGTTCACTCCCAACAACTCGTGCGTGTCGCGTGACGCATTGGAAGGACAGCGACCCTCCATCCACGAATGCCCATTGCCATCCGAGAACCTCCCTGCGGAGCTCGAATAACTCGCATCCAAGATCTCCAGGCCGCGGCCATTTCTATCTACCGATGAGCCCGTGTCACCCATTCAGCATCTTGCGACCAACAATGTGGTCGACGTCTGACAGCACATACTGCGGGATCACTCGGCTGACGGAGTGCCGCGCACACCCACTGCCGACCACGTCTTCTCCCAGATCGAGGTGCGGACGGCCCACCCGGTCAGACGGTCCGCGTTCGTTCCCCACCAGTTTCCGCAGGCACCATCGGCAGGGTCAAGACCCTCTGCACATCCCGCACGATGCGCGCTCATAAGAGCAATAGTGACGGCGTAGCGCTGCCATGGTGACCTCCTCCCGCAGCCCCTTAAGCCTCAGAAGGGGTCCCATCCGGACACCCGAGAAGCCAGGAAGATGCGAAGCTCTGCCACGCGGTCATCGAATAGCACAAGTGCTACCTCGTTGCCATGGGCAAGAAGGTGGGACTCAGAGAGCTGCGCCAGGACGCGTCCGAACTGGTGCGTCGCGCCCAGGCCGGGGATGAGATCACGATCACCGTCTCCGGCCGGCCGAGTGCCCGACTGGTACCCCCCGAGCCCACCCAGTGGCGGAGGTGGGACGACATCGCCGACCTGCTCGCCGGCCCCGTCGATCCGGACTGGGAACACGACCGGGAGTTGGTTGCCGATGATGCCCGCGACCCCTGGGCCGAGCGGTG
>JAGPGQ010000192.1 GCA_018055925.1 Micropruina sp.
CTGCACGACTCCGCCGGCATTGCCCTCGACCTGATAGCGGCCGCCGAGTTCGAGATCCCCGTGCACGGGGGCGAACCAGCGTGCCAGCCGGTCGGCGGTGGTGACCGCCTGCCACAGGTCGGCCTGGTCGGTCGGGTACTCCTGGCTGATCTCGACCGTCATCGCGGTCGTGGTCTCGCCGGGCGCCTCCGCACTCACTCGGCGGGTCACCTCGTCCAGCTGGCCGGGGACATCGATATCGGGCAAGTCGCTCACTGTTCCTCCTTGTGCCGGGCGCGTCTGCCCCGACGGATCTCGGTATCGAGCGCGGCCAGTTTGGGCGTCCAGTAGCGCCGGAACGCCCCCAGCCACGCATCCACTTCCTGCAACGGCTCCGGCGCCACCGCGTACAACCGCCGGGTCCCCTCGGCCCGGACGCGGGCGAAGCCGTTCTCGCGCAGCACCCGCAGGTGCTGGGACACCGCCGGCTGGCTGATCCCGAACTCCTGCCGCACCACGGCGGTGAGTTCACCGGCGGAGAGTTCGCCGTCGGCCAGCAGTTCCAGCAGCCGGCGGCGTACCGGGTCACCCAGGACGTCCAGCGCGTGCATGCCAGCAATACTTGCGTCTCAACTTATATAAGTCAAGACCTAATTAGACCTCAGCGGTCGTGCCCCAACCGCCTCCGGTCGAGCCAGTTCGCTCCGCGGGCCTTGAACGATCCCATCCCCACCGAGCCGCGGGCGATGATCAGCGGGTTCCCCCAGGCCGCCTGGGTGGGCACCTTCGAACTCACCGAGCCCCAGGTCTTGCCGAGCCGGTCGCACTGGACGCCCCACCCCTCGGGCACGACGACCACCACGGTCGCGGCGCCGGGGAGCACCTCGAGGTCGATCAGCTGGCTCGCCGAGGTCGCCTGCAGGCAATCGAGCCGGACGTTGTCCGCGATCGCCTGCACCCGCAGGAAGGGCGGCACCTCCCAGAGTCCGGTGCGCTTGGCGCCGCTGAAGCCGGCACTGAGGATCAGCGGATCGGCGAGCGAGTACCCCGCCGGCCCGGCGGGTCCGGACGGAGGTGGCGAGGGCAGGTAGGGACCCGGGACGGGCGGCGGGACCTCGGGCCGGGTCGGATACGGCTCGACGTGTTGCAACGGAACGGGTGGCTTCGCAGGCGGCCGCAGGTCGTCGAGCAGGTCGTCCAGATCGCCATACGTGCGGGCGGCGCGGGCCGCCTCGATCCGTTCGGCCAACTCCTCCTCGGACAGCTTGCCCTCGGTCGCCGCCCGCCGGAGTTCGGCCACCGCCTCGTCCCGCTCGGCGTGACCGGCCCGAAGGTGCGCATTCTCCTCCGTCATGCGCCGATCCTAGTGCCGCGGCCATCAACGAGCGGCGTCCGGTCGGATGCCTCGCAAGGCCGACGAGGGAGTCATACCGGCCGAGGAGAGCGCAGCGAGCCACCGTCCGGGCGTCGCGCAGCGGGCGAAGGTCGGTGGCCGGGGCACTCGCGGTCGGCGCCTTCGGGCGATCCGCCGCCGGGTGGCCGGGCCTCCCCGGGCAACCGGGGCAGGCGTCCCGGGCAACCGGAGCCAGCTCGTCCGGCCGAAGGCCCGACGCCGCGACCGGTCCGCCATGACGCACGTCCGGGAGGCCGTCCGCCCGATAGCGCGACCGGGGTCAGTTGTGCTTGGTCAGGCCCCAGCGGTAGGCGTCGTAGAGCGCCTCCCAGCTGGCCTCGATCACGTTGGTGCCCACCCCGACCGTGGTCCAGGTGCGGGTGCCGTCGGTGGTGTCGATCAGCGTCCGGACGATCGCATCCGTGCCGTGGCCCTGGTCGAGGATCCGCACCCGGTAGTCGGTCAGCTCGAAGTCGTCGGCGTGCGGGTACGCCTGCTTGAGCGCCGTCCGCAGGGCCATGTCGAGCGCGTTCAGCGGGCCGTGCCCCTCGCCGACGAACGAGACCGTCTCGCCCTTGGCCCGCAGCTTGACCGTGGCCTCGGAGTCGCCCTCGGTCTTCACCTCGTGGCCGGTCAGCACCCGCCAGGTGAGCACCTCGAAGAACTCCTCGGCGATGCCCAGCTGCTCGCGGAGCAGCAGCTCGAAGCTGGCGTCGGCGGACTCGTAGCTGTAGCCGTCCATCTCGCGCTGCTTCACCAGGTCGGTGATCTGCCCGGCCAGGTCGCGGTCCGACAGGTCGTAGCCGAGTTCCTCGCCCTTGAGCTGGATGTTCGCCCGGCCGGCCATGTCGGAGACCAGCATGCGCATGTCGTTGCCGACCAGGGTCGGGTCGATGTGCTGGTAGAGGTTGGCGTCCACCTTGATCGCGGAGGCGTGCAGCCCGGCCTTGTGGGCGAACGCCGAGAAGCCGACGTAGGGCTGCTTCGAGTTCGGCGAGACGTTGGTCACCCCCGAGATCGCGTGGCTCAGCCGGGTGGCCTCGCGCAGGGCCGCCTCGGGCACGACGGACCAGCCGTACTTGAGCTGCAGGTTCGCGATCAGGGTGATGATGTTGGCGTTGCCGGTGCGCTCGCCGTGGCCGTTCACGGTGCCCTGGATGTGCATCACACCGGCGTCCACCGCGGCCATGGTGTTCGCGACGGCGCAGCCGGTGTCGTTGTGGCAATGGACGCCGAGGTCGACGCCGATCGCGCCGGCCGCGGTGACCACGTCGCCCATCTGCGAGGGCAGCATGCCGCCGTTGGTGTCGCACAGCACGACGACCTCGGCACCCGCCTCGGCGGCCACCCGGACGCACTCCAGCGCGTACGACGGATTGAGCTGGTAGCCGTCGAAGAAGTGCTCGGCGTCGACGAACACCCGCCGGCCGGCGGCCACCAGGTGGCTGACGGTGTCGCGGATCATCTCGAGGTTCTCCTCGAGGGTGGTGTGCAGCGCCCGGATCACGTGCTCGGAGTGGCTCTTCGCCACGATGCAGATCACGGGGGTGCGGGCATCGATCAGGGCCTGGACGAGCGGGTCGGCCGCGGCGGTGGTGCCCACCCGCCGGGTGAAGCCGAAGGCCACCAGTTCGGCGTGCTGCAGTTGGAGCTCGCCGTCGGCGGCCGCGGCGAAGAAGGCCGTGTCGTTGGGGTTGGCGCCCGGCCAGCCACCCTCGATGTAGTTCACGCCCAACTCGTCCAGGTACCGGGCGATCCGCAGCTTGTCGGCTACCGAGAGCTGCAGGCCCTCCTGCTGCGCGCCGTCGCGCAGCGTGGTGTCGAAGACATGGAAGGTGTCCGGTGCGACGGGAAAGCTCGACATTGCGCCTCTTCGATGTGTGTGGATTGGGTCGCCGTGAGCGACAACCAACCGAGTGTGTGTCGCTCGCCCACCGGAGCCCCAACGATCTCAGACGTTGAGATCTTGGCTGAGATTAGCGCCAGATCCGGGGTTTTGACCACGCGAAACGGGCCCGATTCGCGCCTCTGGACGGTGCCGGAACGCCCTCGCTCACAGACTGGACACGATGTCCGCTCCTCGGACGGTTTGCACCGTTCGGGCACGCACCCACCTGGCCTCTCTGGGGGGCGGTTTGACCGGGCGTGCGGCCAGCCAGTAGACCGGACGCCATGGCCGTCACGATCTGCCGGGGAGTCCCGGCCACCACTGCCGGAGAGCCGCCCGCCGTGGGCACGATCCTGCCCCCGTTCACGCTCACGCTGCCCGACCTGTCGGAGCTGGAGAGCCACGCCTACGCCGGGCGGAATCTGATCCTCAACGTGTTCCCGAGCGTCGACACCCGGGTGTGCGCGCTGAGCGTCCGCCGGTTCAACGAGTTGGCGGCGGGTCTGCCGGACACCACCGTGCTGTGCATCTCGCACGACCTGCCGTTCGCGCTCGGCCGGTTCTGCGGCGCCGAGGGGATCGAGAACGTGGTGGCGGCCTCGGCGTTCCGGTCGTCCTTCGGCGCCGACTTCGGTCTCACGCTGCTGGACGGGATCATGCGCGGGCTGCTGGCCCGCACCGTGATCGTCGCCGGCGCGGACGGGATCGTCCGGCACGTGGAGCTCACCGAGACCACCAGCCAGGAGCCGGACTACGACGCGGCCCTGGCCGCCGTAGCCTGATCAAACGTCACCTTTCGCGTGGTGAACAAAACAACGAGTCGACTGATTGCGTCCGATCCAGGCTGACTGTCACGATTGCAGCCAGGTGTTCTCGATTCTGAAGGATGGCAGCGATGAGCGAAACACGGCTGGTCGAGGCCGGTGGAGTCGAGTTTTACGTCGAGATTTCCGCAGCCGACGGTGCCGGGCCCGTCGGCCTGGAGGATCGGCTGAACTTCGATGGCGTGCGGGACACGATTCAGGCAATCGCCGGCCAGGTTGCCGAGGTGTGGCAGAAGGTGAAGCCGTCAGAGGCCACGGTTGAGTTCGGTCTCCAGGTCACCGCAAAGTCGGGCAAACTGACCGGGCTGCTGGTTGAAGGCGGCGCGGAAGCAAGCTTGAAAGTCTCCCTGACCTGGAAGTCCGCGGAATCCAAGTAGCGGACGGCAACGCTGATGCCGGGGGGATGGTCGACTGTGGTCGACACCATTGAGTTGAGACGTCACGTCGTGCGTCTTGATGGGCCGAGCGGGCCTACCCTCGGGACCGGTCTGTCAGTAGCACCCGGTCTGGTGCTGACCTGTGCCCACGTCGTCAAACGCAAGGGCGTGGAGGTCTCCGTCGTACCGGCCGACGGAGTAGCACGCGAAGGGTTGGTCACAGCCTGTTCGACGGCACCGCCCGCCGACTGGGCCGAACCAGTATGGCCCTTCCCTGATCTGGCGATCATCGCCTATCAAGGCGATCCCATCGGCAGCTACGCCCTGCTGGAGCACCTGGATCAGCCAGGACAGAACGCCGACTGCATCACCTGGGGTTATCAGCAGCGCAAGGACGGCGTGCAGCCCGTCGGCGACCCCGCCGCCTTCCGGTTCACCGGCATCTCCGGCGATGGGTTCCTTGCCCTGAAGGACGACGTATCCCGGCCGGGAATGAGTGGATCACCACTGGTGTGCCCGTCCCGACGGGCGGTCGTGGGCCTGGTCGCGGCGACGCGCGGCACGCAGTCACCCGTGGGCGGCTGGGCCAGTCCGATCAGCGGATTGACTCATCTGGAAAGCCCGGACGAACTTCGGGCAGCGGGTGTGGAACTGCTCGCCGCGAACCGGGAGTCGGCGCTGGCCGACAGGGCACCATGGCATGCGGTCCTGCCCATCGCCGACAGGCACCGTGCCCTCACGCAGCCCTGGGGAACGTACGCGAAGGGCAGACGCGCGGACCCTGCCGACCTGCTTCTCGCCGACTTCGGCGTGGTGACCTACCTCTTCCGCGAGGAGGCCCTGGCGACGGCCGAGTCGTGGTGTCTCGGGTCTGACCGCCTCGCCGTAGCCACGGTGAGCGCGGTCGGTGGTGCCGGAAAGACGCGATTCGCCGTGGAACTGTGCCGGCGGATGGCCGAGCGGCACGGCTGGGTGGCCGGGGAGCTCACCGGCGACCTCGCCGGCCGGGACCTCGCGACGTTGCCCTGGCCTCGGCTCTTGGTAGTCGACTATGCGGAAGCCAAAGCCGCCGGCGATCTGAAAGATCTGCTGCAGGAACTCGGAGCCCACGCCTCCGAGATGGCCCCCGTTCGGGTCCTCCTAGTGACGCGCGAGAGGGCTGGCCGACTCGCCGTGGAGGCCAGTACGATCAGAGCCATTCAGATGACGGCCACGCCCTTGCTGAAGACGGTTCTGAACCAGCGCGACGAGAACTCGGAAGCCGTCGCCGTCCTGGATCCGGCTCAACGAGACCGTCTCTATGCGGCAGCGGTTGAGGATCTCGCGACGGCCTGGGCAAGCCCCGTGCCGGATCGGCAGCCGGATCTGAGCGGGGAACAATACGGCTGGCCGTTGGCGGTGTTGTTCGAGGCCCTCGACGCTGTTCTCGACGCCGATCCGAGCTGGTCCGCGGCAGCTCTGCAGCCCGATGATCCGTTCTGGGGTCCGGAGCCGATTCAGCGCGTCCTGGCCCATGAGGAAACGTATTGGAGGCTCACCGCGCCACCCGAAGCGCGCGCTCTGCTTCGAGAATGCGTGGCTCTGGCGACTCTCATCGGAGCGTCGACGGTCGAAGAAGGCGACGCCATGTTGCGATCCATCCCCGCACTGGAGTCGGCCGACGCCGCTGCCCGGCGCTCCCGGCTGCTGGACTGGCTGAAGGACCTGCACCACGGGCCGGCGTTCGTGAATCCGCTCCGGCCCGACCGCTTGGGTGAGGCACTCGTGAGGGCAGGCTTCCTGGACGAGTACGGCGTGGACGGTCTGGTCCGCGTGCTCGATCTGAGCACCCGGGGCCAGACAACCCGGGCTCTGACCGTGCTCGGTCGATGCGCCGGGCAAAGCGACCAGTCGCTGCGAGCCGCTGCCGAGTTCATCGCACTCAGACACAGCGAACTCGTCGCGCGCCTTACGGAGCCATCCGAGACGGAACCGAATCGCGACGATGAAACGGCCTACCTGGACGTCCTCACCCAGTTCCTGACCGGAGCCGTAGGAACACGAGCCACCGAGTTCCTGCCCGCAGACGACCTCGTCGCGTTCGCGAGGTCCCTCGATCAGGCGGGCCTCGCCGCGGCGGCTCGCTACGACTACGCAGCAGCCCAGGCGTTGGGCGAAGCCGCCGTAGCCCACTACCGTGACGACGCTGGCACCTCCGACAAGTCCACGACCTATGCCCACGGGGAGGGACTCCTGGCCTCACGCAACAACCTCGCCTACGCCTACGAGACCGCCGGTGACCTGGGCCGCGCCATCCCCCTGTACGAACAAACCCTCACCGACCGGCAACGCATCCTCGGCTCCGACCACCCCGACACCTTGACCTCACGCAACAACCTCGCCGGCGCCTACCGGACCGCCGGTGACCTGGGCCGCGCCATCCCCCTGTACGAACAAACCCTCACCGACCGGCAACGCATCCTCGGCTCCGACCACCCCAACACCTTGACCTCACGCAACAACCTCGCCGGCGCCTACCGGACCGCCGGTGACCTGGGCCGCGCCATCCCCCTGTACGAACAAACCCTCACCGACCGGCAACGCGTCCTCGGCTCCGACCACCCCAACACCCTGACCTCACGCAACAACCTCGCCGGCGCCTACCGGACCGCCGGTGACCTGGGCCGCGCCATCCCCCTGTACGAACAAACCCTCACCGACTCCGAACGCGTCCTCGGCTCCGACCACCCCGACACCCTGACCTCACGCAACAACCTCGCCGGCGCCTACGAGACCGCCGGTGACCTGGGCCGCGCCATCCCCCTGTACGAACAAACCCTCACCGACCGGCAACGCATCCTCGGCTCCGACCACCCCAACACCCTGACCTCACGCAACAACCTCGCCGGCGCCTACCGGACCGCCGGTGACCTGGGCCGCGCCATCCCCCTGTACGAACAAACCCTCACCGACTCCGAACGCATCCTCGGCTCCGACCACCCCAACACCCTGACCTCACGCAACAACCTCGC
>JAGPGQ010000193.1 GCA_018055925.1 Micropruina sp.
CATCGGTCAGCAGCACCTTGCGCACCAGCGAGTAGCCGTTGGAGTGCAGGCCCGAGGACTCCAGGGCCAGCACCACGTCCCCGGGCCGGACCCGGTCGGGACCGAGGATCTGGGAGCGCTCGACCACGCCGGTCGTCGCGCCGGCGATGTCGTACTCGTCCGGCCGCAACAGTCCGGGATGCTCGGCGGTCTCCCCGCCCAGCAGCGAGGCCCCGGCGGCCGTGCAGGCCTCGGCGATGCCCTTGACGATCGCCGCGATCCGTTCGGGGACAACCCTGCCGCAGGCGATGTAGTCGGTGACGAACAGCGGCTCGGCGCCGGTCACCACCAGGTCGTCGACCAGCATGCCGATCAGGTCCCAGCCGATGGTGTCGTGCACGTCCAGCGCCTGCGCGATGACCACCTTGGTGCCGACGCCGTCGGTGGACGTGGCCAGCACCGGGTGGTCGTAGGCCTTCAGCGCCGACGCGTCGAAGAAGCCGGCGAAGCCGCCCAGGCCGCCGAGCACCTCGGGACGCCGGGTCGCCGCCACGTGCGCCTTCATCAGTTCCACGGCCCGGTCGCCGGCCTCGATGTCGACTCCGGCGGCGGCGTAGGCCGACCGGTTCCGCACAGTTTCCGTCACGCCATGCACCCCTGCTCCACACGCATCTTCTCGGCTCGCCCGGCCGGCACCTCGACCGGGTACTCCCCGTCGAAACACGCCCGGCACAAGGACTTCTTCGGCAGCCCGGTGGAGGCGACGAGCCCCTCCAGGCTGATGTAACCCAGCGAATCCGCGCCGATCGAGCGGCAGATCTCGTCGATGCTCAGGCCGGGGGCGATCAACTCGGCGCGGGTGGCGAAGTCGATGCCGTAGAAGCACGGCCACTGCACCGGCGGCGACGAGATCCGCACGTGCACCTCGGCGGCGCCCGCCTCGCGCAGCATCCGCACCAGCGCCCGCTGGGTGTTGCCGCGGACGATGGAATCGTCCACCACCACCAGCCGGCGGCCGGCGATGGCGTCCCGGATCGGGTTCAGCTTGAGCCGGATGCCGAGTTGCCGGATCGTGTCGGACGGCTGGATGAACGTCCGGCCGACGTAGGCGTTGCGGGTCAGCCCCAGCCCGTACGGAATCCCGGACGCCTCCGCGTAGCCGATCGCCGCCGGAATGCCGGACTCCGGCGTCGGGATCACCAGGTCGGCGTCCGTGGGCGCCTCGAGCGCCAGGGTGCGTCCGATCTCGACCCGGACGGAGTACACCCGGCGGTTGTTGATCAGGGTGTCCGGCCGGGCCAGGTAGACGTATTCGAACAGGCAGCCCTTCGGGTCGGCCTGCGCGAACCGTTCCGACCGCAGGCCGCCCTCGTCGATGGTGATCAGCTCGCCCGGCTCGATCTCGCGGATGAAGGTGGCGCCGACGATGTCCAGCCCGGCGGTCTCGCTGGACACCACCCAGCCGTTGGACAGCCGTCCGAGCACCAGGGGACGGATGCCCTGCGGATCCCGGGCCGCGTACAGCGTGTGTTCGTCCATGAACGAGAAGCAGAACGCGCCCCGCAGCCGCGGCAGCACCCGCATCGCCGCCCCATGGATGCCCAGGTGCGCGTAGGTGGCCATCAGGGCGGTGACCAGCGCGGTGTCGCTGGTCGAGTCCATGCGCTCCTTGTGCGGCACCTCGTGGTCGGCGTCCCGGTCGCGCAGCCACTGCTCCAGTTCGTCGGTGTTGGTCAGGTTGCCGTTGTGCGCCAACGCCAGGCCGCCCGAGGGCGTCGCCCGGAACGTCGGCTGGGCGTTGTTCCAGACGCTGGCGCCGGTGGTCGAGTAGCGGCAGTGGCCGATCGCCACGTGCCCGTGCAGCGAGTTGAGGGTCGGCTCGTCGAACACCTGCGAGACCAGGCCCATGTCCTTGAAGACCATCATGCGCTCGCCGTTGCTGACCGAGATGCCGGCGGACTCCTGCCCGCGGTGCTGCAGCGCGAACAGCCCGAAGTAGGTCAGCTTGGCCACCTCTTCGCCGGGCGCCCAGACGCCGAAAACGCCGCACGCATCCTGGGGTCCGGCGTCCTGCGGGTCCAACTCGTGGGTCAGGCGACCGTCCGGACGAAGCACCCGCTCACTCTAGCGTGGCGGCCGACGGCTACGGGCCGGCGGCTCCCCCGGGGAACCGCCGGCCCGATCGTGACTACTTCAGGAACCGGATCGCGAACGGGTACCGGTACGGCCGGCCCTGGCTCTCGGCCATCGTGCCCATGAGCGCGAACACCAGATTCACGATGCCCAGCAACGGCAGCAGGACGACGCCGATCCCCACCCCCATCAGGATGTAGCTGATGATGAACCCGATCGCCATGGTGATCTGGAAGTTCAGCGCCTCGATGGCGGCGGCCCGCACCCGCGGGCTGTTCTTGCCCTGGGCGAGCATCACCACGAGCGGGCCCAGCGGACCGAGCCAGCCGGCGGTCACGATCGCGACCGCGAGACCCGACCAGTGCGCGGCCATCGCCCAGGTCCGCTCCTGACTGGAGCCGACGCCCGGGTAGGGCTGCATGCCGTAGCCCTGGTAGGGGTTCTGGCCGTACTGCTGTCCGTAGCCCGGCTGTCCGTACGGGTTCTGCTGGCCGTACGGGCTCCCGCCCTGGGGATTGGCCGGATCGGCGTAGGGCGCCTGCTGACCGTAGCCCTGGGTCGGTCCCTGTCCCGGCGCGGGCTGGGGCTGGCCGTACTGGGATTGACCGGGCTGCCCGTACTGCGGGAAGCCGGCCGCGCCCGGTGTGCCGGAGCCGTAGCCGGACTGGGGCGGCTGGCCGTAGGGCGCCGAGGGTGCGGACGGGGCACTGCCCGACCCGCCACCCGAAGGCTGGCCGTAGGCCGCCTGGCCTCCCTGGCCGTAGCCGCCGCCCGCGGCGCCGGGCTGGCCGTAGCCGCCCTGGCCGGGCGTTCCGTAGGCACCCGAGGGGGCGGACGGCGCGCTGGAGTGCGAGCCGTAGCCGGACTGCGTGGACGGGGTCTGGCCGGTCGGGGGCTGTCCCGGCGCGGGGGAACCGTAGGGCGGCAGCGGGGCGTAGCCGTAGCCGCCGGCCGGCTGGCCACCGGCGGGTTGCCCGTAGCCACCCTGACCCGGCTGGCCGTAGCCGGCCTGGGCCCCTTGGCCGTAGGGATCGGCCTGGCCGTACTGGGCGGTCTGGCCGTACTCGATGGGCTGGTAGCGGCCCGGTTCGCTGACCGGCAGGTCGAAGGCGCCCGGAGCCGCGGACGGAGCGTCGGGCGGCAGGTTCAGGTCGAGGGTCGGCGCGGCGGCCGGTCGGCCCGGGGCCGGCCGGTCCTCCGCCGCGGCGTCGAAGTCGGTGCCGACGGGTGCCGGCGGATCCGCCTGGCCGAGATCGAGATCGGCCGCGGGATCGGCCGCCGCAGGATCGGCGGCCGCGGGGGTCTCGGCCGGCACGGCCTCGGCCGCGAGGCTCTCGGCCGGCACGGCCTCGGCCGCGAGGCTCTCGGTCGGCACGGCCTCGGCTGCGGGGCTTTCGGTCGTGGTGGCTTCGGCGAAGGCAGCGCCCTCAGCGGCTGCTTCGTCGAAGGCGGAGTCCTCGGTCGCAGACCCCTCGTCGAAGCCGGCGCCCTCGGCCGCGGAGGGGGCCTCGTCGAACGCCGGTTCGTCCCCGAGGTCCTCCGCGACCTGCGCCGGCGACTCGGGCATGCCCTCCGCCGTCGCCTCCTCTTCCTCGCGATCGTCGTAGGGATCGTGCACCGGTGCGGCACCCTCCGGATCGTGGGTGGGCGTGGCGTCCCAGGACTCGCCGGTGGCCGTGGCGTCCTCGGCATCGGGAGTGTCCGAGGCCTCCGAGGAGTCGCCGTCCGGTGCGACGTCCTCCGGTTCGGTGGGAGCGGCGTCGTCCGGGACCTCCGGCGTGGGCGCCCCGGGGTCGCCGTCCGGCGCGTCCTCCACCACGACCGCCTCGACGATGTCGTCCTCGTCGGAGTTCGCGACGTCCGGCTCGTCCGGTGCGGGTTCCCACGCCTCGGCTTCGGACGCCTCGACGAAGGCCGTCGGCGGCTCGTCGGTCTCGGCGGGGCCGGCGTCCCACTCCTGCGGGGCAAGCTGCTCCGGCTTGGCGGTCCCGGTGTCGACCACCTCGGCCTCGACGGTCTCCGACTCCGTCGTCGGTGCGTCGGTCTGCACCCAGGCGGGCACCTCGAAGACGGGTTCCTGCGCCGGGGCCGGCGGGGTCGCCTCCGGCGGCTCACCGGCGCCGGACCCGGGCTCCGGGGTGCCCTCCGGTTCGGTCGCCCCTGCCGGGTCGCTGGGTGAACCGATGGGGGCCGAGACCGGCTCCTCGGGTTCGACGGGACGCTCCCACGGATACTGGGTCATTGGAGTCTCACTGTCCTCACGCGTGCTGGCCGGAAAGCTCCATTGTTGCTCACACCCGGGCGACAGACAGCAGGGTGATCCCCGAGCACTCCCCTTGTCTCGGGCCGGTTCTCTCCGCCGGGACGCATTGATCGAATGCCCGCGTCCCGGCTGGCCCGGCCGGACGGCGGCGAGGAACTCGTCCGGCGGGACCCACCGCTTCCCCCGGCGTCACCGACCCTGCGGTCTCAAACGGTCGATCCTGATGAAACCCCTGGCCGGAAGCGTCTCGACGGAGGAAGGATCGGCGCTGTTCAGCGGCCCGGGTCGGCAATGGTGACCGTGGCGGCCCGGCCCCGGTACACGTGCACCATCAACTCGCCGGGTGCGCCGGTCACGACGCGCGGCTCCGGCCGGTCGTGCACGCGCGCCGTCCGGCCATCGGGCAGGCGCAGCGTGAGCCCTCGGCGGTCCCGGCGGCAGAGGATGCGGGCGGCCACTTGGACGCGGAGCCACAGTGCCTCGTCCATCGGCGGATCGCGGCGCGCGCCCGGCAGACCGTTGGGTCGGCGCACGTCCTCGGTGTGCACGTACCACTCGCCCAGGTGGTGCAACCACCCCTGCACCGGGTCGGCGCCGAACAGCGGGATCACCGGCGATCGCCGGCGCAGCCGCCGGATCAGCCCGTCGTAGCCGAGCCGGCGTTGCAGTCGCTCGGCCCGGCGGGTCGTGATCGGGGCGAGGGCGCGCAACCCGATGCCCGGCCAACTCAGCGGGTCGCGGCAGAGCGCGTCCAGGTGGGCGGCCAGGTCGAAGGCCGTCCAGCCTTCGCAGAGCGTGGGCGCATCCGGCGGCACTGACTCGAGCACGTCGCAGCACCGCTCCCGCTGCAGTTCGACCAGGTCACGGCCGACCAGGTTCCGGCCCACCACATCCATACCTCGATCGTCCCCTCCTCTGGGCGGGTGCGCAGGTGAACGACACATTCGCCCACGCGAGAGGGCCGTCGCCGCCCGGATGCCGGAGACCCCGGACCTCACGTCATCCCGGCCTCGATCCGGGATCTCGACGCCGGGTTGCACGAAGACCCACACCCCTTCACGTCATCCCGGGCTCGACCCGGGATCTCGACGCTCGGTTGGAGGGAGATCCACATCCTTCACGTCATCCCGGGCTCGACCCGGGATCTCGACGCCGGGTTGCACGGAGATCCCGGAGCAAGTCCGGGATGACGTGAGGGTCGGGGATGACGGGGTGCCGGGATGACGTGAGGGCCCGGGATGATGTGAAGGCCCGGCGTCAGTGGGCCATGGCGTCGCGCAGGGGGGCGGACCAGCGGGCGCGGACCTCGTCCAGGCCGAGGGTGAACCGGCCGACCACCTCCAGCTCGCCCAGCTCGGTCACCTCGCCGAGCCGCTCGACCGGGAGCTGCCGGTCGCCGCAGAGTCCCAGGAACTCCTCCGCGGTCGCGGACGGCAGCGACACCAGCACCCGTCCGGGGCTCTCGGCGAACAGCTGGACGGTGGGGTCGCCCTCGGGCAGCGTGATCGCCACGCCGAGGTCGCGGCGCAGGCAGGACTCCACCAGCGCCTGGGAGAGTCCGCCGTCGGCGAGGTCGTGCGCCGAGCTGAGCAGCCGGCGCTTCGCGGCCGCCGCCAGCACCTGCGCCAGCCGCTTCTCGTGGCCGAAGTCGGGCAGCGGGGGGCGTCCGCCGAGGTGGCCGTCGTGGACAACGTCGGCCCAGGTGGTGCCCGAGAGGTCCTGGTAGGTCTCGCCGAGCAGGAAGACCGCGTCGCCGGGGTGCGCGAAGCCGATCCCGATCCGGTCGGCGACATCGTCGATCACGCCGAGCACGCCGACCACCGGGGTGGGGATGATGTTGGTCTCGCCGGTCTGGTTGTAGAACGACACGTTGCCGCCGGTGACCGGGGTGCCGAGCGCCTTGCAGCCGTCCACCAGACCGATGACGGCCTCGGAGAACTGCCACATCACCGCCGGATCCTCGGGCGAACCGAAGTTCAGGCAGTCGGTGATCGCGACCGGTTCGGCCCCGGTCGCGGCCACGTTGCGGTACGCCTCGCACAACGCGAGCTGGGCACCCAGGTAGGGGTTCAGGTAGGCGAACCGGCCGTTGCAGTCGGTGGCCAGCGCGATGCCCAGGCCGCTCTCCTCGTCGATCCGGAGCACGCCGCCGTCCTCGGGCTGGGCGAGCACGGTGTTGCCGCGCACGTAGCGGTCGTACTGGTCGGTCACCCACGACTTGTCGCACAGGTTCGGCGAGCCGGCCAGCCGCAGCACCTGATCGGCCAGCTCGGCGTCGTCGGCGGCCCGCGGCAGTGCGTTGGCGGTGTCGGCGTTGACCCGGTCGATCCAGTCCGGCCGCGCGTAGGGACGCTCGTAGACCGGGCCCTCGTGGGCGACGGTCGCCGGGTCGACGTCGACGACGACCTCGCCGTCCCACTCGATGATCAGCCGGTCGCCGTCGGTGACCTCGCCGACCACGGTCGCCAGCACGTCCCACTTGGCGCAGATCTCGAGGAACCGGTCGACGTTGTGCGGCTCGACGACCGCCATCATGCGTTCCTGCGATTCGCTCATCAGGATCTCTTCGGGGGCCAGCGTGTGGTCGCGCAGCGGCACCGTGTTGAGGTTGACGTGCATGCCGCCGTCGCCGGCGCTGGCCAGCTCGGAGGTGGCGCAGGAGAGCCCGGCGGCGCCGAGGTCCTGGATGCCCGAGATCAGGTTCTCGGCGAACAGTTCCAGGGTGCACTCGATCAGCAGCTTCTCCATGAAGGGGTCGCCGACCTGGACGCTGGGACGCTTCGCCGGGCCGTCCTCGTCGAAGGTCTCGGACGCCAGGATGGACGCGCCGCCGATGCCGTCACCGCCGGTGGCCGCGCCGTACAGGATCACCTTGTTGCCGGTGCCGCGGGCGAACGCCAGGTGCAGGTCGTCGTGCTTCATCACGCCGACGCACAGGGCGTTGACCAGGGGGTTTCCGTAGTAGGTGGGGTCGAAGACCACCTCGCCGCCGATGTTCGGCAGGCC
>JAGPGQ010000194.1 GCA_018055925.1 Micropruina sp.
GCAAGGGGCAGATCTTCGTCAAGGGCAAGGTGATCAAGACCGTGCCCGAGGACCAGATCGTCGAGACCCTGATCGCCGAGGCCAATCGGCTCGCCGAGGAGGCTCCGGAAGGGGCTCGCGAGGGCGCGCCGATGGTGTCGGTCAGCTGAGCCGGGGGCCCGGAGATGGGGCCTGCGCGGGCCCTGAGCACCCGCGACGCGACCCTGGTCCGGACCCTGCTCTCCGTCGACCCCGTCGGCAACCTGTTCGTCTCGTCCCGGGTGGACGCCGGGGTGCTCTGGCCCGGAGGGCCGGCCACCCTCTACGGCTGGCCGGGCGAGGCTCCGCGGCACCTGCTACACGCCGGCTCGAACCTGGTGCCGGTCTTCGCCCCCTGTGACGCCGCCGAGCGGGACGCCGCGATCGCGGCCTTCGCGGACGCCGTCGGCCCGCACCGCTGGTGCCAGTCGATCGTCGGGGACAGCGAGGCGGCGCTGGCGCTGCACCGCGCCCTGGCCCGCCGCAACCGCAGCTACGCCGGGCAGCGGGAGATCCGGCCGCGGCAACCGCTGATGATCACCCGGCAGGTCACGCCGCAGGCGGCGGAGGCGCCCGTGCGGCGGATCACCATGGCCGAGTTCACCTCCTACCTGGGCGCCGCGGTGGCGATGTACACCGAGGAGGTCGGCGTGGATCCGACCGCCGCCGGCGGCCGGGCCGGCTACCGGGCGCACTGCCAGGGGGTGGTGGAGAGCGGCCGGGCCTGGGGCATCGTCGACAACGGCGGCAATGTCGTGTTCAAGGCCGACGTCGGGATCAGCTGCGGCGGCATCGCCCAGGTGCAGGGCGTCTGGCTCGACCCCCGGCTGCGCGGACACGGACTGGCGGCGCCCGCGATGGCCGAGACCACCCGGCTCATCCTCGCCGAGCACGACCTGGTCTCGCTGTACGTCAACGACTTCAACACCCGGGCGGTGCGCACCTACCTGCGCACCGGCTTCACCGTCGCCGGGCAATTCGCCACGGTTCTGTACTAGAGGAGCACACCATGACCGACCCGATCCGCTGGGGACTGCTGGGGGCCGGCGGCATCGCCGGGATCTTCGCCGACAACCTGCTGACCGAGGGGCTGCACATCCAGGCGGTCGCCGCCCGGGACGGCGCCAAGGCCAGGGCCTTCGCCGACCGGTTCGGCATCCCGACCGCGCACGCGGGCTATCGAGCGCTGGTCGACGACCCCGCGGTGGACGCGGTCTACGTCAACACCACCCACAACTTCCACGCCGAGCACGCCCTGCTGGCCATCGAGGCGGGCAAGCCGGTGCTGGTCGAGAAGGCCTTCACGGTGACCGCCGCGCAGGCCCGCCGGGTGGCGTCCGCCGCCCGAGAGCGCAGCGTCTTCGCCATGGAGGCGATGTGGACGCGGTTCCTGCCCTCGACCGACTTCGTCCGGGCCCGGATCGCCGACGGCTCGATCGGCGCGGTGCGAGCGGTGATCACCGACCACAGCCAGAAGCTGGACCCCGACCCCCAGGGACGCCTGCACAACCCGCTGCTGGCCGGCGGCGCCCTGCTCGACCTCGGCGTCTACGACGTCTCGTTCGCGCTCGACCTGCTCGGCTCCCCGTCCGACGTCGTGGGCCGCGGCACCCTGACCGCGACCGGGGTGGACGCCGAGGTGGCGATCACCCTGACCCACGCCGGCGGCGCCCTCTCGGAGGGCCACACCACCATGGTCAGCGCCGGCCCGTCCCGCGGCCTGGTGATCGGCACCGACGGCTACCTCGAACTCGACGGCGCCTTCTACGACTGGACGACGGTGCGCCGCTACACCGGGGGACATGACGTCGTGGAGACCTACGTGCCGCAGCGGACGTCGCGCGGCATGCACTTCCAGGCGCTGGAGGTGGAACGCTGCCTGCGCGAAGGCCTCACCGAGAGCCCCCGGCTCACCCTCGACGACAGCATCGCCGTGATGGAAGTGCTGGACGAGCTGCGCCGCCAGGTCGGCTGCGTGCTGCCCGAGGACGGCTGACCCGGCTAGCCCGTCCCGGCGACGAAGACCAGGCCACCGATCGCGATCAGCACCAGCAGGGCGACCAGGAGGGCGTGCACCCGGGCATCGGGCAGCCGCGCGCCGGCGAACAGGGCGGCCAGCGTCCGGCGCAGCCGGCGGGCGTGCACGACGGTGACCACACCGGCCACGGTGGCGCTCAGCGCGGCCAGGGTGTAGCCGATGACCGGGTGCGTCTCCACCACCAGCCGGGCGCTGACCAGGCTCGCCCCCAACCCGGCCAGGTTGACCCGCTGCCAGGCCAGCGAGGTGCGCTCCGGTTGCATCCCGGGATCCCAGATCCCGTGGGGTGGTTCGAGATGGTGGCTCATCAGCCGAGCAGGGTGAAGGCGGCCAGGCCCGCGATCAGCAGCAGGATCACCGACAGCATCGGCAGCACGGACGGCCGGATGAGCGGTGCGCCGAGACGCATCGCGCGCTCGTTGCGCGCCCAGCGTCCGAAGCCGGTGAAACCGCACACCACGCCGCAACACAGCATCACCACCGAGGAGACGATGAACCGGCTGCCGGTCTCGGGTGCGAAGTGGGCCAGGGCGGCGATGCCCAGCCCGGCGGTCACGAACGCGAGGCCGGTGCGCACCCAGGCCAGGAAGGTGCGCTCGTTGGCCAGGCTGAACCGGGGATCCGGTTCGTCGCCCACTCCGTACACCCAGGAAGGCCATCGGGTCATCGGGGCGTCGGACTGCATGCGGCCGAGAATAGCGTCGGGGTGCCTCGCCACTGTGGCGCCACGGGACCGTACACTCGCCCTCATCGAAGGACCGCGTTGGGGAAGGACACGCAGGTGAGTCAGAACGGACCTTTTCCAGGTGGCGGCAACCCGGACCCCCAGCAGCCGCACCAGCCCCCGGGCGCCGGCTGGGGTGCCCAGCCGCCGTACGGACAGGCCCAGCCGTCCTACGGGCAGGGCTGGCAGCAGCCCGCCCAGGGCTGGGCGCAGCAACCGCCGCCCCCTCCACCCGGGTACGGCCCCGGCCCGCAGGGCCCCTACGGTGGGCAGCCGGGCTGGGGGGCGCCGCCACCCAGCCAGCCGCCGTCCGGCCGGTCCAACAAGGTGGTGCTCGGCGCCGTCGGCGGCGTCCTCGGCCTCGCCCTGATCGGCGGTGGCGTCTGGGCGTTCCAGAACAACAGCGGCTCGGCCACCCCGAGCGTGCAACCCACGGCGGTGTCGACCCCCGGGCCGGGGCAGCCGACCCCGTCGACCCTGCCGAGCGTCCCGGCCGCCAAGGCCTCGGACGCCGTCGTCACCTACCTGCGGGCGCTGGGTGCCGGCGACGCGCTGACCGCGCTGGCGCTCGCGGCACGATCGCCCAGCGGGGACACCACCTTCCTCACCAACGGCGTGCTGGCGAAGGCCACGGCGGGCAAGATCGCCGACATCGCCGTTCCCGAGGTCAGCGACCCGAACGCGACCCAGGTGTCCGCCAGCTATACGCTGGCCGGCAAGCCGGTGTCGGCGTCCTTCGAGGTGACCCGATCGGGCGACCAGTTCCGTCTCACGCAGGTGGCGGCGATGGTCGACCTCTCCCGGCTGCAGCAGTCGCTGGTGCCGGTCAGCCTGGCCGGCGTGCCGGCGAAGAACTCGGTCGTGCAGCTGTTCCCCGGCGTCTACCCGGTGACCGCCACCAACAAGAACTTCAGCTTCGGTTCGGCGAAGGTGACAGTGGACGGACTCGACGATCAGACCGCCGGCAGCGCCACCGTCTCGATCAGTTCCGCGGGCAAGTCCGCCATCCTCAAGGCGGTCAAGGCCAAGTACTCGTGGTGCCTGAAGCAGAACTCGCTCAAGCCGTCCGGGTGTGCGATCTGGTTCCGGCAGCCGTCCGGGGTGAAGTTCCGCACCAGCACCATCTCCTACCGCACCACCAGCGGCGCCAAGTGGAGTTCCGCCAAGCTGAAGCTGGTCGGCAACGGCATCGTCGAGGGCGTCGCCAAGACCAAGGTGCGGTTCGACGTCCGGGCCACCAACGGACGCCGCTGGTACGGCACGGCCCCGATCACCGGCTTCCGGGCACTGATCAGCTCGTCGAAGGTGACGGTCAGCTTCTACTGAGCGGGGCCGGGCTGGTCGGCCGACGCCGCGTCCTGCAGGACGTAGCGGCTGAGTGAGGCGAACAGCGCCTCGACGGGCGCCACCAGGTCGATCGACGGGTCGAGCAGCCACTGCAGCTGGACGCCGTCGGCCGTCGCCTGGATGAGCTTGGCCAGCGCCTCGACGTCGACGCTCGCGCGGACGCGCCCGGTGTAGGCCTTGATGAACATGTCGCGCACGTAGAGCCCTCGTTCCAGGAAGAACTCATGTGCCGGGTGATCGGGCGCGGCGGCGTCCACCGACATCCGGGAGAAGAGCTCCACCAGCCCGGGGACGCTGGCGTTGTGCCGCATCAGGGCGAGATAGCCCTCCTGGGCCTGGCGGGCGTCCACGTCGGGGAAGGTCGGCCAGAACCGGGCCCGATCCTTCATGTCACGCTTGCGGAGCAGCTCGGTGTACAGCTCTTCCTTGGAGTCGAAGTAGTGCAGCACGCCGGCCTGGCTCAGTTCGACCGCGTCGGCGATCGCCCGGATCGACGCACCGTCGTAGCCGTCCCGGGCGATCACTTCGAGCGCACGCTCGAGGATCTCCTCGCGTTTCGCGATCCCCTTGGCGTAAGCCCCCCGCCGTCTCATGGCAGGGAGCCTAGCCGGGGTTGCCTCGAGTGCCTAGTCGGAGCCGCGTCAGGACCCCTCGCCTGCGCGCTCACTCCACCCAGAAGGTCGCCACCAATTGGTCGGCGGCCCGGCTGGAGCGGCCCACCCGGAGGTCGAACTCGCCCGGCTCGACCACACGGACGCCCTCGGCATCGACGATGCTGCAGGCGGCCACGGGCAACTCCAGCTGCACCACCGTGCGCTCGCCGGGGGCCAGGTCGACCTGGCGGAAGCCCTTGAGCTCGGAGTCGGCCCAGCTGACCGAGGTCACCTTGTCGCTGAGGTAGAGCTGCACGGTCTCGGTCACGGGCCGATCCCCGGTGTTGTGCAGCGTCACCTCTGCCCGCACCGTGTCGGTGGGGCCCAGCCGGTACTCCGGAATATGCAGATCGTGGTACTCGACCCGGCTGTAGGACAGGCCCTCGCCGAAGGCGTAGGCCGGCTCCTGGGTGAGGTCGGCGTACCGGTCGCCGTGCTGGCCGCGGATCTGGTTGTAGTACGTCGGCTGCTGGCCGACGTGCCGGGCGAACGAGATCGGCAGCCGGCCGCTCGGCTCGATCAGCCCGAGCAGCAGCTCGGCGATCGCCCGTCCGCCCTGCATGCCGGGGTTGGCGACCCACAGCACGGCGGCGGCGTCCAGCGCGGATTGCGGCAGCACCAGCGGTTTGGACGCCAGCAGCACGACGATCAGCGGGGTGCCGGTCTCGGCCAGGGCGTCGAGCAGGGCGATCTGGCCGCCGAGCAGGTCGAGCGTCGCCGTGGAGCGGCCCTCGCCGACCAGTTCGATCCGGTCGCCGACCACCGCCACGACGTAGTCGGCCCGCTCGGCGTCCGCGACGGCGTCCGCGATCGCCTGGGCGTCCACGGGCGCCGAGGCGACCAGCGGCGGACGCGGCTGGCCGTCGGGGAAGAACTCACCCTCCGGGTTCGGCACCACGTGCAGGATCTCGGCACCCGGGGCGTGGGTGATCGTCCAGCCGGACGGCGTGTGCGCGCGCAGGCCGTCGAGCACGGTGGTGATCATCTCCCGCGGCTGGCCGTCCAGCCAGCCGGCCTGCCCCGAGCCGCCCGCCCAGTCGCCCAGCTGGGTCTGGGCGTCGTCCGCGAGCGGGCCGGCCACGGCGATCCGGCGGCGGGCCGGGTCGCCCCCGGACGCGCGCCCGTCCTGGTCGGCGACGTAGCCGCCGGCCAGCGGCAGCACGCCGTCGTTGCGCAACAGCACGAGCGAGCGGCGGGCCGCCTCCAGATTGAGCTCGGCGTGCTCCGCGGTGCCGATCTCGGAGCGGATCCGCTCGGCGTCCGGACGCCGGGGGTTCTCGAACAGCCCGAGTTCGAACTTCACCCGCAGGATGCGGGCGACCGCGGCGTCCAGGTCGGCCTCGGTCAGCAGCCCGGTCTCGATGGCCTCCAGGGCGCCCTCGTAGAATTTGGGTGTCACCATGACCAGGTCGTTGCCGGCCTTCACCGCCGCCGCGGCGGCATGGGCGTAGTCGGGCTGGACCTTCTGTTCCCACACCATCCGGCCGACGTTGTCCCAGTCGGTGACCAGCATTCCGGTGTAGCCCCACTCGCCGCGCAGCACCTCGTCCAGCACCCAGCCGTTGACCGTGATCGGCACGCCGTCCATGGTCTGGTAGCCGAGCATGAAGGTGCGACAGCCCGCGCGGGCGACCCGCTCGAACGGCGGCAGGAACCACGACCGCAGCTTGCGGCGCGAGATGTCGGCCTCGCTGGCGTCCCGGCCGCCCTGGGTCTCCGAATACCCCGCGAAGTGCTTGGCGGTCGCCAGGATCGCCGTGGGATCGGTCAGGCCCTCGCCCTGGTACCCCTTCACCATGGCCGCGGCGAGCTCGCCGATCAGCAGCGGATCCTCGCCGAAGGTCTCGTCGACCCGGCCCCAGCGCAGGTCGCGGGCGATGCACAGCACCGGTGAGAAGGTCCAGTGCACCCCGGTGGCCGCAACCTCGACCGCGGTCGCCCGGGCGACCCGCTCCAGCAGGTCGGGGTCCCAGGAGGCGGCCATCCCCAACTGGGTCGGGAAGATGGTCGCCCCCTCCCAGAACGAGTGCCCGTGGATGCAGTCCTCGCCGATCAGCAGCGGAATCCGCAGCCGGGTCTGCTCGGTCAGCTCGTGGGCACGGATCACCCGTTCGGGGGAGGTGTGCAGGATCGATCCGACCCCGATGCGGAGGACCTGGTCGTCCAGGTCCTCCCGGGCATCGAGTTGCAGCATCTGCCCGACCTTGTCCTCGACACTCATCCGGGCGAGCAGATCCGCCACCCGGTTGGCCACCGAGACCCGCCGGTTGAGGTACCGGGGTGTGGTCACGCCTGCACCGTTCCGCTCAGCCGCAGGTCGGCCGAGGAGGCGCCGACGTGCACCTCGACGGCACCCTGGGCCGAGACGAAGTCGTGCGACTCGACGTCGTAGTAGGACACGGCGTCGCGTGGAATCGCCACCGCGACACGTTCCGACGCCCCCGGCTCGAGCTCGACCCGGCCGAACCCGGCCAGCTGCACCGCGGGGGTCGGGACGGGCACCGGCAGCTCGCCGACGTAGACCTGGAC
>JAGPGQ010000195.1 GCA_018055925.1 Micropruina sp.
TCGCCAGCACCACCAGCATCGCCGGCAGGCCGAGAGCGGAGACCCTGAGGTAGACCACCGCGTGCTGCAGCACCTCGCCGGTCGCGCCCAACGCAGCGCACAACGGCTCCGCACCGAGTGCGACGCCCGCCGCGGCCAGGACGCCGAGCACCAGCGCCAGCGCCGTGCCGTCGACGCCGGCCGTCACCACCCGCTCCTCGGCACCCGCCCCGAGTGCCCGGGAAACCGTCGCCGTGGTGCCGTACGCCAGGAACACGAACACCCCGACCGCGGTCGCCAGCACCGAGCCGGCCACCCCGAGCCCGGCCAGTTGCGGCGTCCCGAGATGCCCGATGATCGCCGAGTCGACCAGCAGGAACAGCGGCTCGGCGACCAGCGCGAAGAACGCCGGCACCGCGAGCCCCAGGATCTGCCGGGTCAGGGTCGGGCTGCGCATGCGCTCAACGTAACCCGCCCACGACGCGCAACGTCCGGCGTCCGCGTCGGCAACGTCCGGCGTTCGCGTCCGCAGCGCCGCGGTGGCCGCGTCCGCTACCCCGCGCTGCGGGGCGCTTCTGCTCGCCTCCTGCACGTCACGATCTCGGCATCGCAACACGATGGGCGCCGAGCGGCACGATTTCGCGTCCCGACCCGAAACCGTGTCCCGTCGTGCGCACCCTGTCACGATGCCGAGATCGTCACCGCTCAGCGCACCAGGACGTACCACCAGACCAGGAGAGCGAGACCCACCGCAGCGAGGCCGAGCAGCCCGAGGCGTTGCTGCAGCGGCAGGGTGTCGCGACCCAGGGGGCGGGTGCCGACAAGCCCGACCAGCGATTGATCGGCGTTCCGTCAGACCAGGTACTTCGCGTCGGGAATGTCGGTGATGAACATATAGCCGGGCGCATGGGTCACGGCGAACGGCGGACGGGAGGCCATCACCGCTGCCTGCGGGGTCACCCCGCAGGCCCAGAAGACCGGGATCTCGCCGTCGCGCACCTCGGGCGGATCCCCGAAGTCGGGCGCCTGCAGATCACCGATGCCGAGCGCAGCCGGATCTCCGATGTGGACGGGAGCGCCATGGACGGCGGGGTATCGACCCGAGATCCTGACCGCGTCCGCGACCCGCGAGGCTGCGATCGGCCGCATCGAGACCACCAGTTCGCCGCGCAGTCGGCCGGCGGGAGCGCACGGGCGGCTGGTCCGGTACATCGGGACGTTCCGGCCGAGTTCCTGATGCCGGATCGCGATCCCGGCGTCGACCAGGCCGGCCTCGAAGGTGAAGCTGCAGCCGATCAGGAACGACACCAGGTCGGGGTGCTCGGCCCAGGCTTCCCGCGCATCGCCGGTCTGCTCGGCGAGTTCGCCGTCCCGCCAGATCCGGTAACCGGGAATGTCGGTGCGGATGTCGGATCCCGGCGCCATCACCGGCTCGGTCGCCCCGGCGTCGAGCACCTCCAGCACCGGGCACGCCCGCGGATTGCGCTGGGCGTACAGCAGCATGTCGTAGGCCCAGTCGGCCGGCAGCGCGATCAGGTTGGCCTGGACGAGTCCGTGCGCGACCCCGCTGGTGGGCGCCGCATCACCCGCCCGGTAGGCCGCCCGGGCGGCCCGGGCCGCGTCGAGCTGCGCCCGAGTCGCGCCGCCCTCGCGGAAGTCCGACAGCAGGTCGATGATGGACACGGGTCCCTCCTTTGCTCCGCAGGGCGGCGACGCATCGCCGCCTCGACCGCGGCTAGGTCTCCACGCTGCCGAGGATCTCCTTCGCCACCACGGACGCCCCGGCCGCCGCGACCCGGCGCAGGGTTCCGGCCCGCGGCGCCTTCACCGGAACCTCCATCTTCATCGCCTCGACCACCGCGACGGTCTCTCCCTCGGCGACCGTCGCACCGTCGTCGGCTTTCCAGGCGTTGAGCGTTCCGGCGAACGGTGCCAGCAGCGAACCGGCGTCGGCCACCGCCCCGTCCGAGGCTCCGGGGTCGGTCGCGGCCCCGCCGGTGCCGCCGGCGGCACCCAGCCGGGAGAGCAGCGCGTCCGGAATCCCGACCTCGACGAGACGGCCGTCGATCTCCAGCGGCAGACGATGCAAGCCGGCCCGGCCCGGCGCCGCGACGATCGCGGCCGGCTCGAAGGTCGCGGTGCACTCCTCCTCGATCCAGCGGGTGTGGACGCCGAACCCGCTCCCGGAGCCGATGAAGGCGGGCTCGGTCACGATGTAGCGATCGAACGGCAGCACGGTGGCCACGCCCGAGATCTCGAACTCCGACAGGGCGCGTCGGGACCGCTCCAGCGCCTCCGTGCGGTCCCGACCCCAGACGACCAGCTTGCCCAGCAGCGAGTCGAACGTGCCGGGCACGGTGTGGCCGGCGGCGAAACCTGCATCGAGCCGGACGCCCTGGCCGCTCGGAGCGTCGAACCGCTCGATCAGGCCAGGGGTCGGCAGGTAGCCATGACCCGGATCCTCGGCATTGATCCGGAACTCGATCGCATGCCCGAAGCTGGGGATCTGCTCGGGTACCCGCATCGGCTCGCCCGCCGCGATCCGGAACTGCTCCCGGACCAGATCGATGCCGGTCACCATCTCGGTGACCGGATGCTCGACCTGCAGGCGGGTGTTCACCTCGAGGAACGACAAGGTGCCGTCGTCGCCGAGCAGGAACTCGACCGTGCCGGCCCCGACGTAGCCGGCGGCCCCGCAGATGCCGGCGGCGGCCTGGTGGATGCGTTCGCGCAGCTCAGCGTCGAGGAACGGTGCCGGCGCCTCCTCGACGAGTTTCTGGTTGCGTCGCTGCAGCGAGCAGTCTCGGGTGCCGAGCACCGCGATCCGGCCGGGCCGGTCGCCCAGCACCTGCGCCTCGATGTGCCGTGGCCGGTCCAGGAAGCGCTCGACCAGACAGTCCCCCTGCCCGAACGCCGTCACCGCCTCGCGGACGGCCGACTCGTACGCTTCGGCGATCTGCTCCCGTTGCCGCACCACGCGCATGCCGCGGCCACCGCCGCCGTGGACGGCCTTGATGATCACCGGAAGTCCGTGCGCATCGGCGAACGCCACCGCCTCGTCGGCGTCCTTGACCGGATCGTTGGTGCCCGGCACCAGCGGCGCCCCGACCTGGGCGGCCAGCGCCCGGGCACGGGCCTTGTCGCCCAGCAGTTCGATGGCCTCGGGGTCGGGCCCGATCCAGGCCAGCCCGGCATCTTGGACGGCGCGGGCGAACCGGGCGCTCTCGGACAGGAAGCCGTACCCGGGGTGCACCGCGTCGGCACCGGATCGCCGGGCCACCTCCAGCAGCTTCTCGACGTCCAGGTAGGTCTCGGCGGGGGTTTCGCCGTAGAGCGCATAGGCATCGTCGGCGACCTGGACGTGCAGCGCGTCGATGTCGGCGTCGGCGTAGACGGCGACCGAGCGCAGCCCGGCCTCCCGGGCGGCGCGGGCCACCCGCACCGCGATCTCGCCGCGATTGGCGATCAATACCGTGGTGAGGGGCCGGACTCCAGTGGTGGTGGGCACGCTCATCGGCTGCTCGCTTTCGTCGATGTCCGGGTCGTCGGTGTCCGCGTCGTCGAATTGGGTGCGCGTGGGGGCGGCCGGCACGAACCGCACCCTGGCGTCGGGGGGCAGCTGGGCGGCGAGCTCGAGGTCCTCCTCGCAGACCACCCCGATCACCGGGTAGCCGCCGGTGAGCGGACGGTCGGCGAGGAACAGCACCGGCTGCCCGTCCGGTGGAACCTGCAACGCGCCGGTCGCGAGTCCTTCGCTCGGCAACTCCCGACCGGTGTAGTCCTCGGCCCGGACCAGCGGTGCACCGGAGAGCCGGACGCCGACCCGGTCGCTGCGCGGGGTGACCGTCCAGTCCTGGCTCCAAAGCCGGCGCAGGCCGGTGGCGTCCTCGCGGGCGAACCAGTCGTCGCGGGGGCCGGGGAGCACCCGCAGGACAGTCACCCGGCCGGGCCTGGGCAGCCGGCCACGGCTCGGTGATGGCTCCGCGGTCTCCGCGCTCGCCCATTCGCCCACGTGCACCAAGTCCCCCGCCGCGAGCGGTTCGGTACCGAGCCCGGCCAGCGTGTCCCGGGAGGCACTGCCGAGCACGAGCGGAACATCCACGCCGCCCCGGATCGCGAGCACGGTGCGGAATCCGCGACTGGGCGCTTCGAGGGTGAGCGACTCGCCGGCAGCGACGGCGAACACCCGCCCGTAGGGCACCGGGCGGCTGCCGTCCGGCCCGGTGATCGCTCCCGTCCGGGGGGCTCCGGTGAGCGCCAGCACGACGTCGGCGGCGGCCTTGGCGGAGAACTCGCCGATGCCCAGTTCGAGGGCCGGGGCCTTGCCGTCGTTGCCGACCAGTCGGTTCGCGGCGGCCAGCGCCTGGCGGTCGGCGGCGCCCGAAGCGCTCACGCCCATCGCCGCGAGGCCGGGGCGTCCGCGATCCTGGACGAGGGTCTGCAGCCCGGGATCGACGACCTCCAGCGCCACGGCCCCAGCGGGGCCGGACCCTCCGGCCGGGCCGGTCCGGGTCGAGGGCGCTTCCGTGGTCGCATCGCCGCTGACCTTCACCGCCTCGCGCTCCGGAACGAATCGCACGCGGTTGCCCGGAAGCAGCAGTGCGGGCGGATCGCGGTCGAGGTCCCACATGCTGCTCGCGGTGCGTCCGATCAGTTGCCAGCCGCCGGGACTCTGCCGCGGGTAGACCGCCGAGAACGGACCGGCGAGGCCGACCGATCCGGCATCGATCCGTGGTCGCGGGGTCGAGCGCCGCGGAACGACGAGGGCGGGGTCGCCGCCCGACAGGTAGGCGAAGCCGGGCGCGAACCCGGTGAACGCCACGGTGTAACGGGCGGCCAGGTGGCGCTCGACGACCTGCTCGGCGCTCATTCCGGCGATCTCGGCGACCTCTGCCAGGTCGAGGCCGTCGTAGCGCACCGGAATCACCGTCTCCGGCATCGGATCGGCGAGTCCGCCTTCGGTCCCGGCGCCCTCGATCAACGCCGACAGACGGTCGGCGAACCCGCGCGGGCCACGCGCTTCGCCGCCGCGGACCAGCACCGTCTGCGCGGCAGGCACGAGCTCGTCCACGTCGAGGGTTCCCGCGTCCCGGGCCACGCTGAGCCGATGCAGCACCTCGAGTGCTCGCTCCAGGCTGCCGCAGTCGAGCAGCACCGCGTCACTTCCGGCCCTCCGGAGGTGGACGCCGTCCGGGGCTGCGCTCATGGCGGGTCCATGAAGGACTCGATCCGGACGCCGGCGGCACTCAGCCGGTGCCGGACGGCGGCCGCCATCTGCACCGCACCTTCGCTGTCGCCGTGCACGCAGATCGACTCGGCGTGCAACCTCACCTCGCTGCCGTCGCGCGCGGTCACCAGGCCGTCGCGCACCAGGCGAACCATCCGGTCGGCGACCTCGTCCGGGTCGTGCAGCACGGAGCCCGGCTCCCGGCGCGATACCAGTGCTCCGCTGGGCTCGTAGGCGCGGTCGGCGAAGGCCTCCGGCACCGCGCGGACGCCGGCGTCCTCGGCCTGGTCGACGAGCGGGGACGCGGCCAGGCAGACCAGCGGCAGTTCCGGGTCGAGGGCCCGCATGGCCCGGAGCACGGCCGCCGCCTGGCGTTCGTCGCGGGCGATGGTGTTGTACAGCGCGCCGTGCGGTTTGACGTAGCGGATGCGCGTGCCGGCCACCGACGCCAGCGCCTGCACGGCGCCGATCTGGTAGATCACGTCCGCCTCCAGCTCGTCGTCGGAGACGTTCAGCTCGCGCCGGCCGAACCCGGCGAGATCGGGGTAGGCCACGTGCGCCCCCACTGTGACGCCGTGGGCGGCCGCGGCCCGCATGGTCTCGAGCACAGACCGCGGGTCGCCGGCGTGGAAGCCACAGGCCACGTTGGCGCTGGTGACGATCCCCAGCATGGTCTCGTCGTCGCCCATCCGCCACGCGCCGTAGTGCTCGCCGAGGTCGCTGTTCAGGTCGACCCGCATCATGGTCTCCGTTCTACCTGCTCAGGAACGCGAAGATCGCCCCGAACGCGTTCACGCCCATGTACCAGGTCAGCGCGGTCACCAGGGTGCCGGCCGAGAGCAGCCAGCGGTTCACCCGGTAGCCGTTCAGCAGATCGCTGCGGAACCACCCGACGTACATCATGATCGTGAAGCCGAACGGCAGGATCAGCCCGTTGAATCCGCCGGCGAACACCAGCAGCGCCACCGGAGTGGTGCCGAGCACCAGGTAGACGATCAGGCTGAAGATGATGAAACCGACCGTGACGTAGTCGCGCATCCGTCCCGCGATCCGGCGATTGAACACGGTCATGAACGACACCGAGGTGAACGCCGCCCCGATCACGCTCGAGATCGCGGCCGCCCAGATCACCACGCCGAAGGCGCGCAGCCCGAACTCGCCCGCCGCGGCATGGAATGCCTGTGCCGCGGGGTCGCGGGTGACGTCGATCACCACGCCGCTCGCGGTGACCCCGAGGAAGGCGAGGAAGAGCAGGTAACGCAACACCCCGGTGACACCGATGCCGAGCAGCGCCGAGCTGGTCACTTCCTTGATGTGCGCGGGCCCGCTCACGCCCGAGTCGAGCAGCTTGTGCGCCCCCGAGTAGGTGATGTAGCCGCCCACCGTGCCCCCCACGATGGTGGTGATCATCGCGAAGTCGAAGGTGTCCGGCCACACCGTCTGGCGCAGCGCCTCACCGACCGGCGGGTTCGACACGATCGCCACGTAGAACGTCAGCAGCAGCATCACCGCGCCCAGCACGACCACCACGCGGTCCATGACGGCTCCCGCGCGCTTCACCAGGAAGATCGCGATCGCCAGCAGGGCGCTGATCAGCCCGCCGATCTTCGGCTCGAGCCCGATCATCGCGTTCAGGCCGAGCCCGGTGCCGGCGATGTTGCCGATGTTGAACACCAGCCCGCCGAACACGATGAGTGCCGAAAGGACGAAACCGCTGCCGGGGATGGCGGCGTTGGCGAGCTCGCCGGCACGCTTGCCGCTGACCGTGACGATCCGCCAGATGTTCGACTGGACCACGAAGTCGATCAGGATGGACAACAGGATGCCGAAGGCGAACGCCGCCCCGAGCGACACCGTGAACGTCGCCGTCTGGGTGATGAACCCCGGACCGATGGCCGAGGTCGCCATCAGGAAGATCGCACCCAGCAGCGAACCCTTCCGGGCCTTCACGAAGCCACCCGCGCCGTTGCCGGTCGCGGAGTCCTGCTGGGTGACCTGATTGTCGGACGCTGTCGTGTCGCCCATGCGTCGGCCGCCTTCCGCATCGTTGCGCCGCTGGGAGCGGAGTCCTGCGCGGC
>JAGPGQ010000196.1 GCA_018055925.1 Micropruina sp.
CCATGCCGACGCCCTGAGCTGGGCCGCCGAGGCAAAGAAGATGGGCCAGGCGCGAACCGCGACCAAGGGCGGACCCTTAGTCGCAAGTTCACACCTGACCCATTTGGGGTGAGTAACGGGACTCGAACCCGCGACATCCTGGACCACAACCAGGTGCTCTACCAACTGAGCTATACCCACCATGACGTGACGGCAGGGCCGTCACGGCTCAGACAGTCTAGGCCACCGGCATCCTGGGGCGCCAATCGAAGGGCGGCCCGCTCGAGCAAGGCGTCAGTCGCGTTGGCGCCGGACGATCGTGCCGTCCTGGGCGTCGATGTAGAACTCCCACGACCGTGCGCCCTCGCGCACCACGACCTCCCAGACGAGGCGTCCGCGGTCGGTGCCCAGATCGAGCTCCATCAGGTCGCCGGGGGTGTCGGCCTGCGCCGTCCGGATCGCCTGCTCGGCGGTCACGGTGGTGTCCTGCCGTTGCTCGCGGGACAACACCAGCGGACGCTGCCGCATCACCTCGCCGGTCGCCCGGTTCACGTAGACCTCCACGCCGGCGTCGGCGGTCCGGACGCCGATCTCCCAGGTGGCGACCGTGCCCTCCCGGTCGCGTCCCACTTCGACCACGGTGCCCGGCACGGCCTTGGTCGCGGCCGTCATCGCGGCGAACACGTCCGCAGCGCCGGGGGACGGGCTCGTCGAGGCGGGCGACGAGGGTGCGGCAACGGTCGGCGTGCCGGCGGGGGAGGGCGTGCTCGTGGGAGACGAGCAGGCGGTCGCGCCGAGCAGGAATGCCGCGCCGAGAATCACAGACAGGGCCGGACGAATCACCGCAGTCACCTCACGCCATCGGGAATAGAGATCTGGAATCTATCCGAGCGCATGCGAACGCGGGCGGAATTCCCCATTCCACAAGCAGGGGTATTGCGAACTCCGCAACCGGAAAAATCAGTCAGCTCTGGGGATGGCCGCGGAGTCAGTCGTCGTCGGGACCGATCAGTTCGCTGAGCGCGCCCTGGTGCAGGCCGGCGATCCGCTTCACCTCGGCGGTGGACGGCCCGGGCGGCGGCACGAAGATCGCGTCCCGGTAGTAGCGCAGCTCTTCGATCGACTCGCGGATGTCGGCCAGGGCGCGGTGATTGCCCGACTTCGTCGGCGTGTTGTAATACGCCCGCGGGTACCAGCGCCGGGCCAGTTCCTTCACGCTCGACACATCCACGTTGCGGTAGTGCACGTGCGCCTCGAGGGTGGGCATGTCGCGCGCCAGGAAGGCCCGGTCGGTGCCGATGGTGTTGCCGGCCAGCGGGGCGCTGCGCACACCGGGCACATACTCGCGGATGTACGCCAGCACCTGCTCCTCGGCGGTCGCCAGGTCGAGACCCTCGTCCAGCACGTCCAGCAGGCCCGACTTGGCGTGCATCTCGCGGACGAAATCGCCCATCTGTGCCAGCGCCGAGGGGGAGGGCTTGATCACCACGTCCACACCCTCGCCGAGCACGTTCAGGTCGCCGTCGGTCACGAGCGCGGCGACCTCGATCAACACGTCGTTGATGAGGTCCAGACCGGTCATCTCACAGTCGATCCACACCAGACGGCCACCCACGTCGAACACTCTAGCGGCCCGAACCCGTAGGCTTTGGGCAAGCCGACAGGGGAGGACCCATGACCGTAGATCTGGACCAGCTCCAGCCCGATGCCGACGACAACCTGCGGGAGTTCATCGACAAGCTGGTTGCCGCCGGATACACCGTTGCCGATAGCCAGGGGCCTGATCCGGAGTTGATCGATCCGGGGGGCCGCGCGGTCGAGACCTGGCGCGAGGACTACCCCTACGACGAGTTGATGACGCGGGAGGACTACGAGCAGGAGAAGTACCTGCTGCAGGTCGAGCTGCTCAAGTTCCAGTACCACGGCCAGGACAACGACCTGAAGCACATCATCGTGTTCGAAGGACGGGACGCGGCCGGCAAGGGCGGCACGATCAAGCGGTTCATCGAGCACCTCAACCCGCGGGCGGCGCGCGTGGTGGCGCTCACCAAGCCGTCCAGCACCGAACTGGGCCAGTGGTATTTCCAGCGCTACATCGAGCGTTTCCCGACCAACGGCGAAATCGTGCTGTTCGACCGGTCCTGGTACAACCGGGCCGGCGTCGAGCGGGTGATGGGGTTCTGCACCGACGATCAGTACGAGACGTTCATGCACCACGCGCCCAAGTTCGAGCGGATGCTGCAGGAATCGGGCATCCACATCACCAAGTTCTGGTTCTCGGTGACCCGGCGCGAGCAGCGGACGCGGTTCGCGATCCGGCAGATCGACCCGGTGCGGCGGTGGAAGCTGTCCCCGATGGACCTGGAGTCGCTCGATCGGTGGGACGCCTACTCGGCGGCCAAGGAGGCGATGTTCGCCCGCACCGACACCAAGCACGCCCCGTGGACGACCATTCGCAGCAATGACAAGAAGCGCGGCCGGATCAACGCCATGCGGGCCTTCCTGAATCAGTTCGACTACGAGGGCAAAGACCATTCCGTGGTCTATGATCCCGACCCGCTGATCGTGCGGCGGGGGCGCGAGTCCTACGACGACTGACGAAGGATCAGTGCGGTTCGAGCGGCGTGGTGACGGCGATCGTCCAGCCCTGCTGGTCGCGGATCAACTGGTAGGCGTTCAGTTCCACATCGACGACGGCACCGTCGGCGTCCAGGTTCTGTAGGTCGGCCAGGCCGATCCACAGCCCGTCGGAGTCGTAGGCCGCCCGCAGGTTGGCGATCCGGACGCCGACGATCCCGCGGGCCAGGTAGCGCGGGCCGTTGGCGGCGAAGAACGCCCGGGTCTGGTCGGGTGCGGTGACCGCTTGGCGTCCCTGCCGGGTGAGGGCGAGGGCGGGATAGGAGTAGCAGTCGGCCAGGGTGTCCAGGTCGATGGCGCTGAGTGCCTGGGCGTACGTGTCGAACAGGGCGGGAACGGTGCTGCGATCGGTGGTGGTCATGCTCCCGACGGTAGAGTGCAACCCCGTCACGTTGTGTCGGGATTGAGAGGAAGTGCCGCATGCCCGCCCAGCGACTCGGCGCCGCCTCCCGCGATCCCCACCTGACCCTGCGGCGGGTCGAGCGCCAACAACGCATCATCGAGATCCTGGCCGCCCGGCCGGAGCCGGTGACCGTGATGCGGCTCGCGGAGGAACTGCGCGTGGCGCACCGCACGGTGGAGCGGGACGTGGCCCGGCTGCGCGAGTCGGGCGTCCCGATCGAGTCCAGGCCGGGACGCCGGGGCGGGTTGCGGCTGCACGCACCGGTCGCCGTCCATCGGCTCGCACTGGAGACCGCCGAGGTCGCCGCGCTGCTGGCCAGCCTGGCCGCTCTCGGTCCGACCGCCACCGAGTCGGCCGCGTCCGCCACCCGGAAGCTGACCGCGTGCCTGCGACCCGGCGTCCCGTCCGCTACTTCACCGAGCCGCTCATCAGGCCGCTGATGAAGTACCGGCCGAGCGCGATGTAGACCAGCAATGTCGGCAGGGACGCCACCAGCACGCCGGCCATGATCGACGGATAGTCGGGATTCTGGCCGCCGGCGAGTTCCTGCAGCGCGTAGGTCACCGGGCCGTTGCGTGGCGACGTCAGGAACAGCGCGAACAGGAAGTCGTTCCAGGCCGACGTGAACTGCCAGATCAACGTGACCACGAAGCCGGGGATCGAGACCGGCAGCACGATCGACCAATAGATGCGCAGCATGCCGGCGCTGTCCACCCGGGCCGCCTCGAGGATCTCGTTCGGCACCGCGGTCGCGTAGTAGTTGCGGAAGATCAGGGTGCAGATCGGGATGCCGTAGATGGTGTGCACCAGGATCAGCTTCGGAATGCCGTCGATCCAGCCGAAGCCGTGGGTCTGCAGGTCGAGCAGCAATCGCTGTAGCGGAATCATCACCGCCTGATACGGAATGAACATGCCGAACAGGAATGCGGTGAACACGATGTCGGCGCCCGGGAACTTCCATTTCGCGAACACATAGCCGTTCAGCGAGCCGAGGATGGACGACAGCACCGCTGCCACCAGGGCCAGCACCAGCGACCGGCCCAGCGCGGGCGCCAGCCTGGTGATGGCCGACGCCCAGCCGTCCGTCGAGAAGATCCGCGGCAGGTCCCAGGCGCTGGCCGCGGAGACGTCCGCGCCGCCCTTGAAGCTGGTCACCAGCACCACGTACAGCGGGGCCAGCACGGCGCAGGCGAACAGCAGCAGCAGGACGAACTGCACCGTCCGCATCGGGGTGATCCGGCGTCGCCGCGGCGTCTGCGCCGGCGTCGGGGTGAGCGTGTCGACGGCCGCGGTCATCGGTGACCGCCCTTCTCCGTCCGGTTGGTATAGATCAGGTATGGGATCACGACCACGGCGACGATCGCCAGGATGACGGTGGCGTTGGCGGCCGCTCCGGTCGGGTTGGACTGCGGGAACAGCTGGATCCACATGAACGTGGCCGGGACCTCGGCGGTGTACGAGTTGGCGCCGGCGATCGAGTAGATCAGGTCGAACATCTTCATCGACATGTGGCCGAGGATGATCAGCGCCGACAGTGCGACGGGTGAGATCTGCGGGAACAGCACGTGCCGGTACAGCTGCCACTCGGTGGCGCCGTCCACCCGGGCCGCCTCCCGCTGATCGTCGGAGATGCCGCGGAACCCGGCCAGGAACAACGCCATGATGTAGCCGGACAGCTGCCAGATGGCCGGGATCGCCATCGCCGCCATGTTGAACGGTCCGGGATCGGACCACCAGGCGCTCTGCAGCCAGGGCATGCCGAGTTTCAGGAAGAGCTGGTTGAGTCCGATCGCCTGATCGGGACCCTGCGCCGGTGACAGCAGCCAGCGCCAGGCGATGCCGGCCGCCACGAACGACACCGCCATCGGGAACAGGTAGATCGACCGGAACGCCCCCTCACCGCTGACGCCGCGCTCCAGCAGCACCGCCCACAGCAGGCCGAACACCATGGTGCCGGCCATGAACACCACCGTGAGCACCAGCAGGTTCCACAACGCGTGCTGGTAGCGGTCGTCGGTGAGCAGGTTGGTGTAGTTGGCCAGTCCGCCCGGGTTGGTCACCCGGCCGGTGATCCGGTCACGGGTCTCGGCGAGCGAGGTCCGCACGTTCACGCCGATCAGTCCGTAGACGAAGATGCCGACCAGGATGATCGAGGGGCTGACCAGCAGCAGGCCGGGCCCCCAGGTACGCAGCCGGCGCATCCGGCCTCCTCACGTCCGTGGGGTGCGCCCGGCGGAACCGGGCGCACCCCTGGCGGTACTCGGGGTCAGACCGCGTGCTTCTTCGCGGCGGCGACCAGGTCGGTGATCAGCGTCGCCTGGTTCTTCGAGCCGTAGAACTTCGAGATCGCCGAGCTGATGTCGGAGTTCCACGCCTGGCTGACGGCCGCGCCGTGCGCGATCGACGGGGCGATCTTGTCCGCCTTGAAGGACGCCATCGCGCTCTGCTGGTACGCCGGGAAGTCGGTCGACGGCACGTCGGTCCGGGCCGGGATCGACCCCTTGGCCAGGTTGAACGCCTTCTGGCCGTCGGCGGAGCCGATCAGGGCCAGCCAGTCCTTGGCGCCGGCCGCGTTCTTGGCGCCCTTGGGCAGCGTGAACGAGTCGGCCAGGAAGTCGAACACACCCTTGGTGCCCGGCACCGGGAAGTAGGTGTAGTCCTCGCCGTCGGTCTTGTTCTTCGACGCGAACTGCGCCACCGCCCAGTCGCCCATCACGTTGTAGGCGGCCTTGCCGTCGATGACCGCATCGGTGGCCCCCGGCCAGTCGTCGCCGTCGGAGGCGGTGTTGGCGAAGCTGAGCAGCTGCGCATAGTGCGCGACCGCCTTCTTCACGCCGTCGGACTCCCAGTTCGCACCGGCCGCGAACAGCTTGTTGTACTCGTCCACGCCGAGATCGGCGATCAGGACGGTCTCGAACAGCTGCACCTGCGTCCAGGTGCCGGCGATGCTGAGCGGCGTCGAGACGCCGGCGTCCTTCAGCTTCTGCATGTCGGCGAGCCAGGCGTCCAGGTCGGCCGGCTCAGCGGTGATGTTGGCCTTCTTCAGCACCTCCGGGTTGGCCCACACCACGTTCGCGCGGTGGATGTTGGACGGCACCGAGTAGATGCTGCCCTGCACGGTGAGCAGTTCGAGCAGATTCGGCGGGAACACCGTCGATCCGCCCAGGGCATCGATGACGTCGTTGACCGGGTCGATCTGGTCGGCCCGGATGTAGTCCTGCAGCTCGGCGCCGGCATGGCCCTGGAACGAATCCGGTGGGTTGCCGTTCTGCAGATCGGCGGCCAGCTTCGCCTTCGCGTTGCTGCCCGCGCCGCCCGCGACCGCCAGGTTGACGAAGGTGTTGTTCGGGTACTTCTCCTTGAACAGCTTCTCCAGGGCCTCCAGGCCCAGTTTCTCGGAGCCGTCGGCCCACCAGGTGAAGACGCCGACGTCGCCGCCGGCACCACCGGCCGGGGCGGACGTGGCTGCCGATTCGGTGGGTGCCGGTGCGCCGGAGCTACAGCCGACCAGCGCGAGCGCAGCCGCAAATGCCACGCCCACAAGTGCTTTTGCACGCATGGGGATCCTCCGTTGGATCGCTTGATGAGCCTCGCTGAAGGGCTCGTGTGAGGTCAAGCTAGGACTGGCCGCGAACCCGGTCAAGGCACTTCGGACGGTCGTTGCTGGATCGTTATGGACGTTCCGGCGTTGCCGGACGGACGCCCGTCAGCGCGGCATCGCCGCCGGTTCGCGCACCCAGCGCCACAGCCAGCCGGCGCCCGTCAGGCCGATCGCGCCGATCGCCAGCCCAGCGCCACAGCCAGCCGGCGCCCGTCAGGCCGATCGCGCCGATCGCCAGCGCGGCCACGCTCAGCGGCGCCACCAGGGCGATCCCGGTGATCAGCAGCGGCCCGGCCGCCTGGCCGAGCCCGGTGGTGAGCCGCCAGCCGGCCAGGAACTGGGCGCGTCCGATCGCCGGCGACGCGTCCGATCCGATGGTCATCACCGCTCCGGCGGAGATGCCGTTGCCCAGCCCGAGAAGGGCGGCGAACAGCCCGACCGCCAGCAGCGAATCGGCCAGCGGAAGAAGGGCGAAACCGAGCCCCATGATCACCATGGATGGCACCGACACCCACCGCCTGCCGAACCGGTCCATGATCGAGCCGCCGACGTAGAACAGGGTCATGTCGATCCCGGAGGAGAGCGCGAAGATCAGGCTGGTGGCCGCGGCATCGAGTCCGATCTGC
>JAGPGQ010000197.1 GCA_018055925.1 Micropruina sp.
GTGCACCTGTGGCGTGTACCCGTCTGCGAGTTCGTGGGCGGGCCGCCCGTCGCCAAGGAGACCTACCGTGTTCGATCTGCTCGCCAACGTCATGTCCGCGCCGCTGCTGTCGCCGATGGACATCAACATCGACCCCAAGACCAACGGGCTGCCGGGGATCAACCAGCTGCGCACCATCGTCGGCGCGGTGATGACCATCGGCCTGATCCTCAGCGTCCTCGCGCTGATCGTGTCCGCGATCGTGTGGGGCTTCGGAGCCAACTCGTCCAACCCGCACCTCGCTTCGCGCGGAAAGATCGGCGTGCTCGTTTCCTGTGGCGCGGCGGTGATCTGCGGCGCGTCGGTGACGCTCATCAACTTCTTCTGGAACGTCGGCCAGCAGGTCTGAGCCGCCGGTCGTCGAGAGCTGGAGTTCGACATGGGCGTGTGCGACGTTCCCGTGATCTCGTCGGTGTGCGATGCCGTCGGCGAAGGTGCCGCTTCCTTGGTTGCGGCCCCATTCGACTGGCTCGCCCAGGCGATGGGTGCCGCCGCCGGGTGGCTGTTCGAGGCGGTCTGGTCGGTGTTCGACACCACCACGCTGGTGGATGTCACCAAGCCCGGCTACGTCGCCGTCTACAACCTGCTGTTCGGCATCGCGGTCTTCGTGATGCTGATCTTCTTCTGCCTCCAACTCATCACCGGACTGATCCGCCGCGACCCCACCGCGCTCACCCGCGCCGCATTGGGGCTGGCCAAATCCGTCCTCGGATCGTTCGTGGTCATCACGCTCACGGCGCTGCTGTTGGAAGTCGTCGATCATCTGTGCATCGGGATCGTGCAGGCTGCCGGGGAGACCACTGAGTCGATGGGCGACAAGATCGCCCTCCTCGCAGCGGGACTGGTCGGCATCAATATCGCCGCCCCCGGTGTCGGCGCGATCATTACTATCTTCATGGCCGGCCTCGCGATCACCGCCGCAGCCATCGTGTGGCTCTCCCTGCTCGTCAGGAAGGCACTGTTGCTGGTGGCGGTGGTGTTCGCTCCGCTCGCGTTCAGCGGCGCATCCTGGGACGCCAGCCGAGGATGGGTCGGGAAATGGGCGATGTTCGTCGTCGCCCTGATCTGCTCCAAGCTCGTCCTCGTCGTGATGTTCCTGGTCGCGATCACCCAGGTCTCCGCACCCATCGACGCGGACCTGGCGTCAGTCAGTGATCCCATCGCCGGGATCGTGCTGATGGCGATGGCCGCGTTCGCGCCGTATCTGACCTACAAGTTCATCGCGTTCGTCGGGTTCGACATGTACCACGCGATCGGCTCCGAACAGGACGCCAAGAGCGCGCTCAACCGCCCGATCCCGGTCCCGTCCAAGCCGCAAGGCGGCGGAGACCCGAAGAAGGTACTCGACGGGACAGGTAGCGGCGGCAACTCCGGTGGGGGCGCTGGCGGATGGAGCGGGAGCAGCGCGCCACCGCCGCCGAAGACCCCGGTGCCGACACCTGCCGCGAGCAGCGGAGGCGCGGCAGGCGGTGGAGGTGCCGCAGCCGGCGGAAGCGGAGCAGCCGCAGCCGGCCCCGTGGCCGCGGGCGTGGTGATTGGAGCGAGCGTCGCCAAGGGCGCCGCCACAGCCGGACCGAAGGCCGGGACGGCACTGGGAGCCCAGGGCGAGCACGCCGCCGACGCTGCCGCGCAGACACCACCACCGCCCGCAACACCAGCGGTGGCACCGCCGTCGAGCCCCGCGCCGCGTCCGCCAAGCGCCGATCCGTCACCGCCGCCGCCTAAGCAGCCCCCGCCGCCTGCGCCACGCCCGACGAAGGAGTAGACGATGAGCAGCACGAACAACGACCGGCAGACTGCGGGCGAGCTGGTGCCGGTGAAGTTCTCCCGCCTCACCCGCCGCGGTGTCCTCCTCGGCCTGTCGCTGACGCAGCTCATCACCCTCGCCATCGGCGGAGCGACGTTGATCGGCGCGTTCTACGCCGGAGGTGGGATGCTGCTGGCCTACACCGCACCGATCTGGGTACTCGCCGCCGCACTGACCTGGATTCCCATCGCGGGCCGACCGATCGTGGAATGGCTGCCCATCGCCTGCTGGTGGCTGTGGCGCACCACCGGCGGGCAACTGCTGTACCGGCGCAGGATCGTGGTGCCGCGCCCCGTCGGGACACTCGCGCTGCCCGGTGACATGGCGCGGTTGCGCGAGTACACCGACCCGGAGACGAGCGCGGGGATGATCCACGACCCGCATGGAGCCACCCTGACCGTGGTGTGCGAGGTTACGCATCCCGCGTTCGTGCTCCTCGATCCCGGCGAGCAGGAACGCCGCGTCACCTCCTGGAGTCGCGTTCTCGCTACGGTCTGCCGGTCCGGGCGTATCGCGACTCTGCAAGTCCTCGAACGCACCCTCCCAGACTCAGGAACCGGCCTCGCCGAATGGTGGGCCACCCACGGCACCCCCGACGGATCGTGGGCGGCCGACACCTATGCAGAGTTGATCGAGCGTGCCGGTCCCGCCGGTGAGCGCCATGCCACCACGCTCTCGCTGTCGCTGGACATGAGAACCAGCGCCCGGCAGATCAGAACCGCCGGAGGCGGGATACGTGGTGCCGCTGCCGTGCTGCGGCAAGAGATGAACACCCTCGTCGCCGCGCTCCGCTCTGCCGACCTGTCACCCTCGGGATGGCTGACACCGGGGCAGATCGCGGTCATGCTGCGCTCGGCCTACGACCCGGCCATCGCCGCGACCCTGGAACGTCACGGTCGGCTTGGCCAGTCGCTCGCAACGGCGGGACCGGTCGCAGTCACCGAGACCTGGGGTCGGCTGCGCACCGATTCCGCTCACCACGCGGTGCTCTGGGTCAGTGAGTGGCCGCGGTCGCTGGTGTATCCGGGGTTCTTGTCGCCGATGCTGCTGTCCACCGGCATCCAGCGCTCGTTCTCGCTGATCTGCACCCCGATGCGCTCCGACCAGGCCGCTCGCGATATCCGCAAGAAGAAGGTCGAGCACATCTCCGACCAAGCCCAGCGCGCGAAGATCGGCCAGATCGAGGATGCCTCCCAGACCGCCGAGTACCACGACGTGCTCCAGCAAGAAGCCGACCTCACCGCTGGGCACGGCATCCTGCGCTACACCGGCCTCATCGCTGTATCCGCACCCACCGTGGAGGAACTCGACGCCGCCGTTGCCGCTATCGAGCAAGCCGCGATCCAGGCATCCTGCGAGACCCGGCTCCTCGTCGGCCAGCAAGCCGCCGCCTTCACAGCCGCCGCGCTCCCACTCAGCCGCCGGGTCTAGCAGAAGTCGCGCACGCGCTGTTCAGGCACGAGCTTCGTTGAATCGAAGCATCGAGACGGGAACCGGTGCGCTCGTGGTCCGGGGCAGGTCAACCACCGGGAAAACGACCTGCACATCAGCCAGGTCCTCCACGCCGAGCTGCAACCACTCGGTGCAGTCGACATGCGGCAAGGAACTCACGAGCTGTCGATCCGCAAGCAGCAAGCTGAACGGTGGGAAGTGCATCACCGCAGATATCGTTGGCACAGTCGCCGTCATCCGTCTTCCGCTGCCGTCCTGAGTCAAAGACATCTGGACAGCCAAGCCTTCGTGCGCACCTTCCACGATCGCCGCCGCCCCGTCGGGCGCGACTGCCATCAGGAAGCGGATATCTTCCGGCGGTGGGGACGGGACACCCTCCCGCACCGCCCGGATTAGGCCTGGGTGCGAGTCGATCAGTTTGGGTGCCAACGCTGTCATCCCTGCGAGTGCTGAGCGTATGAATCGACCGGGGCGCACCTCGCTCAGCGTGCCTTCTACCTGGGTTCGCTGGCCCTTCCACTGGGAGTTGAGCAGGACGTTAGCGAAGGAGTATGCCCATCGAATGTACTCGTCATCCCAGGGTGATGTGGATGCTCGGCAGGGCTCGCAGTGCGCGTAGAGGCTAGCGCCCCCGAGTCGTGGCCGTCCGTGGGTAAGCCGGCTGTCTCCTGTGGTTCCTCCCCAAGAGAAGCTCCCTTTGTTGAACGCAGCTTTCGGTGGCACGTGTGCCTTGGTGAGCTTTGCCTGAGCTCCACACAGCGCGCACCTGCCTCCCTTTGCCCGGCCACCCGTCGGCCGGAAGCCTTCCTGCTCACTCATGCCTTCCCTCGCGCGATCTAGGAGTCGACGGCGGAGTCTGTTACGGGGAGTCGTTCAATCGCTGTTGGGGCCGAAACTGCGCGGGGCGTTCCTTCGGAGAGCGCCGCGGCCAGGCTGTCGATGTCCTCGTGGACCGCGGAGTCGGGGAACATCCAGTGCAGATCGCGCTCCTCCGTGGCCACATCGATGGTGGGCCGGACGCCCGCTCCGCCGTGTGAGCGACCGCGCACGTTACGCACCTCATCCAGGGAGTAGATCGTGCCAAGTTCGCCCCGCTTCAGGAGGTTCCCTGGGTTGGCGGTGACGATCCGTCGGTCAGTGACCGCTACGAATGTGCTCGACGCGAATTTCTCAACGATTGCACCGGCTCTTCCGGGCGCGAGCGCGTCCCAGGTCGCATCAACCCGTCTAGCGAGAATCGCTGGCACGACTCCAGCGAAGTTGTGAGTTCCCACTTCGTATGGGAAGGCCACGCTGCGAAGCGTCTCGCCGTCCTCAAGAAACCACCGAATGATATGCAGGTACGGATCGAGTTCAAGCCCCTCGGGTGCGCACACGGTCGTCGGCACCGCTGGCATTTCGACCGCTGGCTGGAGCATGTCGGCCAAGGGCGCGATAGCTTCGAGGAGCTGCCTGCAAGTGAGCTGAGACGCCTTTGCGTCCTTCCGCTTCTTCGTGAGAGGCACGGTAGCGCGACCGGGGAGCTCGGCGATGATCCGTAACTCACGCACGAGTGACTCGGTCAGCGAGCGGATTTCGGAGAGCGACTCGTTGATCTCGACGGGTGTGTTCCGGGCGATCCGCTCGAAGAGCTGCGCTTCGCTCTCGTCATTTGCGCTTCGTGTTCTGGCGAGGGCAGCCCGGACAGCCTGGTACTCCGCGTGGGTATTCAGCGAGCTGAGCAGCGCGTAGGTATCGAAGACGATTGCTTCGGCGTTGGATTCGAGGTACTGGCGGCGAGCGCGACCCTCCAGCTTCCCGAGTTCCTGGACGTGGCCTGCCACGTTCTTGCGGTACAGCTTCAGTTGCTTGCGGATGTTGGGGCCGCTGGGAGCGATGGGCTCCCAGACAGAGTCGGTGATGGCGTCGAGTTCGCGGGTCTCCTTGACCGCTTCATCGACGGACTCCGCCAGTCCTTCAAGCTCCGCCCATTGCTCGTTTCGGATGGCTTTGAGCGTCTGCGTCGTGAGCTGGATGTTGGTACGAACGAGGCCGGAAATCTCGCCGAGCTGCATTTGGAGCGCGATCATGGCGACGGCCGGGCCGATGGCTGCGATCGCTGTAGCGGCTGTGATTGAAGCGGGGATGAAGCGCGCCTGGGCGACCAGTTCGCCGTTCTTGAAGATCGCCCCGAGCTTGGCGCCGTCCTTTGCTGCCATCTGTCCGCCGCTCTTCAGCAGGGACAGCGTGGCGTCGTTGACGCGGAAGAGGCCTTGCGCGCTCGATACAGCTTCCGCAACGTTTCCGACGATGGTGCCTGCGTTGCCGAGGGAGCCAAGAGTGGTGGAGAGCTGGGCGCGGTCAAAGGAAGGCACCATGTCGAGGCTGATGAGTTCAAGACCGTCGGGGACTTCGCCGAATACCACTGCGACACCTGGCGTCACTTCGACGAGGGTCGTGGACGTCGCGAGTTCAAGCGCGCCGGACCTGATCTGACCATCTTCCTCGGCCTGCCCGCCAATAGCCTCGTCGCTACCGGACTCGTCGCGCGCGTCGTCCATGTGGGCTCTCCTTCTCGCCGGTGACTGCCTTGTGCCTCCCTCCGACGCCTCCGTCAAGTATGTCAGCCGCCTCCGACAGCGCCGGGGTGCTAGGCAGCGCACCTCCTCATCACACGACTCCCGAGGAGGCCGACCATGCCCACGTTCTTCGATTCGACTGCCGACGCTGCTGAGGCGTCCGAGGCTCTGCGGGGGTTGGCTCATGCGAGCCGTGCGTTCGATCAGCCCGCGCAGATGTACGGGGTGATCGGCGATCTGTCGTCGGGGATGCGTTCGCTGCGGCAGGTGCTCGATCAGATCGCCGATGTTCACGAGCGCAAGGCCGCGCACGCGTTCAACGACGACGGGAACCACGACGCCGGGGTGCGGGATGCGCTGGCTGCTGCGGAGGAGTTATGCCAGGCGGCGAGCCTCGTAGACCGGGCCTACGACCGGCTCGCCGAGGGTTTCATCGCGGCCGGCCGGATCGCATGGCATCCTGACCCCGCCGTCGAGGAGGCTGCGCCGTCCAGGTGGGTCAACGTGGTGTTCCTCCAGGGCGATGAAGCCGACAGGCCGTTGCGTATCCTCGGTGAGCTGGGGCATGTCGATGCGGTGGACTACCTCGCGCAGTGGGATTGCGGCGACGAGACCACTGAGGCCGCGTTGGAGAACGGGTACGTCTACGACGAGCCTGGCGAGGGAACCAACGACCAGGTGGCGATCTCCGGCGACTACGCGCTGGTCGTCAATCCGCACATCGGGTACGTCTCGCTGCTGCGCCGCTACACCGAACCCGGCACCGAGGCTCAGGAAGCCGATCAGACCGGGCCGTCCTCGATGCGGGACGGGCCGGAGTTGCTGGTGTCGTACTCATCGCCGGGTGCTCCGAAGCGGACCGACCTTCCGGCCTCGAAGTGGGATGGGTCGTGGTTCGAGCCGGCGAAGATCGCTGCTGTGAAGCGGGCGCGGGGGCTGGGGCTGTGACCCAGGATCGCGAGCGGCTGCACACCGCCGTTCTGGTGGCACCGACGAAGGAACGACGGAAGCTCCGCAAGCAGCGCCGCCGCGCAGAGGCCCGGCTCCACGCCGAGCAGCGCAAGGCCGCACTCGCCGCAGCCAGGGTCAAGGCCGAGCAGGAGCGGGCCGAGCGGCGCGCCACGATCTACCTCCCGAAGGCCGGCGAGCCAGGTGCCGCGCGGTTGCGGACACCGGGCCGGTTCAGCCTGACCCGCCATCAGGACACGTCAGCGACATTGGCGGGTGCGTATCCGTTTGTCGCCGAAGGTGGCCTTGGTGCGGATGGGGTGTTCGTGGGTCAGGACCTGTACTCGGGTGGGAGCTTCGTCTATGACCCGTGGGTG